>CAZIVO010000040.1:15844-26514 GCA_964542765.1 uncultured candidatus Brocadiaceae bacterium | reverse complement strand
GCTTGCCCTTCGGGGAAAGCTTGCTTCTCAAGGCATTCTTCTTGGCCTCCGCCTCCTCGGGGGAAAGCTTGCCGGCCTCCAAGGCCGCCCGGATCTCCTCAAGGGCAGCCCTGGCATTCTTCCTCTCGTCTTGAGCGGGCAGAACACCGACCGCAAGTGTCGCGATCACTACAAACAATGCTGTCTTCTTCAACGGACTACTCCCGTCATCTTGTGATGGATGATGATGCGCGCCAAGAATGAGGCTCGCTGACAAAGCTTCCTACGAACGCGAGACCGGGGGGTCCACCAAGCGGGTGCAACCCATTTGTCCCAGTTCACGGACGTCGGCGAGGAAGCGGACGGAACAAGCTAAAGATTCCTTCATAAATAGCTTATGCCAAGGGGCTTGGTCCACTTTTGTTACTTCAGCAAGGCCTGAGAGCCCCCTCAGCACGTCAATCAGCAAGGATTCCAAGGCCCTGTCGCGTCCCGATTCTTCCCCGGACAGAGATGTCGAGAAGGCCGTCACGCCATCCTCGACTCGCACCGGAACCGCCCGGGCCCCGATCTGGTGAATATGGGCGGTTCACTGTTTCCCAGAAGTCTGGACCTGATGGCATCCTTCACCTGAAACTCAGCCCATGGACTGGATCTACCTCCCGGAAGCCTGGATGGCCCTCGCAGCCCTGACCAGCCTCGAAATCGTGCTGGGAATCGACAACATCGTCTTCATCTCCATCCTGACTGCCCGCCTGCCGGTGGCCCAGCAAGATCGGGCGCGCAAGATCGGGCTGGCCCTGGCCATGCTCATGCGGATCGGGCTCCTCATGACACTCTCTGTCATCATGAGCCTCGAAAAACCATGGTTCACCATCCTCGGCCAGGCGATCTCGGGGCGCGATCTCATCCTGATCGGTGGCGGCCTCTTTCTGATCGCCAAGAGCACCCTTGAGATCCATCACCAGCTCGACGACCATTCCCGAGCCAAAGGCCATGCCGGTGCTGCCAGCTTCTTCAGCGTCCTGACTCAGATCGCGATCCTGGACATGGTCTTCTCACTCGACTCCGTCATCACGGCCGTCGGTATGGCCGATCACCTGGCTGTCATGGTCATCGCGATCGTCATCTCGGTGCTGGCGATGATGATCTTCGTCAATGCGATCTGTCGCTTTGTCGAACAACACCCGGCCTTCAAGATCCTGGCCCTGAGCTTCCTGGTTCTGATCGGCATCGCTCTTATAGGAGAAGGCCTAGAGTTGCATATCCCCAAGGGCTACATCTACTTCGCAATGGCCTTCTCGATCCTTGTTGAGCTACTGAACTTGCGGATCCGTAAGGCCAGGGCACCCAAGAACCACCCGACACTTCCACCCCCAGGAGAATGACTAAAAGATGTCTTTCACGAGCATCCAGAAGATCCGTTTCGATGATGTCGATGGGGCCGGGATCGTGTACTACCCCCAGTTCTTCCATCTCTGCCACGCAGCCTTCGAGGACTTCTTCGACACGGCGGCGCCCATCTCCTATCCGCAGATGATCAAGGACCGTCGGCTCGGCTTTCCCACCGTCTCCATCGAGAGCCAGTTCAGCGCGTCCCTGGTCTATGGCGATATCGCCATCGTCGAACTCTGCGTCAAGCGGATCGGCACGTCATCGGTGACCTTCGGTTACACCATCCATCGCAAGCATGACGGAGCGAACTGTTTCAACGCCGACGTGATCACGGTCTTCACCAACCTCGATCGCCAAGAATCGGTGCCGCTCGATGAAGAAATGCGGGCCATCCTGTCCAAACACCTTTCCGGGGCCAATGCTTGAGCAGATGGTCAACCGGGAACTCAAACCTCCAATGACATCCGCAGCCCCTGCGTTGAGCCTAATAAAACGCTCCACCGGCATGAGCTTCAAAGGGCTCGCGTATCATGGGTGACGTGACGAATCGCCCAAGCCTGATCCCCTTCTGGATATTGCCGCTCTGCACCCTTCTCACGATTCTGGCGACCACTCTCGCGATCAATCTCTGGTCGCTCGCTCTGCCGGGGTTGCCACGGGCCGAGTCCGAGGCCATGAAACTGGTCTACAACCAGATTCTCGAGGACTACGTGGAACCCCGTGATGGTTCGGATCTCATGTTCTCGGCAATCGAGGGGATGGTAGATGGTCTCGACAAGCACAGTGAATTCATCAGGCCCGCCAAGGTCAGATCCTTCGAAGAAGCTACCACCGGAACCTACGAGGGGATCGGCATCGTCATGGTGCCCCGCGCCAGAACGATCCTTTTCCCCTTCAGCCAAGGACCTGCCGAGCTTGCAGGATTCCGCGTCGGCGACAAGATCATGGCCGTCGATGGTGCATCGCTCGAAGACGTCCCCGCGAAACAACTCAATGCGAAGATACGCAAACTTCTGCTGGGCCCACCCTCATCAACCGTCACCGTCTCGATCAAGCGCGACAGTGATGCTCAACTCGACCTCGAGGTCACCCGATCTGACATTCAAAAACCCAGTGTCAAATGGGCGCGACTGCTCGATCCCGAACAACGGCTCGGCTACATCTACCTGTCCCGTTTCCAGCAGGACAGCTCAACCGAATTGGACCTCGCCCTGGAGCATCTCCATAAACACGCAACCGGCGAGCTACACGGGCTGATCCTCGACCTCCGCTTCAACCGGGGCGGGCTTCTCGATGAAGCGGTAGCCCTGACCAGTCGATTCTTGCGCAAGGGAACCATCGTCACCCTCAAAAGCCGTGGGTCCCACGAGATCGAGCGACATGAAGCCAAGACCGAGGACTGCGCATTCCCGGAACTCCCACTGGTGATCTTGATGAACAGCGCCTCGGCAAGCGCCAGCGAGGTCACCGCAGGTGCGCTCCAGGACCACGGGAGAGCCCGTGTCGTGGGCACACGAAGCTATGGCAAGGGCGTCGTCCAGAGCATCTTCCGCTGGCAAGGCACGGACTTTCGCCTCAAACTCACAACGTCGCATTACTACACCCCGAACGGCCGGAGCATCGAGCGTCAGATGCGACGCGAAGAAGATGGGGACGCAGAAGGAGGCATCGATCCCGACCGAGAGGTTTTGGTATCCGACAAGGAACGCCAAAACCTCCGGGATGCGCTAGGAGACTGGGAGGTTCCGCCTCGGTGGCAAGATGATGCACGAGAACTGTGTATGCGACTCAGCATCGATTACCCCCAACCGCTACCCATCGACCAGGACAAGCAACTCGCTGAGGCACTCGACGAACTCCGCTCTTTCGTGCAACAGAAGAAATGAATGATCCTCTGATTCTCGGTATAGAGACCTCTTGCGACGAAACCGCCGCGTCGGTCGTTCGTGACGGCCGGGTGGTCTTGAGCAATGTGGTCTCCTCGCAAATCGAGTTGCACCGCAAGTTCAGAGGCGTCGTTCCCGAAGTCGCAAGCCGCTCCCACACGACCCGCATTCTGCCGGTGATCCAGTCAGCTCTGCGCGAAGCAGATGTCGTGGCGAACGATCTGAGCGCCGTCGCAGTGACTCACCGACCCGGCATGATCGGCTGTCTCCTGGTCGGCATCTCTGCCGCAAAAGCCTTGAGTTGGCTCTGCGACATCCCCCTCATCGGCGTTGACCACATTCACGCACACATTCATGCGAGTTTCATGGTGGAACCGGACATGCCGCTGCCCTGCCTTTCGCTGGTTGCATCGGGTGGGCACACGGCCCTCTATCTGGTCGATGACAAGGAAGCCGCAACTTGTCTGGCCAGGACGAGAGACGATGCCGCTGGCGAAGCTCTCGACAAGGGTGCCGCTCTCTTGGGACTCCCCTACCCCGGTGGCCCCGCCATCGAGGAGGCCGCGCGCAACGGCGATCCAACCGCCATCTCACTACCCCGACCACGCTTTCGCGACCAATCTCTCGACTTCTCCTTCAGCGGTCTCAAGACAGCCCTGCTCTACCATCTGCGAGGCCCCGGCCTGAGCCGGCCCATGCCCACCCTGTCAGCGGGGGAAGTCGCGGATCTGTCAGCCTCCTATCAAGCAGCCATCGTCGATTGCCTGATTCACCGGATGCGCAAGGCAGCCCAGCAGCAGGGAGCCCGGAGCCTGGCCATCGGCGGGGGCGTTGCACGAAACAAGAGTCTGCGCGAACGGATCGCAACCGACCCCGTTCTGAGTCAGATCCAATCGGTATTCCCACCTCTTGACCTGTGCTCGGACAACGGGGCCATGGTCGCCGGCATCGGAACCCGCCTCTGGCAAGCGGGAGAACATTCGGGGCTCGACCTCGAAGCCATGGCCACCAAGAAGAGATCCGCATGATTCCTCGCCAGTTGCTCGAACAAGTCGCGCGGGGTGATCTTTCGGTCGATGCCGCCCTCAAGAAAATTGAGCCCGCGAGCGATCTCGGCTTCGCTCAGGTAGATCACGAGCGCGCTCAAAGATGCGGGTGTCCCGAAGTCATCTTCTGCGACGGCAAAGATCCCGTGCAGGCGGCCGATATCGCCGAGGAGATCCTGACCCGGGCACCGCGGGTCCTGTTGACGCGAGCCGGGCCCGATCACGCCCGAGAACTGACCGCCCGCCTGCCCGATGTAGAGCACGTCGAACTGGGCCGCTGCCTGTTCGTCGATCGTGACCCCCTGCCCCGACAAGGTCTGGTTGCCATCGTCGCCGCCGGCACATCGGACCTTCCTGTCGCCGCCGAAGCGCAAACAACGCTGAGTATCCTCGGGGCCACCGTGGAGATGCATGTCGATGTCGGAGTAGCCGGACTGCACAGGCTCCTCGAACGCATCCCCGATATCCGCCTTGCGACGACAGTGGTGGCCATCGCCGGCATGGAGGGGGCTCTCCCCTCGGTTGTAGCAGGAATGATCGATGCTCCGGTGATCGCGGTGCCGACGAGCGTCGGCTACGGAGCCAATTTCGGCGGACTGGCCGCCCTCCTGGCGATGATGAACTCCTGCGCAGCAGGTGTAACCGTCGTCAATGTGGACAATGGATTTGGCGCCGGCTATGCGGCTGGAATGATCAATCGACGCGCCAGTCAGCAAGGCCCCGACGACCCTCGCTCCGACTCAACCCCGTAACGATGATCCCCGTGCCTTGGCTCACCATCAAGGGAACATGACCACACCCCAACCCTCACAGTTTCGCGATCATGCCAACACTCCCTTCGACAGGGTCCGCGACACATACCGCTTGAACCACGAAGGGCAGACCCTCGATTTTGTACTCGCCAAGAAAAGAGATTACGCACCTCTCAAGCGCGCCCGTCTTGGCGTCTGGGATGCCCTCCTCAAGCTTGAGGGATTCATCGACAACAGTGATCCGGACACCGAATCCTCACAGGTGACACACGCACTACAAACGGCCGAGGCAATGCGAGCTGACGGGCAGCCAGACTGGTTCGTCCTCACCGGCCTCGTGCATGACCTCGGCAAGATGCTGTGCTTGTTCGGCGAACCCCAGTGGGCAGTTGTCGGAGACACCTTCCCGGTAGGTTGTGATTTTGCTGAAGAAATCATCTACCACGAATATTTCGCCAATAATCCGGACCGCAAAGACCCGCGGATGGGCTCCCAAAATGGAATCTATGAGTCTGGATGCGGCCTTGACGCGGTCCACATGTCATGGGGCCACGACGAATATCTCTACATGGTCCTCAAAAACTATCTCCCCGAAGCAGCCTCCTACGTGATCCGCTATCACTCCTTCTACCCCGCTCATACCGACGGCGCATACACGCACCTGATGAACGACCGGGATCGCCAAATGTTCGAGTGGGTTCGGAAATTCAACCCCTACGACCTCTACTCCAAGAGCCCGGACCCGCTCAAAATCGAACCGCTACTGCCCCGCTACCGCAAACTGGTCGACGACCACCTGCCGCCCGTCCTCGACTGGTGACCGATAACGCTGATTGACACGCCACACCCTGTCCATTATCCAGCGCTAACCCATGGCCGCCGCCCAACGAAAACCAGCCCGGATCATCCTCGAAGATGGGACCGTCCTCCGCGGCCGCTCATTCGGAGCGCCTGTCGATCGGATCGGAGAACTCGTGTTCAACACCTCGATGACCGGCTACCAGGAAATCCTGACCGATCCATCATACCGCGGTCAAACCGTCTTGCTGACACAGCCTCATATCGGAAACTACGGCGTCAACAGCGAGGACGAAGAATCCACGAAGCTATGGCTTTCCGGCCTGGTTGTCCGCGAGGCCTGCAAGCGGGCGAGCAACTTTCGCTCGGGAGCAGAGCTCTCGGATTACCTGATCCAGCATGGAGTGCCCGCCATCGAGCAGGTCGATACACGCATGCTGACGCGGAAAATCCGAACCGGTGGAGAAATGCGAGTCCTGATCACCGAAGACATGGACACGCCAGAAGATGAACTGGTGGCCCGCGCATCTGCGGCCCCGCACGTAGGTGACGAAGACCACGTGGCTGAAGTCACGACGACCACAATCGAACAGTGGCAAAAAGGGTTCGAATCACCCTTCTCCACTCCCTCTCCGAATAAAGACGGTGTTGAAGTGCTGCCGATCGTCGCATTTGACTTCGGGATCAAACGCAACATCCTGCGCTCTCTCGTAGAAAATGGTTTCGAGGTGACGCTCGTGCCCGCTGACACGCCTGCAGAAGCTGTCCTGGATCTGAAGCCGCGAGGAATCTTCCTCAGCAATGGCCCCGGAGATCCCGCCGTCGTCCAGTATGCCGTCGAAACCGTCAAGGCCTTGGCCGACAAGCTGCCGGTCTTCGGCATCTGCCTCGGCCATCAAATCCTCGGACAGGTATTCGGCGCAAAAACCTACAAGATGAAGTTCGGCCACCATGGCGGCAATCAGCCCGTCATGGACCTGACCACGGAAAAGGTCGAGATCACTGCCCAGAACCACTCCTTCGCCGTCGACCCGGCCGGGCTCCCCGATGCCCTCAAGGTGACTCATCTGAACCTCAACGACAAAACCGTTGAGGGGATCGCCCACAGCGAGTTGCCCGTCTTCTCCGTGCAATACCACCCGGAAGCAGCTCCCGGACCGCACGATGCGATGTATCTGTTCGATCGATTCCGCGAGAAGATCACCGCCTGATCCACGCGCCCGAGCCAAAAGCCCGGAGGGAATCGACAGCCTGCCTTCACAGCGCGAGTGTCGCGACCAAAGTCGCTCAGCTCACTCCCTGTCCTCTCCGCGCTGCCAGTCGGGCCGGTAGAAGTCGATGAGAAAAGGGTTCCAAGCCTCTTCCTCACGAGAAAACTCATCGAGTTCGTAGCGACGATTGGCGTAATCGTTCACATCAACGACGACATCGACGGGCATGATACGCCTGCCCGCAGACTCCTCCAGCCGGATGAGGGGGTAGAGCACTCCTTCCTCATCATGATCGAGCCGCACGACCACCGAGCGGGCACGGCGAAGCACGTAGGCATTCTTCTTCCGCTTGAACATCGAAGCCATGTGGATCGTGAAAACATCCGACTGAACGGTCGTCAGCGCATAGAACTGCTGCTTGATCTCCGGGTCAGCGATGTTCTTGAACTCGGGAATCTCTTCAAGATCCTCAACTGCCTCGAAGATCTTCTTCTCCACCTCTTCGGGCCCACGAATATCACCGAAATAGTCTTCGGCATCAACAGCACCACCCGCACCCTCACCGCCCTGCTCACCTGTCGCATCTTCCTCTTCCTCGGCCTCTTCGTTGCGATAAGCAATGATCGCGTCGATCACTGCATCCGGAATCTGATGCCGCGGGAACAAACTCCTCAAGACAGCGTAGGGAGCAGTATTGAGATTGATACGAACACCAATGCCAATGGGCTGCTCGGACGACTCCGAGCCAACGGGGCCCCCTGATCCTTCCGAAGACTGGCCGGACGATCCCGAATCCTGCCCGGCTCCTGCCGCATTGTCCTGTTGCGCCAGCTTCTCCGGATCTCCGGGATCTACGAGCAGCGAGGTGTAGATGGTGAGAACAGACTCGAGACCCGGAATCAACTCGGCGTCGAGCACCTTGTCGTAGAAAAGATCCTCATCGACATCCCGCAGCATGAGCAGATCGTCGAGGTGGAGCATGATCGTGAGTTCCTGACGGTCCTCTCTATCGCTCTTGAGTTGTGGTCGCGGGACATCCTCGGTCCTTCCCACACCCTCCATCCAGTCGATGATGATCTGCGCGAGTTGCTGCCCATCGGCTGAGGACAGATCGAATTCCGTGCCATCACGCAACTCATCAATGAGACGTACGAAGCGCTCCTTCGATTCCTTCGCGTAATCTTCTTCGGGACTGATCAGGCTCAGAATATTGAACTTCCGGTTCTCGTCCTCAACCCAGACATAGGTGGTCAGATCATCATCCGAGTAGGCCGTTGGCTGGAACCAGGAATCGCGACTGCTATCCGTATTCGCTGCGACATCCTCGCCCTCTCCGCCCCCCCCCAACGGATTGGCGCCTTCCCCACCACCTGCGGAACCTGCGCCACCGAGGCCTCCCAAAGGCGATGCGCCACCTTCATCACCACCATCATCAGCCTGCATGTCATCCTTCAGACTGCCCTCAACCTCATTGATCGTGTACTCCATGTGGTTGCGCATCCGCGCAAGCAAGGCGTCATTTTCGCCGGTGAGGCGCGACATCCTCGCCTGGACAACAAGCTGGTAGCTGACCACCGCGAGCAGAATGACGAACACAACAACGAGGATCAGAGCGATCCCTTGCTCGTCAGTCCGGCGCTTGTCTGAAAGGTCCATGGGATGCTTCATCGGACGTCAGGATACCCCCGAATATTCCCGGCTGGAGGAAGCCCGCCCCGGAAGATTCATTTCTTCCGCGCTAACCCCCGATGGGTCCCGCCGAAAAGCCCTGGGAGCCCTGGATGATTCGCGGGGTGATGTGAAACTCGAGGGTGGTCTCCGCTGTCTGGGTCGAGGTCGATCGAAAGAGATATCCAAGAATCGGGATATCGCCAAGGATCGGTAATTTTTGCTCCTGATCGAACTGCGTCTTCGTCTTCAGCCCCCCGATCACGGTCGTCTTGCCATTGGTGACATGGACCGATGTGACGGCCTCACGGGTCGAGATGATCGGCGTCTGCACGGGCGAAGTGGCCGCAAACCCCGTGACGGAGGACACCTTCGCGTAGACCTGCAAGATCACCGTATCCGTCCCGGCGATGACCGGACGGATGTTCAAGGTGATGCCAACCGGCTTGAAGCTGATGTCTGCCGTGATGTTCTGCCCCGATGATGTGATCTTCGCCTTGGGATAGGGAATCTCCGACGTCGTGTTCACCGAAGCGACACCTCCATTGCGAACAACCATCTTCGGACTGCTCAGCACGTCGGCGATGCTATTGGCTTCCAGAAGTTGCAAGGTTGCATTGAGATCCCAAGAATCATGGATGCCCCCGAGCGTGATGACTCCGCGGTCGCCGATGCTGGTGCCGCCGACCAGCGGTGCGGCGAGGGGAAATTGCGAAGTAATGTTCTTGATCAACCGGTCCGGCTTGAGCTGATTCAAGGATGGCGTGGTCGCGTTCGTGGGAATGATGCCAAAGCTGAGCGTGTCGGTCGTCGAATATTCCACGACCTTCACCTCGATCTCCACCTGGGGAATATTGGCAAAGAACAGGTTGAGAGCATTTTCGAAGGCTGCGAGCCCCCCCACCTTGGCCGTGACCAGCACCAGATCCTGTCCGGAACCAATCGGAATCTGGGGAGGAAGCTGGCCTGAAACAGCCGTCTTGATCGCGACTCCCTCGGGCTGCTCAAAATTCTTGATGACAATCAGTTCGACCTGATTGTCGCCCACCATCCTGCCGAGCACGCTCTTGCTCTTCGCGTCGCCACCCAAGGTCTGCATATGCTCGGGCTTCGTCGCATCGGGCCGCGTGCCACCCGGTTCCGCGATGAGGTTGAGAAACACAAGTCCCGCCTCTCCTGACAGGAAATACTGCTTGGTGACCTCACCGGTCTTCTGATTGATGATCACGTTGGAACCAAAACGCGCACGGATGGACGCCATGTCTTGCGGGGACAGATCCTGCTTGTCTTGGCCATCCTGAGCATCCTGGCCATCTTGGTTCGCCCCTGTCGACGCTCCACTGCCAGAACCTGCAGATCGGGTGTCCTGCTCACCGCCCTGCGTGTCGGCGCCAACCCGAGCTTCCGCCACCGAGATGGTCGATTCCACCGGCGGCAACTGGTCGGTCGGCTGCAGCCCCCAGACCTGGTCGGATAAGGGTGGACGGTCGGATGCGCTCATGGCATCGACACCGGTCTCAACCTTGAACCTCGAACCAGGCTCGTCTTCCTGGCGAGCTGGCCCGGCGCAGCCGATCAGCCACACAAAAGCCATACATGCGAGCGTTCGTGCTTGCAGTCTCATCACCACCCTCGAAACATCGCCCCGGCGATGCAAGTTACGGTGTCGCGCCACCGGACTCCAGTTCCGCGATCACCTGATCGGTCAAGTCCATGATCGCAAGACCATTGGCATCCTTGATATCTCCCTTGCGAACGACGCAATCCACACCTTCGGAGCGCGCCGCCAAGGCCACAGCCTCCTTGATTCGATATTTCATCTGCGAAATGAGAATGTCGGAGCGTGCAGAACCCCTCCGAACGCCTTCGGAGCGACTCGTTCGATATTCGGGGGTTCTCCGCTCCACGTCCCTGTAGTCGATCGTCGCCGGCTTG
>CAZIVO010000040.1:6207-15744 GCA_964542765.1 uncultured candidatus Brocadiaceae bacterium | reverse complement strand
TCGTCGCCGGCTTGGTCGTGTTCGAGGCGCTGCCATAGAGGACGGTAGCGCCAGCCTTTACCGTGACGCCCTGTGAAGAGACTCCCCGAGCACGAGTTTGCGAGTCGAGAGGCCCGGCACAGCTGATCGCCCACACCGAAGCCAAACATGCAAACATCTGTGCGTGCCGCTTCATCACAATCTCCGAAGCATCGCCTCAAAGACCCCAAGTTACGCCGCCGGGTCGCCGGACTCCAGTTCCGCAACAACTTCCCCGGTCAAGTCCACGACCGTGATGCCGTTATCGTTCGCGATATCTCCAGAGCGAACCACGCAATCCACGCCTTTCGATTGCGCTGCCCGGCCCGCAGCTTCGCGAATCCGCGCACCCATCCTCGACGTGAGCAGTTCGTAGCGGGCCGAACCCTTCCGCACACCTTCGGACCGGATCGTCTGGTATTCAGGCGTCTTCTTCCTCACGGTCTCGTAATTGATGGTGGCGGGCTTGGTCGTATTCGAAGGGCTGCCGTAGAGAACGACAGCCTTGCCCTTGGTCGTGATACCCTGTGCAACCAACGTGGGAGCAGATACCACCAAAACGGCAGCAACC
The DNA here is from genome assembly GCA_964542765.1 of uncultured candidatus Brocadiaceae bacterium. Classification (GTDB taxonomy): domain Bacteria; phylum Planctomycetota; class UBA1135; order UBA1135; family UBA2386; genus CAZIVO01. Next base: position 15,155 of record CAZIVO010000040.1, on the reverse strand, counting down.
AAGACCATGAACTTCGCAAAACCACTCATAACTCGCTTCACTTCAGACACTTCGAATCGTCATATAAAAGGCTTGAGCCGCGGCTCTCGAGAATCCCAATCCGAGGCACTCCGTCCCACCATCCCCACCTTCTGAGCAAGATTGATGGCGAATTACTTCGCCCCCCGCCCTTGGTATCGCAAGCCAGGTGCCAGTCGCTCTCGCCATTTCGATTGAATTTATAAAATCTTTCCCAAACCCTTTCGAAACAGTCGCTTATAGATCCTGGATAAGTAAGGGGAAAATCCTCATGGCGAAATAGGATAAATTCGCCATGAGGATTTTCCCCTTGGCGACTGGGTGTTCAGGCTTTTTCGCCACACAGATTCAGAGCTTAGCGGGCTCATCGAGCCGATATCGCGCACCGCGACGCTTCCCGGTCCGCCGGATCAAGCCCGTGGCTACAAGATCGTTCATATCGCGCAGACCTGTCCTCGGGCTCACGCCCGCCAGTTGAACGTATTCCGGTGTCGAAAGGGACCCGCGCTGGCGGATCAGGTTGAAGGCCAGGCGCAAACGGCCCTGGAGTTCCTTGGGAGCAATCGCATCGATGGGCGCAGAATCGTCATCTGCCACGCTTGGCCCGACAGACCCGGAGTCGGGCGGGATCGCATCGATGGGTTCGGGAACTTCCAGCGGCATTGGGACCACATCCCGACGAGGCGTTTCGGCTCCCGTGTCGGAACGTGCCGCCGAAAATTGACCCATGAGTTCGGTGCGCTGAACGAGATCACCCCCGGCCAGCACCATGGCACGAAAAACCATGTTGCGTAATTCACGGACATTGCCGGGCCAATCGCGCAGAAAGAGTTCATCCATCGCATCCGCGCTGAAACCCTTCACCCGGGTATTGCCGGCGGCCACCGCCTCTTCGCGGAATCGCTCGACCAGCTGAGGAATCTCCTCCTTGCGCTCGCGCAAAGGCGGCACGGTCACGACCATTCCTTGCAAGCGGTAGTAAAGATCTTCGCGAAATGTCCCATCCTCGACCATGTCGAGGATGTTGCGGTTGGTCGCAGCAATCACACGGACATCCACGGGGATGGGGTCCAGGCCTCCCACCCGATCGACCTCATGCTCTTGAAGAACGCGGAGAAGTTTGACCTGAACCTCCAGCGAGATCTCTCCAACTTCATCGAGAAACACGGTCCCACCCTGAGCCAACTCGAACTTGCCGATCTTGCGGGCGACCGCGCCGGTGAAAGCGCCCTTTTCGTGGCCAAACAATTCGGACTGGAGCAGGCTCTCTGACAAGGCTGCGCAGTGCACCTTCACCAGGGGGCCCTTGCCCCGCTTGCTCCAGCGGTGGATCAGATCGGTCAGGACTTCCTTGCCCGTCCCCGTCTCACCTTCGAGCAGAACCGTGAGGTCGGTCGGTGCCACGCGTTCCAGGGTGCGCAACACCCCCTGCATCACGGGACTCGCAATGATCACACCCTCGCCATGCAACCGCTCTACCGTCTCCTGGATGGGTGCGGCCGGCGACCGCTCGGCGAGCTTGGTTTCCAGTGCGTGGAACAAGAACTCGGCGCTCGCAGCCTCTTCGGGAAAAATGACCATTCCCGTCTGAAGGACCAACCGCGCCATTGTCGGTGGCAGTTCCAGATCAGCCCGCCCGACGGCGGCCACGAGTCTGTCGAGCATGTCCTCGGCGCCGGCGGCGGCAGCCCCGAAGAGGAGCACCTGGAAGCCGTGCTCGGTTGCGCGACAAATCAACCCGCTCGCCGGAATTTCGCCACGCATGGCCCGGACCATGCCTTCCATGATGCTTTCAAAGCTGCGAGCACCGAGAGCCTGCGCCAGCAATGCACCATCGGTGAGTAACATCCCCAGCAATGCCAGGGGTTCCCCTCGTTCCTGCGCGCGATCCACCTCCTCGACCACGCGGCGGCGGAAATAATCGGGCACGTAAGCACCCGTGTAAAAGTCCTCGACCGCGTGCCTGTAAAGCCGGGCATTCTGCAGGGCGACCGCCGTCTGAACCGCCATGGTCGAGAGTAACTCGAGGTTGATTTCGGCAGGCTCCTCGGTCGTAAAGCACAAGACCATCGATCCCTGATATCGACCGGCCACCCGAAGAGGCAAGACAACGATCGAGTTCGATCTGGGGAATGCTCTGTGCAAGGCACGCCCATCACCCAGCGCCAGCTTCATCGAGAAAGGGCCCACCGCGCTCATCAGCGCGGCGACATCTCGAGCCTCGGGATCGATCTCGATCTCCGTATCTTCGTAGATCTCGATCTTGTCCTGATCGACGAGGAGGAAGCGAACCTGATCCGCAGAACTGTGCCGGGTGCAAAATCCAACGGCTCGCCCGAGTGTTTCTTCGAGGTCCAGGCCCGATGTCAACTCCTGTATGCCACGATTGAGGTGATCCAGATCCTGGATTCGTCCACGCAAATCCTTCGCCATGCTGTTGAAGGCGCGGGTCAGGCGGCCGATCTGACCACCCTCCTCGATGTCTACCCGAACATCGAGTTCACCACGCCTGAGCGCCTGCGCACCGCGCTCCAGTTGCTCGATCGGCTTGGTGATACGAGCCGTCACGACCAGCGACAAGAACACCGATAACAACACCAGCAAGGCTGCGGCGCCGACGAAGAAACCACGCACGGGCACCGCGCCAAAAGAGAGTTCCAGACGTGCCGGCGCGTCCAAATCGATCAAGCCAATGATGGCCCGCGGCGTATCATCGAGGTCGCGCAACACGTCATAAGCGGCAATCCAATCCATACCCGCAAAGCGATGCCGCGTGACAACGGGCGTGTTGACTCCCAGGGCTTGCTCGAAAGCCAGGCGTCGCGACAACATCAAGCGAGGCTCGCGCGAACTGCTTTCCAACGAAAGCTGGGCGATGGTCGGGCCACCGGCCGCACCGAGGGGATAGCCGCCTCTCACATCACAAAGGACCACACCGCGACTGGGTGAGAAGCCCGCGAGCAGACCCTCGTCCAGAGGCCGCGCGACCGAAAGGGAACAGGTGCCATGCGGCGACATGCCCTCGCGACGCACACCGATGAAGGGCGCACCCCAGGCCACATACACCCCGGGGTCAGGACGGAGCACCGTCTCCATGGCAGGCAAACCCGACACTCCGTGGGACTCCTGCACCTGAAAGGCCGGCAAAGGAGAATTGCCCTCGGGCACGAATTCCAGTCGGAGAAAACCGCCTTCCCAGTCCGGCGGAAGCTGACTCTTCATCGTCGCGGAAAGAGAGGACTTGAGATCATCCAAACGGGCGAGCACATCGAGATCGGTGCCGAAGTTAGCAACCTCTTCGGACAGGGTGTCGAGCCAGCTGCTCGCCGACTCCCGCAACTTGCCCTGCTCATCTTCGAGCCGCCCGTTGGCGGCTGCCATATCCTGCTGGAGGCCTTGCTGCAGTTTGTCCTCGTGCCCACGCTCGAGAACTCGCACCAGAAAGACCGAGAGGAGTGCGAGAGGCACCAGCGTCGCCACCGATAATACAGCGATGAGCCGCAGCCTCAGATTCTTGAAAATCGCCAGGATCTCGCCGAACAGCAATAGCAACAGGGGTGATGCCAGCAGCAAGCATCCGAGTGCAACTCGGTGGACCCAGTTCGCGTGCTCGCCATAGCCATCATCGCGCAGAAAGATCCCGAGCGTCGCATCTCCCCAACCACCGCTGCCCAGCGACAGGTAGGCCTCGTAGGTCCTCGCCTGACCATCGGCCGAGGGCACCATCCGGTGGGGGATGGCAGAGCCGCCCCTATCGATGTTGCGCGGCAGATTCTGATGGTCAGCAACCTCGGCATCCGTCAGCGTCGAGGCGGCCAAGCTACCACTGCGGTAGATGGCAAAGGCCGCTCCCCTGACTCGCTCAACATGATCGCTCTTGAGCCGCACCATTCGAGCTGACCCGGCGGGTTCGAGCGGCGAGTCTTCTGGATCGACGGCGGGAGTTGCTTGCAACACGCCGAACACCACCGAACGGAATCGAACCGCATAAGGCCCGAAATTCTTGAACTCCAGTGATTCAACAACAGCACCGACGGGCAAATCCAAGCTGTAGACCAGGGTGAGGTGTTGCTCCTTATCCTCGTCCTGCCACTGGTAAGCCACGCTGGCATTCTCGTCAGGAGGTTCGCTCTCACGATTCTCCTGCGCAAGTTCGAAGAACATCGACTCCTGATGTTCGAGGGTAACCGTCAGCGGCTCCGGCTTTCCGCCGGCAAACTGGATCGATACCTCGCTGACCTTCTCGCCGGGAGTCAGAGTGCCGGAATCAGCGCCAGGATATTCGGCGTGATAGAAAAGCCATGCCTTTTCAAAGCCCGCCGCATGCTCGGGATCAACCGAAACGCGACGATTGGTACCTGGTGGCAACCGCAACCCGGCATCGGTCGGATGTGCACCGCGCAGATCCGTCTCTACACCCCCGAGTGAGGAGACTCCAAGAGTCTGTGGCTGGCCCTCATCTCCAGATTCAGGAATCAGGGTCATGCCCACCAGTTCCATGCCCTCGCCCACGAGGGCGGTGAGACTGATGGACACCACCGCCGCCGGTAATTCGAAGACTTCGAATATCACCTCGCGCTGGGGATCTCCCGTCAGCGTGTCGAGTTCGAAGGCACCATCCAGACTCAGTAGTTTCGAACCCTGGGCTTCATCGGTGCCGCGCCAGGCCAGTTCAAACTCAGGGATCTCGGTAAAATCGCGATCGATCGGCATCGACACGACGATGTTGAGATGGTCGCCGGCCAGCGGCCTGGCAAAATCAAACTGCTCGGTCTGGTCGAGCGGCAGAGGGATGCCGTAAGGCAGGACAGCAAAGTTCTCGACGGGATAGATGCGCGACCCGAGATCGAAGCCATCCTTGGCAACATCGAGAAGATACTCGTAGTTGAGCGATACCTGCCGCGCCAGAGCACGGCCGGATAGCAAGTCCATCAGCGGTATGTCGCGCTGCCCGCCGCCATAGCCTCCGAGCGTTCCACTGGCCATCTTGGGCACGTCAGCGGCCAGCATGGTGGTGATATCATCGAGTTGCTCCTCCCGGTCAGCAATCCGCTGATCGATCAGCCAGTCAGGCAGCAGCAACCCCACGACGAGCAAGACGACCCCCCCGATCCGGCCGATCAGGTGCAAGCCCGAGATCCGGCGCGAGGCGGCCGCCCATACCCACAGAATCAGAGCCAGCGCAGCCACGATCGACAGGGGCAGAGCAAAGTAGGACGCGATCTCCAGGAGATCCTCGAGATCGCTCCCCGGAGCAGCGGCAGCAACGAGGGGGCGCGCGCCGGCAAGGCTCAAGGACACCAGCCTGCTGGTATTGCCAGCGGCAGGATCGACCGGGTTCTCGCCGTTCCAGGTCATGTACTGGTAACGATCGCTGCCCTCGTCGTGGTCATCGATCGCCACGTTGAAGCCGATCCTCGCCGGGGCCCCACGCATCATCGGTGGCAGGTTGTGCCAGGGAATACGCGCTTCGAACAACCAGCCGTCGGCGGTTTCCTTGTGAACGACCCGTACGCCATTGAGACTGGCACCGCCACGAAGGGAGCCCGGGAAGGTGTTGATCCCGTAGGACTGCCGGGGATTGAGCGGCATCAAGAAGAGCTGGAAATCGTCCTCATCAAAACCGGGCCCCTCGTCAGCGGGATCCAGATCGAAGAAGAGTTCGACAGCATCACCCGTGTGCCAGCCCCCTCGCTCCCGGACCAGGCTGTTGTCCTTGATACGGCCGGCGATATAGAAATGAGCGCCGTCGTAGCTGGCCCGCAGATCGGCGGAGAGGTCCTCAATCCCGCCCCACTGGCCACTCTTGGGATGCTTCCAGGCCTGCCGCTCCTCCCGAAGGGCGATGTGCAGGGCATCTCCCCACTCGACCAGAACCCCATCGAGGGCAACCGGTTGGGACTGGAAGGGCAGCCTCTGGCTGGTTTCGGGGACGGTTCCCTGACCAGGAACTGCCCAAACCAGCCAACCTCCCACCAGGAGGCCCAGCCACCATTTCGCCATCATTTATTCGCCATCTTTCCCGTCCAACGCCAAACCTTTTCATTTGAATGGCTTGCGAATGGCGAAATCCTAGCCAAAGGCAGCTACTGGCGAAAGGATTGACTGAATTCAACACCTATTCCTGGTGAACACAGTCCCTATCTCCGACAGCATTACTGGCCAGGGCCACCGCGGTGACCGAACGATCCGGGGAAGGCCCTGAGCTTCCCGATCACCTGTCATGCATCTCCGAGGGGCTGCCCCCACTCGGGCCAAGGCCCTTCCCGTGGGCGCCGAGGCTCCCCGTCCTCGACCCGGAGGATGCGCCGGGTCAGCAGATTGTAGAGGCGCTTGCCGCTCATCATCCAAAGGGCAGCCAGAAGGGAGCGACGACGCTCGGTTCGGGGCCTGCCCCGCTGTTCGTAGCGACAGCGGTGCTTGTCCACGTGCCTGAGATCCTCTCGCATCCGGGGCTCGCTCACCCTGCTCGCAAGCTGGAAGTCGATCAGGGCCGGGCGCCCATCCGGCTGGACCAGCACGTTCGGCTCCTTGTGCAGGTCGTTGTGACACACCCCGCGCCCATGCATCTCCCGCACGAGGGCCTCGAGATGCTCGAAGAAGTCACGTGGCAGGATCTCGGCGGCGTACAAAGGGGTCCCCTCGATCCAGCCCCGGGTCAAGGTGCCTTTCCCTGCACCTACAAGCGGGGAAACCCCAGCCAGGCCGGCCAGACGTTCCAGGGCACGGCGCTCCCGGACGAGCAGAAGCCGCGCCACGAGGCGGGACCCGGGCATCCGCCCACCGCAGGCCACGCGGCGGACCATCGTCCCCCCGGGGGCGCGAATGAGCTCTACCCGCCCCAGGGCATCCCGCTTGAGTTCCCGTATGACTTGAGGAGCCGCCATGGCCGCCTATTCTCCCCGACCTCGCCCACCGATCCACCGCTCCGGCGAGAACATCAACCAGTTCGCAACACGCACACCGAACACGAAGTCGGCCAGATCTGCGCACAACCTCGAAAGCGAGTCAGCGCCCGTCGCGCACGCTTCGGGGAGCCTTGCGCTGGCGCCGGAGAAACTCCCAAACCATGGCGTCGACCTTGCTGACGGTCTCACGGCCGAGGCGATGGCCCTCGCCCTCGAGGATGCACAGAGTCAACTCGAAGGGGTCCTTCCCGCGCGCGTAGCGGACCAGTTCGATCTCATCGGCCAGATGCTCACTGACCGGATCGACCTTCACGCCATGGTTCTTCGCCCACAAGGCCAGGGTCTGGCGCGCGGAATGGAAGACCTCATCACGTGCTGCCCGGCCACCCTCGAAGGGCAAAGCCTCATCCTCGGTGCCGTGGGCATGGAAGATCGACAGGTGCGGACGAGCCTCAGGAAGGGGATGGCGATGCAACATGCCCGCACGCAAGGGTGCGATCGCCGCGAAGAGATCGGTCTCGAGCGCCAGGCGATAACAGAAGATGCCGCCGTTGGAACCGCCCGTGGCGTAGCACCGCGAGTTGTCGATACTCGCGCTCTTCTGCAGATAGGCCACGACCTTCTTTACCAGCCCGACATCATCGGCCTTCGTCAAGGTGCATCGCGGGAAGGCATTGAAGCCGGTGACACCACGCGGGTTCTCGCCGAGCCCTTGGGGCGACACGCTGATGATCTCGCCACGTTCGACCAGCGGCGAGAGTCGGCGATGGAAACCCTCCATCGGCCCACCGGCACCGTGAAAACCGAACACCACCGGATAGCTCTTGGCCGAGTCATAGTCGGCCGGCACATGGATGATCATCCCGCGCGTCTTGCCCTCGTGCTCGATACCTATCCGGTGCACGCCAGCGACCAAGGTTTGAGGTGGTGCAGCAAGCTCGGTGGACGACGATTCTTTGGACGATCGCCGCTCTCGACTGCGTGTGCGTGATGACTCGACACGAAGTTCATCGCGATCGAGGCGCCCATCACCGTTGCGATCGAGCTTCTTCAGGGAAGCGCCGGCTCGAGCAAGTTCTTCGGCCGAGATTTCCCCGTCACGATCGAGATCGAGCACCTCCACCACGGATATCGGCCGGGGTCGCCGCTCCTGCTCACGCCGGCTCTGCGCCATGGCAAGGTTGCAGCCGAGCAAGGCGCTGATCAGAGCAAGGAGACAGGGGCGGGACATGACATACATCATCTCGGACATTTCTATCCTTTGGTAAGCATCGAGCATCGAAGGGATACAGCGATCTCGGGCTCATCATAGAGGGCGAAAACCAGCTTGCGCACATGAGATGGCGGCTGCGGCAACTCTCCACCGCAGCCAACCATCCATTCAAGGATTCACGCCGTCTCCCGCGGGAAACCTCACGCCAGGCAGCCTGGGAGATCGTGAGATCTCCGGGCTTTCCGAACGGTCGACACGCGCTCCTCAGTCCCTGAACACATCCCTCGGGTTTTCGAGACGATCGTCGATTCCCGACGAACGAGAAGGACGATCTTCGCGATCACTGCGTGGACCTCGGTCGCCTCCATCGCTGCGCGAACCACGGTCTCGGCTCGGGCCACGGTCGCCACGGTCCCGGCTCGGGCCGCGATCATCACGGTCGCGGCTCGGGCCACGGTCGCCTCGATCGCCGCGCGGACCTCGGTCATCACGGTCTCTGCGCGGACCACGGTCGCCACGGTCACGGCTCGGACCTCGGTCATCACGGTCTCTGCGCGGACCACGATCACGGCTCGGGCCACGGTCGCCACGGTCCCGGCTCGGGCCGCGATCATCACGGTCGCGGCTCGGGCCACGGTCGCCTCGATCGCCGCGCGGACCGCGGTCATCACGATCACGGCTCGGGCCGCGATCATCACGGTCACGACTCGGGCCACGGTCGCCACGGTCGCCGCGCGGACCGCGGTCATCACGATCACGACTCGGGCCACGATCGCCACGGTCACGGCTCGGGCCACGGTCGCCTCGAT
>CAZIVO010000040.1:0-6107 GCA_964542765.1 uncultured candidatus Brocadiaceae bacterium | reverse complement strand
CGGCTCGGGCCACGGTCGCCTCGATCGCCGCGCGGACCGCGGTCATCACGATCACGACTCGGGCCACGGTCGCCACGGTCGCGGCTCGGACCACGGTCGCCTCGGTCACGGCTCGGGCCACGGTCACCACGTCCACTATCGGCAGGCACTTCCGCTCCGGCATCGATCAAGGCAGCCTTGCGGCTGAGCCTCACCTTACCGAAATCATCGATTTCGATGACCTTGACTTCGATCTCATCGCCAATCCGCACGACATCGGTGACCGAACGGACGAACTCGACATCCAGTTCGGAAACGTGGCACATGCCTTCCTGGCCCGGCAAGATCTCGACGAAGGCGCCAAACTCCTTGATGGAGGTCACCCTACCCTTGTAGACGGTGTTCAGTTCGACCTCGGCCGTCATGTCGCGGACACGCTGCAGACAGCCCTCGACTCCAGGTCCGCCAACTCCGGAAACCGTTACGGTGCCATCGTTTTGAACATTGACCCGGACATCGAACTCTTCTTGCATCTTCCGAATAACCGAGCCACCAGGACCGATGATGGCGCCGATCTTCTCGACCGGAATCATCAAGGTCTCCATGCGTGGTGCATGCTGGCTGAGGTCGCCGCGAGGTGAACGGATCGCCGACAACATCTCGCGCAGAATATGCTTTCGGCCCTCACACGCCTGCTCGAGGGCATCCTCGAGAATCTCGCGCGACAAGCCCTCACACTTGATGTCCATCTGCAAGGCGGTGATGCCATGCTGGGTGCCGGCAACCTTGAAATCCATGTCGCCGCAATGATCTTCGGACCCGAGGATGTCCGACAAAATCGCGACATCATCGCCGTCCATGACAAGACCCATGGCAATGCCAGCGACGGGCTGCCGGATCGGCACACCCGCATCCATCATCGCCAGCGTCGAACCGCAGACGGTGGCCATCGACGATGACCCGTTCGACTCGAGGATCTCTGAAGTCAACCGGATCGTGTAAGGGAAGTCCTCATGCGACGGCAAAATCGGATCCAGCGAACGCTCGGCCAAAGCACCGTGACCAATCTCACGACGACCAACAAAACCGAAACGCTTGACCTCACCGACGCTGAACGGTGGGAAGTTGTAGTGCAGAAGGAAACGCTTGTCCGGCTCAGGATAGATCCCATCGATCATCTGCCGATCTTCGGGCGTCCCGAGAGTGGCGGTCACAAGCGCCTGCGTCTCACCCCGCGTGAACAGGGATGATCCGTGGACCCGCGGCAAGACCGCGACTTCGGGCGTGATCGCGCGGATCGTTGTGCTATCCCGACCATCGGTTCGCCGACCATCGAGGATGGCCTCGCGCTCGCCAAGGTCCATGAGTTCACCACACACCATGCCGACATACTTGTTGTGCGCCCTGACTTCATCGGCGGGGGCCTTCTCCGATAGCGCAAAGGCTTCGAGAACCTCTGCCTTCGCAGCCGACTTGGATTCTCCACGATCCTTCTTGGTCGCACCTATCGAAGGCGCAGCCTTCAACATGTCGCCGAAGTCCTTCTCGATGCGACTGTCCAGGCGGGTGTCGCGCTCGGGTGGGTGGAATTCCTGTTTCTCCTTACCGGCAGCATCCACGAGGTCTCCGATCAGTTCGGCAACATCGCGACAGACTTCGTGGGCAAGCTCGAGCGCTTCGAGCAAGGTCTCTTCGGAAACCTCCTTGGCACCGGCTTCGACCATGACGACCGCGCTGTCATGAGCGACCACTGTCAGGTTGAGGTTGTTCTCCTCCGACTGGAGTTGCGTCCAGGTCGGATTGACGCAGAGTTCTTCGTCGATCAAACCAATCCGGCAAGCCCCGAGGATCTTCTCGTGCGGAATGGAACTGATTGCCAGAGCAGCAAAGCAGGCAATGGCGCCGATGATTTCCGATTCTTGCTCGAGATCACTCGCAAGAACGAGTGACAGAACCTGCACCTCGTTCTTGTAGCCATCGGGGAAGAGCGGGCGGATCGCCCGGTCGATGATCCGGCAGCCGAGGATCTCCTTGGCGGTCGGACGGGCCTCGCGCTTGAAGAACCCGCCAGGAATCTTGCCCGCGGCCGCCGGCCGCTCGCGATAGTCCACGGTGAGCGGGAACCAATCGATGTCATCGCGACCCTTCGAACTTTGAGCGGTGCTCAGAACGACGGTTTCGCCGTAGGTCGCCACAACGGCACCATCGGCTTGCTTGGCCATGCGGCTGGTCTCGAGCGTCAAGGTGCGCCCGGCGATCTCTCTCTCGACACGAACAGCCTCAAAAGACATGTCCGCCGCCGGAGGGAGCGCTGCTGCCGGCCGCTTGAGCTTCCTGCTCGAACTCCTTGTTGCCCCGCGCTTCTTGGGGGGCTCTTTCTTCGTTCTTGACTGAGTTTTCTTCTTACCTGCAGGCCTTCTGGCCGCTGCGCCACGCTTTTGGGTGGACGCCTTCTTCTTCGTTGCCATGTTCTTTCTTCTTCTTCTTCAATCCGAATGCCTTCGCACCCGGGGGCAGAGCCGGACCTACTTGGTCCACGAGCCCGCCACGACTAACACATTGATTGCGGCAGGCTCCATGCCCGCCACGCCTTGCTTCAAAGAGCGGTATACTGCTGAAACTGTCGGTTTCGTTCGCGTCAGCGCCGCAACCCGAGCTTCTTGATGATCTCAAGATAGCGCGCGCGGTCGAAGCGGCTCAGATAGCCAAGCAACCTGTTCCGCCGACTCACTTTTCTCAAGAGTCCTTGGCGAGAATGATAATCCTTGCGGTGCGTCTTCATGTGCTCCGTCAAGGATCGGATGCCTTCGGTCAATAGGGCGATCTGCACCTCCGGGGAACCACTGTCCGTATCGTGGATCTTGTGGTCGGAGATGAGCTCTCGGCGATGTTCGTTGGAAATAGCCATATCCCTGATTCTTTCTCTCATCTGTCACAAAACCTGCGGCCCAGAGCCAGGGCGCTCCGGATTCGCGGTCGGCCCACCGATGTGGCGGGGCTGAAGGCGCGGGACTGTAGCGCGACCCAAAGAGGATGACAAGGATGTCCTGCCACCTCATTCACCGCCGGAAATCTCGGGGGTTATCTCATATCTTCCTATGAATAAATATCTTATGTCCAAGACTTCCTCCCGGTGGGTCACGGCGAGGAATTCACAGGTAGCCACATAGACAAGCAGGAGCGAGATCTGAGCTCGCAACACCGATCAAAAGCTGCACGGAGAGGGCCCGAATCAGTAGTCCCGAAACGGACCTCGTGGAGGACAATTGTCCATGGCCGTGCGCCAGCGAGAAAAGTGCTGCTTCATCTCCGTCAACCGGGCCGGTTGTTTCCTCGACAGATCGGTCTTCTCGCCGATGTCCGTGGCCAGATTGAACAGGCCGGTGCCGTGACCCGACTCCACCCATTTCCAGTCGGCCACCCGCACCGCTCGATCATTCTTTCGCTGCCAGAACATCTGCGTTCGAGGGGAGGGCTCGCCAGAAGCCAGCACACCCATCATGTCGTAGCCATCGAGGGTCAGACTTGATGGAATCGGTAGACCCACCTCCGCCAGCAATGTTGGAAGAATCTCCAAGGATGTGAGGAAAGCATCACTCTCACCGCCCGCAGGAATTTTTCGCGGATAACGAACAATGCAAGGAACGCGCACTCCACCCTCGAACATCCGACCCTTGCGTCCGCGCAACGGCGAATTGTCACCGCCGCCGCCACCGCCGTTGTCAGAGAAGAACATCACGATCGTATTCTCCGCAATCCCATGCTGGTCGAGCAGATCCAGGACAGTACCGATGGCGGCATCCATACAGGTGATCGAGGCGAGATATTCCAAACGCCGCTTGGCAGGGCTGGGAACCATGGCCGTCTTGCCGTAGCGAGTGCCGGACACCAGTTGAGGCTGTTGCTGTAGTTGTGGGTACATCGCCTTGTAGGCATCAGGGGCCTGGGCTGCCCCGCGGATCGCCGGATCAAGGCTGGAAGCACCATGAGGAGCATTGAACGGCAGATAGAGAAAAAACGGGCGGTGGTGATGGCGCTCGAGAAAACGAACCGCCTCGCGTTCGAAAAGCGTGGTGCAGTAGGTTCCCTGGTCCTCGCTGGTCGGCTGATGATCGCGATACATCGACGAGGCGCCATATCGCTGGTGTGTGAAGTAGTCGATGCCGGTATTGCAAAAGCCGTAGAAGTCATCGAATCCACGGGCCAGCGGCAGATACCGGCGAAGCGAACCCAGATCCCACTTGCCGAAGATGCCGTTCACGTAGCCGGCTTCACCGAGCATGGCCGGCAGCAGCACTTCTCGAGTATCCATGCCACCGATTCTCTCGAAAGAGACCTCGTATTCCGCCGGTTCGTAGCGCTTGCCATAGTCCGGCGCCTCATTGCGAATCATGTCGTAGACGCCGTTGCGTTGCGGGTAACGCCCCGTCAAAAGGCTGCCGCGACTGGGCGTGCAAGCCGGCCAGCTGACGTAAAAGCTGGTCAGCCGGACTCCCCCACGGGCCAGCCGATCCAGATGTGGCGTCTTGACCTCATCGCTGCCAAAACAGCCCAGGTCACGATAGCCCTGATCGTCGCTGACAATGATCACGATGTTGGGCGGTGGCTGCCGGGTCACACAACTGCTCAGGCCCGATATCAGACACAAGGCCCAGAACATCGAAAGGCCCAACCGACTACTCGTCATCGCCGTGGCGTTCATCGGCCCACCATCTTCGTGAGAACCAAGGCCTCTTCGGTCAGCAACCTTTCCGAGAAGGAACCAAGCAACGCAAGGTCCACGCCGTCTGGCAGATCTGCAGACATCGGGCTCGACACATCCCACTCATCGTGGGCGACCCGAATCTAGTTCTTGCCCTTCCCCGGCCAGCGACGAGGAAACTGATCAATGATCGCGAGCGCAAACTGAGTGGTCGCATCCATGACCCGTGCCGATCCAGCGATCGGAGCCGCACCGGCACCGCCCGCCTTGACCGTGCCAGCAATCTGCCCGGAACAAAGGGTTTCGCCCGTGCCGCTGTCGACCATGGTCACCTCCGCCTCGAAATAGAGGAAGCCACCGTCTCTAAGACGGCTGCCATCCCAGCGATCGACACGGATTCCCAGGACAGCATCTTCATCCCAGCTTCCCTTCACGGACACCAGGTAGGCGGCATCGGCAACCGAAGAGTTCGCGATGGACACGGCTTCTCGAGCCACCACCGTATCGACAAACCCCTTGGCAAGGGACGTGTATCGTCTGTCGATCAACGCATTGGCTATCTCGACGCGGGCATGCGCCCGCAACTGGGCGGTAAAGTTCTGATTCTTAGATGCGTCGACGAGCGGCAGAACCACGATCTCTGCCGGTTGCCCCACCCTCAGTGCGGACGATATATCCAGCCCGGAAGTGATCTCCGGTACCGGGGTCTGACAAGACGCCGCAACAAAAGCGAGTATTACAACGCCAAAACTTCCCTTGCCTGTGTAGTCCGCCATGGATGCTCCCTTCCAGTTGATCGTCGTTAGTCCCTGGCGGTCCCGCCCCAGCCAGCAGGCAAGAGTCTACGGGATGATCGACGACAACGCCAAGCAGGACTCGACTAGTCTTCAACGGTCTCTCGAGCAAGGGCCAACGCTCCGATCACTTACGCGTGGGCCGCCGCCACGGCCAAGAGGACAAGATTACGCACCAAAGTCGATACCGCCACAGAGGAGCGCAACCGCGTCTTGGCGACAGCTCCCCTTCAGTTGACGGTAAATTCCTCCGGCTTCGACCGGGCGAAGGTCACCGGTTGCCGACGGCGCGCCGAGAGCATGAACTTGTCGTTGGTGAAGGAGAACGAGTATATGAGCGTATCCTCGACCCGGATCTTCCAGGCTCCCGGGGCGAGCCCGGTCGTGCCCGAACCCGCAAGATCGGGGAGTTGCACGGTATTCGCACCCGTCGCAACATCCTTGTCCTGCTCGATGATCGACCACTGCCGACCCTTGCCATCATTGTCGACTGCCACGATCTCGGAGAACGCAAACCCAGGAACGAAGGGCAGCAGCGGAATCAGGGTCTTGGAAGCATCCATACGATCTTGGTATGCCACCTCCGGCGAACCTGTGAACGGGCTCGGTGGTGCCGTCACCGTCGGGATACC
>CAZIVO010000039.1:0-26666 GCA_964542765.1 uncultured candidatus Brocadiaceae bacterium | reverse complement strand
CAGATAGCGGTTGGTATCCCAGGCCAGCGTGTTCCAGTAGCTACCCTTGTCACGGTACCACTGGTTGTTAGTGCTGACGGTGATGCCCTTGGTAGGGCTTCCGCTGGGATCGCGAGTGGCGAGATGAAACTGGATCATCGCGTCGAACCCCTTGCCTCCGAGGGTTCCCTTCTTCGCGCGGAAGTCCTCGTTGAGGATGTCGATCTGGCTCTTCACCATCGCCTCGGAGATGTTGCCCTTGCCGGAATTGTTCTTGATGACGTGGACGACCACCGGGATCTGGTAGATGAAGGTTGGTGCGTATCGAGCTTTCGGGTCAGTCGATTTGTAGCCGCAGTCCGGCGAGGCGTTGGGCATGGCGCGTGCGAGCACATGGGCGGGCGTGCCGCATCGCACAGGGCGCGACAACTTTGCTACGGACTGTGCCGGCAAGGTTGAAAGTGCAGCGAGGGCGGTGCCGAAGAAGAGGCTGAGAAAGCGAAGCTTGGACGACGAACTCATGGGGCCTTCGTGCTCGGGGGGTGTTGGAGAGAGAAGACCATGCTAGCGGTTTTCAGGATGTTGTGGGCGCGTTGTGCGGGATCAAGGTATCGCGCGGGCGAAGAGTGCCGAACGGGTCGAGCAAGGGCGCCGTGAGGGGCCGGTGACGAGGGGTTGCAGGGTGATGTCAGAGACTCACGGCTGCTTCTTGTCGCCCGACTCCTTTTTGTCACCTGGTTTGCTCTCCTCCTCGACGGCATCGGCGGGGGGGTCGAAGTAATCCTTGGGGTCACGATCAAAGCTCGCCATGACCCAGTCTCCGACCTTGTGCAGGAATGAATTTCCGCCGAACAGGGCACGGTGCATGTTGTCGTTCTCGCCCAGTTTCTTGCCGATGGCGAGCGAATAGATGTTTCCGCCCTCGACGGCAGCTTTCACTTCCCAAGTTGCAGGCTGCAATCCCCAGTCGGCGAGTTGCGCAGGACTGAAATTCGAAAGGGGTTTGTCGTAGGCGTCGGTATGCATCAGCGCGAAGCGCGAAGCGATCTTGTCGACCTCGGTTTGTCGGACAGCTCCTGTGTTTTCGGGCCCCGCGGCAAGGCTCCATTTCCCGTCCTTCCTTTCGAAGGCGATGGTGCCCTTGGGGTTCTTGATGGAGAAGCTGGTGATGGTGCTCTCATCAAACTCGTGGATCTTGGTGTCGATGTAGTCCTTGGAGTTGGCGCTGACATCCCAGTAACCAGGGGCTGGAGGCTCATAGACGATGACGGCCTTGCCGTCGGCCCGTCGCACGAAATAGCCGCGAACGAACTCGTCACCGAATTTTCCTCCCGAGGTTGCCTTGCCCAGGATCATCTCCGCCATGACGGTTTGGTTGGCGTCCAGGCACTGGATTTTCATGCCGGCTGCTTCCGTCAGATCGAAACCGGCAAGGGTTTCGTCATCGGCATTCGCACGGTGGATATTGTCCCGGCGGATGGCAGCGAGGTGGCCGAGGATGTCGTCCTCGATGCGAACAGCATCGGCGGGTATGCCGTCGAAGTCGTTGCCTCGAATCACCCAACCCGTGTCGGTTCTTTCGAAAGCAGCCTGCGTTGATTCAGAGGCCTCGGGATTGTTGGTTCCCGAGTTTTCATCGCCTGATTGCGAGTTCACCGCCTTGCTCAGTATGACGAAGCTGGTGTAGTCCTTGGTGAAGCCGGGAAAGAGTTGGGGGATGTCCTTGATGGCGGTGAAGCTTCGAGCATCTCCTACCAGGCTCCATACGGTGGGTATGGCAAGTGCCAAGGCGAGGCCAGCCAGCGTGATGTTTGTTTTCCAGGCCTGGCTGATCCCGGCGGCTTTCTGGTGCTGAGCCGGTGGAACCTCGGTGATATGTTCGGAGTTCATCTTGTCTGGTTTGTTGCGGTAAGGGTGTTGGCCGACCGTCAAGCTACCAGAAAAAGGGGCCGGACTCTGCGGTGCTGTGCCGCAGAGTCGGGTTTACGAAGATGCAGCCGAGAGAAATGAGAACCGCCACCAACTCCTCCGTCGGGTGAGGAGCCAGTGGCGGTAAGGCTCGCCGAAGCGAGTTGTTTCAGATCAGGCGTCGTCCTGGACCGTGAAGCCGAAGGCGCTTGAGAGGCGGACGGGCAAGGTGATCGGCGATGTCACCTCGATCCACTGTCCGAAGACTGCGGTGCCGCGGACGAGGCCTTCGGGGATTGGCACCTTCAACTGGGCGGAGCCTTGATTGACCGCGATCCCTCCGACCTCGACAAAGGCCGGCAGGTTGATGTTGATCTCGCAGCCTGTGCCGATCAGGCCAGGGAGCTTGAACGGGGCAGGGGCCTTGGCGCCGAGCCAGACCATGGCCATCTTGCTGCTGGCGTGTGCTTTTTCGAGCATGAGATTCCAGTTTGCGTTGCCCATGTAGGGTGGCGTGTTACTCATGGTCGGGGTGCCACCACCGCAACGACTGCTGCCGACGAGCCAGTCGGAGGTCATATTGACGGCGGTATCTGTGTTGGCCTGGGCCAGGGTGGTGATCACCATCCGCGGCTTGCCATTGACCGTCTGTAGCATTGCCGAGCAACCGCCCGCGACGCCGCCAGGTCTGCTGGCGTGAGCGACCGTCGTGTCGCCCAGGAAGGCAACGCCGGTCCGCTTGCCGGTGGCGGCATCCATCAACCAGAGGCAGGTTCCCGGATTGCCAGGCGCACCGCTGCCAGTTTGGCCGTGCCAGACCAGCGTGTTACGACCGAGCATATAGCCACAGCCATAGATTGCGCCGCTCCAGCCGGCGACCGTGTTCAGGAGTTTGCCGGTCTTGTCCCACTCCCAGAGCTGGCTGCTGAAATTGCCGGACCAGAAGGAACCCTTGCCGCCATTACCCAGCGGGTTGTAGGCAAGCGCGCGAGTGGTTGTCGATGGAGCGCTGGCAGCGACCGGGATGTCCTTCGTCGGATCCCATTTGCGGTTCTTCACGTCGAAGGCGAAGAGCTTGTTGGCGGTTGCCGCATGCTCGGCACCGCCATACAGGGTGTCGGACACTTGGTCATAGGCCAGGTCGCGCAAGCCCCAGGTATTGGCGAGCGTGGCATTTGCGATCGGGTAACCCTTGACGAACTTGCCCGCCTTGTCGATCTCGAAGAGCATGTGAGGGTTAGTCGCGGCTGTCGTGTCGCGCCGGGCGGAAACAAAGTAATTGCCACTCTTGTCACGGGTGACACCGAGGCAGCCATTGTAGGCAGCACCTGCGCCTGTCGTGATGATGGCCTGGACATCGACATTTGCGCCGATCTTCTGACCAATCTGAGCGGTGGCCGTGCCGGAGGCGATGACGGCTACGCCGGTGAGGCTGAGAGCGAGGGTACGCATGGGGGTATCCTTGGGAGAAAGAAGGGGGAAGAAGGGGAACCGTCGAACGATGGCATCAGGGTTGGAGATTCGGCATCTCCCGATGCATCGTCCCGACACCACCAGTCTACATATTTTTCAGGCTCCGGTGAAATACCCTCCGGCTTGTCTTGAGCCTGACAGGCTGAACGGAGGGTTTTCGCTCGGCCGTGTCGATGGTGGTGCTGTCCCCGCGATCAGCGCGTCCGCAGGGTGCGAATGCAGCGTTCGCGCAGTTCGAAGAGTTGCTGCACCTGTGGGACCATCTTGATGGCTTCGGCCCGCATCTGTGCGGATTGTTGTTTTTCGCCCTTCCTCTGCTGTGCCACCCCCAAGGCGTAGAGAAGCATGGCTCCCGTGATCGGGTCCTCCCTCAGCACCGCAGTATTCTGGAGGATCGATGCGAAGAGGTCGGCACTCTGTGCATGCTGGCCGAGGTAAAGGAGTGCGAAGGCCAGATAGCGGTTGGCCTCGTTGTGCGTTTTTTCACTCGCCTGGGCCTTGGCGAGAACCGTCTGACAACGCTCGAGTTCGCCACGTTCCAGCAGAACCCGGCCGAGATTCAGGGCTGCCGATGCAGACCGAGGGTTTTTCTCCAGCGCCGAGTCGAGCCGTTCCAGGAGGTCCGAGGAGAAGAAGAGATTGACCCTCACATCTTCATTGTCGGGGCATCGCAAGAGGGCCTTGCGATGCGCGATTTCCGATGCGAGGGGTTGCCCGGGAAGGGGATACCAGTGCTCGATCTGGCCTTGCATCAACCAGCCCGCGCAATCTTCTTGAGCGAGGATCTGCTGGCGCTGCTCTTCGGTGACCGATGTCAGGCTCGGAAGGATGCTCTCCCGCTCACCGACGAGTTGTTCGATGATCTGGCGTTCGGCCCGTCGATGCGCCACGGTGAACTCGATGCGGGGGCGGTCGTCGGTGTTCATGGGACCGTCGCCGAGGTAAGCCCGTAGTTTCTCGGTTCCCATCATGAAGCGGCCGAGCAAGACCAAGGGGTCGTCGAGGTGGGAATCGCGCAGGTCTTCGCTCACATCATCGAGCATTGCGCGATGCCGCCAGTTCTCCAGATCGATACGCAGCGGTTGCAGCGATCCGATGAGGCAGAAATGCTCCGGGTTGCAGTACCACAGAGAGGAGTGGGGGAAGACCTCGGTCAGGCTGCGGCAGAGCATGCGCCATGCTGCATCCGACAGTGAGTTCTGGGTCATCCACGCGCAGATCACGCCGTTCTCGGTCAGGCGTTCCCGGCACATGGTGTAGAAATCTTCGGTATAGAGGTTGGCGGAATAGCGCGGATGGACGGCGTTGAAGGAGATGACGTCGTAGCGTTCGCGGGTCGCCAGAAGGTGGTTGCGGCCATCTCCGTGGATGAAGGATAGCCGCGGGTGATCGAGCACTCCGTGATTGATGCGCTCGAAGAATCTGGCGGCGCGGCGCTCTTCTTCGATCATCTCGACGACATCCACCCGGTCCACGTCATGCTGGCAACAACCCCAGACGGTCGAGCCCATGCCGAAGCCGACGACCAGGACGCGTTCGGGGTCGGGGTGCAGGAGCACGGGAAGGTGGGACAGCATCCTGTGCACCTGCAGATCCATGAAGTTGTCGCCGGCCGTGATCACTCCGTTGATGTTGAGCGCCTTCACGCCACTGCGATTCTCGAGTACGGCGAGGCTGGCATCGGCGCCCTCATGGTGGTGGACGAGTTGCCAGTCGCCTTTTTCGAGGCCGCGGAATTTTTCGTCGAGTTGCACGACGGGAGTCGACTGGAACAGCCATACGCCGATCAGCGCGGTGGCGGCGGCGCCGATCGCCGGCCAGCGCAGCGCCGGGCGCGCAGCGGTGAGGAGAATGAGGCCGATGGCCATGTAGAGCAGGGCGGCCACCAGGATTCCCTTCTCGACACCGAATATGGGGATCAAGACGAAGCCCGCCCCGAGTGATCCGAAGATCGATCCCAGGGTGTTGAGGGCATAGAGCGTTCCGGTGCCGCGGCCGACGATTCCACGGGAACCGACATAGAACTGAGTTACGACCGGAAAGGCAGCTCCCATCAACAGGGTAGGGGCGAGCATCACGGCGAAGGAGGGGAGGAGCTTGCTGATGATCTCGGCGGTGAAGGGGTCGGATGCCAGCGATGACCATGCTCCGATCACCTCGCTGCTCTGGATCCCGCGGAGCAGCGGCAGGCTGAGGGTGGCGGTGACACCGATCAACAGCTCGATGATCGCCAGCGTGAGCAGCGGGCAACGGAGTCGTCCTGCGCGCCGGGACATCAGCAGGCTGCCGATCCCTATCCCGCACAGGAAGGCTGCAAGCATGGCGGTGAAGGCCCAGCTGTCCATGCTCACGAAGTACATCAAGCTTCGGGTCCAGAGGACTTCGAGCGCCAGGGCCGCGCAGCCCGAGATGCCGAAGAGGATCAGCACCAGCCTGACGTTCTTCGGCTGTTGCGCTGATGAGGTCGTGTGAGCGGCCTCTTTGCGAGGTTCGCGTGTCGAGGTGATTCGGGAACTGCACAGTATCGCTACCACGCCAACCATCCCGTTGAGGCCGGCAGCCGTCCACAGGGAGGCTTGCACTCCGAGGAGTTCCAGAAGAAAGAAGCCGGTCAGCAGGCAGCCGACGACGGCGCCGAGCGTGTTGATGGCGTAGAGCGCACCGATCTCGCCGCCCGGTCGCGTCGGATCCTGCACCAGGAAGCGGCTCAGCACCGGCAGGGTCCCGCCCATCAAGGCGGCGGGAACGATCAGCACAACCACGGCCAGCAGAACCCTCAGCGACATCAACCCCGCACCTGATTGCGAGAACCAGGGCCAGGCAGCTCGGTACAGATCGTTCGACGCGGACAGGAGCCAGGGCGTGGCCAGTGCATAGAGGCCGACCGCCAGTTCGAGGTAACCGTAGAGCCGCAGGCCGTTGATCGTCTTGCGGTCGGCGATGCGGCCCAGCATCCAGCTGCCGATGGCCATGCCGCCCATGAAAACACCGAGCACGGTAGCGACGGCGTTCACGGTGGTGCCCAGAACCAGCGAGAACATGCGCGACCAGACGACCTCGTAGATCAGGCCGCCGATGCCGGTCAGGAAGAACAGGCACCGAACCAGGGATGGGGATACGGTTGTGGCCATTTGCAGTGGGGGCGATTGTCGGCCGCAGCACCTCTGTACAGGATGGCCTTCTCGGAGATTTTCGCTGGAAGTTTGGCGACGAGGGTGTCGGCGGCCCCTTTCGGAGAAGGTGTCGGAGCCGTACACACGGAGTTTCCCATGACGCCTTCGAATCGTCTCATGACCGATATGGCTGTCCTCCGCCCTCGCCTTTCGGCAGAGGACGCGCAGAGGATGGCTCTCGATAGCTTCGGTGTCGTCGGAACCGCGCGAGAGTTACCCGGCTATTGCGATGGCAACTTTGCCATCCGTTCGGGCGATGGCGACCTCTTTGTTCTCAAGCTCTCCGAGCATGGTGTCGATCCGGCGGTGATAGAGCTGCAGAACCGCGTCATGGCACACCTGGGAGAGCGAGCGCCGCAACTTGCCATCCAGAGACCTTGCCCGTCGGTCGATGGTGCTTCGATTCTCCATGTCGAGGCCGCCGATGGTCGCGAGCATCTGGCGAGATTGCTGACCTGGTTGCCCGGGACCACGATGGCCGAAGTTTCTCCGCACCCACCCGAGTTGCTCGAAGATCTTGGCAGCTTCCTGGGCGAGATGGATGAGGCTCTTCTCGGCATCGAGGATCCGGCGATGCATCGCGAGTCCAGCTGGGATCTGGCGCGGGGTGTGGAGGTCATCGATTCGCTCCGCACGGAGGTCGTCGTGGCGGCGGACCGCGAACTGATCGATCGTTATCTGCGGCGCTTCAAGGAGGATGCCCTGCCGCGCTTTGCGAAGTTGCGTCGCAGCCTGATCCATGGCGATGCCAACGACTACAACGTGCTCGTTGAGCCGGGCCTGGATGGTCCCCGGCTCGCGGGACTCCTCGATTTCGGCGACCTTCTACACAGCTTCACGATCGGCGAGGTTGCCATCGCGTCTGCCTATGCGATGCTGGCTGCCCGCGATCCCCTGGCGGCCGCCGCATCGATTCTGCGCGGCTACCATGCGCGTTCGCCGATTCCGGACGAAGAACTCGAATCACTGTTCGATCTCGTTTGCCTTCGTTTGTGCGTGAGTGTGGTCATCTCCGCCCGGCAGCGGCGATGTGAGCCCGACCGGGAGTATCTGAGCGTCACCGAGGCTCCCGCATGGGAAACATTGCGACGTCTCGTGGATCTTCCACCGCAATTTGCTCATGCCATGTTCCGCGATGCTTGCGGGCTGGAACCGTGGCCCTCGACTGCGGCGGTGGTCGCGTGGATGACCGATCACTCCGATGAATGTCTCGGCGTGATCGATGCAGGGTCTTGCGTGGAAGAGGCCGAAATCCTCGACCTGAGTCTATCGAGCCCGGCGGTCGAGGATCCGAGCGAGTTGCGGCAGGCTCTTGCCGAGAAGGCTCTTGCCATCGGGCGCCACGGTGAATGTCGTTGGCTTGAAGGAATCGATGTCGGCGATCCGGACCCGGCCACGCTCCATCTCGGCTGCGACTTGTTCGTCGCCGAAGGAACGGACGTTCACGCTCCCATCGACGGTTCTATCCATGGAGTCGTCGAGGATGATCATGGTGCAACGGTTGTCATCGCCCATTCGCCGCGCGCGGACATGTCGTTCTTCACGATCTATTCGGGGCTGGCTTCCGTGGCGATAGGAGTCGGTGAACTGGTCGTGAAGGGACACTCGATCGGTGCCGTGGGGCGGGCGGCTTGTGGCAAGGGAGCTCCTTGCTTGCACGTTCAACTCGCTCTGTTCCTCGGTGATCGTCTACCCCCTGCCTTCGTGCCCGCCAGCCAGGAGAGTGTCTGGCGAGGCCTCTGCCCCGACCCCGCGCCCTTGCTTGGCGTTTTGTCCGGGACATCTTCTGATGAATCGCTGTCGGCCGACGAGATCGAGGCGATGCGGCGGGCTCATCTGGCCGATGTATTCAGCCTTTCCTACCGCCGACCTCTCAATATCGTTCGGGGATTGGGGCAATATCTTTTTGACGAGAAGGGCCGCGCCTATCTCGATGCCGTCAACAACGTGCCCTGCGTGGGGCATTGCCACCCGCGTGTCGTCGCGGCCGGCCGCGAGCAGATGGGTCTTCTCAATACCAATACTCGTTACCTCCACGAGACGGTTGTTCGCTATGCGGATCGTCTGGCCGCGACTCTTCCCGAGCCACTCGAGGTTTGCTTTTTCGTCTGCAGCGGTAGCGAGGCGAACGAACTCGCACTTCGCCTCGCGCGAGCGCACACCGGCGGTCGCGATTGCATCGTCATCGAAGGTGCCTATCACGGCAACACATCGTCTTTGGTCGAGATGAGCCCCTACAAGTTCGATGGTCCGGGTGGCGCGGGTGCACCCGCGCATGTCCGGCAAGTGGGAATGCCCGATACCTTCCGTGGTGCCTATCGCGATGGCGAGGCCGGGCGACTCTATGCAGAGCAAGTACGCGATGCTGCACGGCGAATCGAGGCCGATGATCGTCGGCTAGCTGCTTTCTTTGCGGAGCCGTGGCTCGGCTGTGGTGGTCAAATCATTCCGCCGCCGGGCTATCTGGTCGAGGCTTACCATCATGCCCGCGAGGCGGGCGGTGTTTGTGTTGCTGATGAAGTGCAGACGGGGTTCGGTCGAGCGGGCACGGCGTTTTGGGCCTTCGAGACGCACGGAGTGGTGCCGGACATCGTCACTCTGGGCAAACCGATGGGAAACGGCCACCCGATCGGCGCTGTTGTGACGACGCGTGAGATCGCGGCATCCTTCGATACCGGGATGGAATACTTCAACACCTTCGGTGGCAATCCCGTGTCCTGTGCAATTGGCATGGCGGTTCTCGATGTGATTGCTGATGAAGGTCTGCAGGAGAATGCACGCCGCACCGGGGAGCATCTGCTCGCTCGCTTGCGCGAGCTACGGGAGACATTCCCGTTGATCGGTGATGTGCGAGGGCAAGGCTTGTTCGCTGGTATTGAACTCGTGGTGGATCGTCAAACACGCAAACCGGCGGCGCGGCAAGCTTCCTACCTTGTCGAGCGCATGAAAGACGAAGGCGTTCTTCTCAGCACGGATGGGCCCTCGCACAACGTGCTGAAGATCAAGCCGCCACTGGTATTTGATATCGGCGCCGCCGACAGGTTGTGTGACAGACTCGGTGCCGTTCTCGGCGAGAGCGCGGTCCGAGATACCGGGACCGAGCGATGACAGGGAATTTCAAAGGTCTGAAATTGGAGTGTCAGGGGTGGTCGCCCATGGACTGAAACAAGGGGGGATTGCCAGTGGAAACTGGCCACCAGGGTTTGTTTACCTGACCCGCCGACGGAGAGGGAACGGATCCAATTCGTCATTAGAGTCGTAAGCAAACGGCTCCCAGCCCACGGGGATCCGGCCGCCGGAGGTCTTGATCTGCCACTGTTGCCGAGGATCCCACTGGCCAGTGGTGCGTCGGCGCAGAAGGAACGGATCCAATTGATCGTTCGAATCGTAGGCGAAGGGTTCCCAGCCGGGCGGGATCTTCCCGTTGGAAGTTTTGATTTCCCACTTCTGCTGCTGATCCCATTTGCCGGTCGTGCGACTGCTCTTGTCGGGCTTACCACTGCCCTTGCCAGTTGCCCGGCTACCCTTGTCCGGCGCACTGCTGCCCTTGCCAGTTGCCCGGCTGTTCCTGCTATCCGTGCTGCTCACCTTGCCGGAGGCGCGGCGGCGAAGGATGATCGGATCAAGTTGATCGTTCGAATCGTAGGCGAACGGCTCCCAGCCAACAGGAATCTGTCCGTTGGAGGTTTTGATTTCCCACTGCTGCTTACTGGCCACCTTGTCGGTCGTAAGGCGGCGGAGGAGGAACGGATCGAATTCGTCTTTGTAATCGTAGGCGAAAGGCTCCCAGCCAATAGGCGCCTGGCCCCTGGAGGTTTTGATTTCCCATTTCTGCTTACCATCCCAATTGTCGGTCGTGCGGCGACGAAGGAGGAACGGATCAAACTCATCGTTGCTGTCGAAGGCGAATGGTTCCCAGCCCACAGGAACCTGTCCGTTGGAGGTCTTGATCTCCCACTTCTGCTTGCCGGCGGTCTTGTCGTTCGCGCTCAGCAGGCAAGCTCCCGCGATCAGGAGAGCAGCCGATGTCATGGGGCCCATGTTTTGAAGTTTCATTGTAGACCTTCGGTTTTTACCTGGTTTACCCCGTTGGCTGGATTCGGCTCGCGCGGGTAATGAATGTATACCAAAGCCGATGCTGGCCGTCGGCGACCCCTTGAATCTTGTGAACTGGGCTCATGACCTTGCGTGGTTTAGGCTGGCGACATGCTTCGAATCTTGTTTTGCTCGATCTTGCTCGTGATGAGTCTCGGCTGCCGCCCGGTGCCTGGCCCCGTTGCTGTTGATCTCGGCCCGATCAAGCAGAAGGTCCGAGGAGCATTCCCAGGTGTTCCGGAAATCGGGATCTCGGAACTGGTGGAGCGCTTGGATCTGGAGGAGAAACCCGAGGTGATCGATGTGCGGTCGGCCGAGGAATTCGCGGTCAGCCGTATTCCGGGTGCCCGGAGCCTTCCCTTGGAGGAATTGACGGCGCAGGCTCTGCTCGGGCTCGAGATCGAGCGTGAGCGCTCGATCGTTTTCTATTGTTCGGTCGGTTATAGGTCGGCCAAGGCCACCAAGAGACTGCGAGCAGCGGGTTTCGAGAAGGCGGTGAACCTCGCCGGATCGATCTTCGAGTGGGCGAATGCCGGTCACCCGCTCGAGGGCGGCAACCGTGTACATCCCTACGACCTGGACTGGGGAAGGTACCTCCGAGAGGAGTTTAGGGCTCCCATCCCCAAGTAGGTGGGTGCCGACCTTTGACGGAGGTTCCACTCTGCCCTTGACCCCTCGCCCTACCGTGCCCACAATCGCCGCCCCTTTTTGCCGACCTGAGATGTCCGTGCCTCTGGCAGTAATCGTCATGGCCGCTGGCCGTGGCACCCGAACCAAGATCGGAATCCCCAAGGCCTTGCTGCCGATGTGCGGCCGGCCGCTGCTGGGCTGTGTACTCGATTCGGTGGCGGCATTGAGCCCGGAGCGCACCTTGCTGGTGCTCCATCATGGCAAGGAGGAGATCGAGGCAGCCTTGTCTGATCGTGAAGGCCTGACCATCGTCGAACAAGGTGAGCCCAAGGGGACCGGGCATGCCGTTCAGGTGGCGATGAGGGAACTGGAAAACTTCAACGGTGATGTTCTGGTGGTGAGTGGCGATGTGCCGCTCATGACAGCTCGGACACTCGGAGATCTCGTCGAGGTTAGGCAGCAGACCGGGGCGATCGGTTCGATCCTCACCTCTTTTCCTGACGATCCAATTGGTATGGGGCGAGTTCTTCGCGATGCTGATGACCGCCTCCTCGGAACCCGGGAGGAGAAGGATTGCAGCGAGGAGCAGTTGATGATCCCGGAGATCAACTCGGGCTTCTACTGCTTTGACTCACAGCAGTTGACCGAGGTTCTTGGGCGACTGCGCAACGACAACGCGCAGGATGAGTATTACATCACCGACGCAGCCGGTCTTTTGATCGATGGTGGACATGAGATTGCAGCGCTGATTTGCGAAGATGCTGACGAGGCTCAAGGCGTGAATACCCTGGCAGAGTTGAGCATCGCGCGCACCATGATGCAGGAACGCATCTTGCTCGAGCATCTCGACAAGGGGGTCTTGATCGAAGACCCGGCGACCACCTTCATCGAGTCCGATGTTGAGATAGGGAGCGGAACCAGGATTCTGCCTTGCACGATGATTCATGCTGGTGTTCGGATCGGTGAGAATTGCGAAGTTGGACCGTTCGCGCGCTTGCGGGCAAGCGCGACCATGGAGGATGGGTCCGAGATCGGCAATTTTGTCGAGGTCAAGAACAGTACCATCGGGGCTGGCGCGAAGGCGAAGCACCTGACCTACCTCGGGGATGCCATGATTGGCTCCAAGGCGAATATCGGCGCGGGGACGATCACCGCTAATTATGACGGCAAGCGCAAGTCCTCGACGACCATCGGCCAGGGGGCATTCATTGGCAGCGGCACCGTCTTGGTGGCTCCCAGTGAGGTTGGCGATGGTGCGATGACCGGCGCGGGTGCGATCGTCACGCGCGGGTCCGAAGTTCCCAAAGGAGAGGTGTGGGTCGGTGTTCCTGCACGTCGGTTGAAACCCAATGTTGCTGGAGGGTCCGAGGAGTCATGACCAGAGATCGTTTGCGTGTATTCACCGGGAATGCTCACCCCAAGTTGGCCCAAGATATCTGTGCTCACCTCGGTATCCCCCTTGGCGATGCATCGGTAGACCGGTTCCCTGACGGTGAACTCAACCTGAAGGTGGAGTGTGATGTGCGGGGTGCGGATGTCTTCGTGGTGCAACCCACGAGTCCTCCGGTCCACGAGAATCTTTTCGAGTTGCTCACCTTCATCGATTGTTTGCACCGGGCATCGGCAGACAGGATCACGGCGGTGATTCCGTACTTTGGCTATGCCCGCAAGGATCGCAAGGACGAGGGTCGGACGCCGATCACTGCCAAGCTCGTCGCAAACCTGATCGCCAAGGCTGGAGCTGACAGGGTGCTCGCCATCGATCTTCATGCGGCTCAGATCCAGGGTTTCTTCGACATCCCCATGGATCACCTTTATGCGAGGCCGGTCATGATGGAGACGATCTCGGGTCTGGGTGTCGAGAACCCGATGGTGGTCTCGCCAGATGTTGGCGGCGTGCGTCTCGCACGCGCTTATGCCAAGGAACTCCACACGGATATTGCGATCATCGATAAACGCCGTGTTTCGGGCGATGAGACGGTGATTGAGCATGTGGTGGGCGATGTAGGGGGTCGCGATGTGATCCTTTTGGATGATATGGTTGCGACCGGTGGCTCTATCGTGAGCGCCGCCCGGATCGTGCTTGAGAAGGGCGCCCGCAAGGTGTTCATTGCCGCTACGCATGGAGTGCTTGCGGGGTCTGCTGTGGAGAAACTGAACCAGGCCCCTGTAGAAAGGATTATCTTGTCGGACACGATCCCGGTGGAGGATCGAGGCATTGAGAAGCTTGCGGTGGCATCGGTTGCACCTCTGATCGCGCGAGCGATCGACCGTATCCATCGGAGTGAGAGTGTCAGCGTCCTGTTTGATGCGGCAGGAGATTCTTAGGATTGAGATCGATAGCTAGGGTATTCATCAAGGCGAACTGAAATGGAATTGACCAAGATTGATGTAGAGAGTCGGGACGCAACTGGCACCAAGCAGGTCCGCAGGCTTCGAGAGGATGGCCTGGTTCCGGCGATCCTTTATGGGGCTGGCAAGGAACCTTTGAAGTTGGCCGTCAAGGAGAGGGAACTCCAGAGGCATCTGCGTCAGCAGAACCGGGTGTTCGTGCTGAAGCTGGGTGGTCAGGAGCGATCAATCTACTTGCAGGATATCCAGTATGACTGCCTGACCGATCGGCCAGTGCACGTGGACTTCAGGCGGATCGACATGGATGAGATGATTCACTTGAAAGTCGCGCTCGATTACATCGGCCACCCGGTTGGCGCGAGCAAGGGTGGCGTACTGATCCGCGACCTCCAGGAGCTTCCGATCAGCAGCTTGCCAGCGTCGATCCCCAAGAGCATCCCGGTGTCGATCACTCACATGGAGATTGGCGACAGTATCATGGTCAGCGAGCTTGAGTTGCCCGAAGGCGTCGAGGCTGACTTGCCCGAAGAAGCGATAGTCTGTCACATGGTCATCCCGGCCAAGGTGGTCGAGGAGGTCGATGAGGTCGATGAGGCCGGCGAGGCCGGCGAGGCTGGCGAGGCTGGCGAGGCTGGCGAGGCTGGCGAAGGCGGTGAAGGGTCCGGTCCTGAGGAGGGGGGCTCCTGACCGCCTGGTGTGGCGAGGACGGCTGGATCGGGTTCCCGATCCAGTATTTTTGCAGGCCGCTTGGCCCGGGGTCCTCGTTTCGCTATCTTGCCCGGCCCTTTATGGCTGCCTGAAGGCGCCCATGGATTGGAAGCGGGTTGTTCTCGGGATCGGTAACCCCGGAATCGAGTATGCCGACACCCGGCACAATATCGGCTTCATGGTCCTGGACGTTGTGGCAGAAAGGCTCGGGCTCTCGTTTTCGCGGCTTGAGCGGCGTTCGCCTGATGGTGCGCGCCGCTTCAGCGGCAAGGTGAAGGCTCGAGTTGCTCCGGGGCTCAGCGGGCATGGCGAGCCGTTCCTGCTGGTGAAGCCCTGGACCTATGTAAACTTGTCGGGCCAGGTGGCCGGGCCTTTGATGGCTGATCTACCTGCCGATGCGCTCTTTGTTGTTCTAGATGACCTGAACCTACCGCTGGGCCGGATAAGAGTCCGGCCGGCGGGGAGTGCGGGCGGTCACAACGGGCTGGTCTCAATCGGACATGCCCTCGCTGACGCTGCATATCCCCGTCTCCGTCTCGGTATCGGAGAGCCCGATGTTCCTGCAGAGGACTGGGTGCTCTCAAGGTTTTCCCCGGAGGAAAGGGAGGTTCTGGCGCCTGTCCTGGAGTCAGCTGCCGATGCTATTTGTGAATGGCTCGGTGGTGGCTCCGTCGAAAGCCTGATGAACTGCTACAACAGTTCGAGGAGCCCTGATCCGTGACGAAAACTTATGAATGTATGGTCCTTCTGGATAACCGGGAGGTGAAGAAAGGCTGGCAGCAGCTCAAGGACGCGGTGGCGACCTGCTTCACAAAGCATGGTGCTGAAGTGCTGAGTGCGCGCCTGTGGGGTGAGCGACGGCTCGCTTATCCGATCAAGCACCGTAGGCGTGGAACCTACTTGCTGATGTATTTCTCTTCCGATCCCCAGAATCTGGCGGCGATCCGTCGAGATCTCGATTTCAGCGAGTCGGTGCTGCGACAGATGGTCTTGGCGTGCGAAGAGGTTCCGGCTGACGCCCATGACCCCGAAGCTGAATTCGACACCGAAGCCCTGGCGGACGGAGTCGAAGAAGTGGTCGCCGAGGAGGTCGCAGAGGGTGACGCCGAGGAAGGTGACGCCGCAGAAGGTGACGCCACGGAAGGTGACGCCGCGGAAGGTGACGCCACGGAAGGTGACGCCGCGGAAGGTGACGCCGCAGAAGGTGACACCGCAGAAGGTGATGCCAAGGCCGCCGATGAAGGCGAGCCGGCGGTGGTTGCATCCGAGGATGCTGGTGCTACAGGAGAAGAGTCCGGTGAGGACGCCAAGGGAGAAGATCAATGAACGAACAATCTGATGACAAGGGCCCACGCCGGCGTGGCAAGTTTGCGCGTTTCGGTCGCCCGAAGCGCCTCGTGTATCCCGAAGAACCTCTCGACTACAAGAACATCAACTACCTCTCCACCTTGATCACGCCGGTTGGCAAGATCGTGTCGCGCAAGCGGACGGCCTTCTCCGGGCAGAATCAGCGCAAGCTTGCTCAAGAAGTCAAGCGTGCGCGGTTCATGGCTCTTTTGCCTTACATCGGGGGGGGGGACTGAGCCATGGAGATTCTGCTCAAGCGAAATATCGAGAGTTTGGGTCGTATCGGTGATGTGATCACCGTGCGCGAGGGCTATGCCCGGAACCACTTACTTCCGATGGGTTACGGTGTTTCCGTCACCAAGGAGAACCTCCAGCAGATCGAGAAGGAGCGTGCGCGGGCACTGGCCGAGGAAGCCACGCGCACGGAAGGTCTCAAGGGGTTAGCCACTCAGATCGAAGGTGTGTCGATCACGATCGAGGAACGAGCGAACGATCAAGGCCATCTGTTCGGTTCCGTGGCCGCGGCGCAGATTGTTGCTGCCCTGGCCGAGAAGGGTATTTCGATCGAGGAGCGACAGGTCCGGCTGGAGAATCCCATCAAGGAGATCGGAGTGTTCGAGGTCGGGATCCATTTGCATCAGGACCTGAATGCCAAGGTCAAGGTATGGGTGGTTCAATCCAAACCCGAGTAGAAGTTGGCCGCTGAGGAGGTGCTCGGGATCTCAAGATCCCGGGCTCAGCGTGCCCGAGCTATGAGTCCTGCTATCCGTGTTTCGATGATCAGCCTCGGCTGTGCCCGCAATCTCGTGGATTCCGAGGTTCTCCTTGGCCACGCGGCGGGTGATGGTCTGGAGATTGCTCGGGAACCGCAGGATGCCGATGTCGTCGTCGTCAATACCTGCGGTTTCATCGATGACGCCAAGCAGGAGTCGATCGACACTCTCTTGTCCGTGTGTCGCCTGAAGGAATCGGGTGACATCAAGGGAGTTTTGGCCGTTGGCTGCTTGTCCGAGCGTTATGCCGAAGAACTCGCCGCGGAGATTCCCGAGTTGGATGCCGTTCTGGGTCTGTCGGACTACTCTTCAGTGCCTTCCCTGATTCGCCGCCTCGTCGAGGGCGAAGACCGGCGCTTTCTGGCAACCGTCGATGGTGGGGAGCCTCGTGGCCCAAGCAACGACGTTGGCCGGTTGGTATTGACGCCAAAAAGCTATGCCTATTTGCGGATCTCCGAGGGTTGCGACCATACCTGCACCTTTTGTGCGATCCCGAAGATGCGTGGGCGGCATCGCAGCAAGCCGATCGATGTTCTGGTCGAGGAGGCACGGTCTCTGGCGGCTCAGGGGATCAAGGAACTGGTTGTCATCGCCGAGGACAGCACCGCATACGGACTTGATATCGATCGTGAGCGCAAGATCCATGTCCTGCTGGAGGAACTCGCGGATCTCGACGGGATCGAGTGGGTTCGCTTGATGTATGCCTATCCGCATACGGTGCGCCCCGAACTGACCAGGGTGCTGCGCGAGCACCCGAATCTCTTGCCCTATCTCGATATTCCGATCCAGCACGTGAGCGCGCGGATGCTGCGGGCCATGAAGCGCGGGGTTTCGCCCGATCAGATGCGTGACTGCCTCACGCGCCTGCGCGACGAAGTCCCTGGGATCGCGCTGCGAAGCACCATGATCGTGGGATTTCCCGGCGAGACCGAAGAGGACTTTCAGGAGATGAGGGCCTTCATCGAGGAAATTCGCTTCGAACGCCTGGGCGTTTTCACCTATTCGCGGGAGGAAGACACGCCCGCTCACGACCTTTCCGATCAGGTCGATGCCGAGGTCGCGCAGGCTCGGCGCGCCGAGATCATGGGACTGCAGAAGACCATTCTCGATGAGAATCACAGCGCACTCGTCGGTCAGACGCTCGATGTTCTCATCGATGGCCGGGATCCTGAGGGTGAGGGGTGGGTCGGTCGAACCAAGGCCGATGCACCCGAGATCGATTGTCAGGTGAGGTTCGATGCGCAGGGTCTGCATTCTGGCGATTTGATTCTGGCGCGGATCTGCGGTGTGGAGGACTATGATCTCCTCGCTGAGATCGAAGCCTGACGGTGAATGTCCCCAATCTGATCACGCTTTCGCGACTCGCCGTGACGGTCGCGTGTTTTGCATGCCTGATCTCGGCTCCTCCCGAGCCCGAGACAGTGCAGGATTCTGCGCTTGTTGTCTGGGTAGCCTTCTGGCTGTTCGTCTTTGCCGGTTGTACCGATTTCATTGATGGGTACCTCGCGCGACGGTGGGATCAGGTCACTCGCTTTGGCCGGGTTGCGGACCCCTTTGCCGACAAGATTCTGGTATGTGGGTCCCTGATTCTCATGCTGCAGTTTCCTGAGGCAGCAGAGATCATGCCTGCTTGGTTTGTCGTGGTCATCATGGCCAGAGAGTTCCTGGTCACGACGATCCGTGGTCTGGCCGAGTCTTCGGGGATGTCCTTTGGGGCTGATCGACTGGGCAAATACAAGATGGTGGCGCAGTGCGGACTGGCTGTGGGATTGATGGCGTGCGTGGCCAGCAAGGAGCAAGATTCGTGGGCGGCCTTCTACTACCACTTCACCATCGTGGCGAAGTGGGTGACGCTTGTTCTGACACTCTGGTCGGGGATCGGCTATGTCTGGAAGGCTCGCAAGATCCTGTTCGGGCAAGGCGTATGATGTTCGCTGACAGGATCCGGTTTCTGCTCGTGACGAGCGGCGGGCTGGGGCTCGCACCCGTCGCGTCAGGGACCTTCGGCAGTTTGGGCGGCGTCGTCATCGGCGTGGTCTTGCATGCGGTGTTACCCGGGTCCTGGCTTGGCCTTGGCCTGCTGACGTGTTCTCTGGCTCTGCTCGGAGTCGGTTGTGCGATGACCGAGTTCACCGAGCGTGTCTTCAAGAAAAAGGACCCGGGCCCCTTCGTGCTGGATGAAGTGGTCGGCTATCTGCTGGGCTTGGCCGTATTCGTTCTGGCATGCGGAGTGCCGAGTCCGTCGGCCTACATCTGGTGTTTTTTCCTGTTCCGCTTCTTCGATATCACCAAGTTGGCCCCCGCCCGGCAACTCGAGCGCCTTCCCGGAGCGGCGGGGATCATGCTGGACGATGTGGCGGCTGGTGCCTACACCGGGGTGGTCATGCTGGTATTGGCCTACGTGGAATTGCTATGAGCGCTGCGGAGAAGGGTCGATCGAGGGGCAAGCTGGCGATCAAGCTCTCGGTTCTTCTGGGCCTGTGCTCGGTCGGGGCAGCCCTCTTGGTGATGCTCGCGGTGATCCCGTCCCTGGCTCCCGGACTGATGAAAGAGAGTCAGGGCATGGAGCAACGAGCCTGGCTCCTGGGAGGCTTGCTCTCCGTGGTATTAGGTGCCGGAGTTGGTCTGGTCGCTTACACGCAGGGTTCAGCGATCGCGAGCCGACTGACGGACCTGGCCCTGGCGATTGCCAAACTCGGCCGAGGAACTTCGGAGGTGCGCGTCCGCTACACTGGCAATGACGAGGTCGCCTCGTTGGGTCGCGGCCTCCATTATTTGGCGGCCGATCTGGCGGCCATTGCCAAGGAGGCCGAGCAGGGCGGCGGCATGGTTGCGACGACGGACAAGCAGGTCCGTGCGATGCGTGACCTGACCCTGACGCAAGGCTTCCCGGCGGTCGAGGGTTTCGAAGTCGATGGGTCCTTGAGTCCGGGTAGCCGAGGGGGACTGGACTATTTCGATTGTCTGATCACGGAATCTGCGGCCGTCATGTTCTTGGTGAGTGCCGAGGGTGCTGGTGCCCTTTCGGTGGTGGCGACGCGGATGGCGCGCGACGAACTGATGAAGGCCTTGAAGCAGGGGGTGACAGCTCGCAAGGCCTTGAGCCATGCCAACCGCGTCCTCAACAAGCATTTGCCCCAGGGCGTGTGCGCGACGGCATGCTTGCTCGAGTTGCGTGCCGATGAGGCCAAGGTTTATCAGGCGGGCTATCGCTCACCGGTCTTCTTGTGCGCACGGGGTACGATCAAGGAGGTTGTCGCCGAGGGGATTGCACTCGGACTCGATGAGGGTCCGGTATTCGAGAAGGGGCTCCGATCGGCCACGGTCACGATGGGTGCGGGCACACGTGTTGCCCTGGTGAACGAGCCAGGGTTGCGACTCGGCGGCCTCGAAGACCTGATCGTCGAACATTCACCGATGCACACGGCCCCCTTCATGAACATGGTTTTGGGCAAACTCGAAGCGGAGGCCGGAGAGGGCGGGCTGCGCGAGGATGTCGTTCTTCTCACCGCGAAGAAGATGTGACGTGACGCGATCGAACAAGACGTTCCAGGGCCTCATCGAAGAGATCTACTTGGCGAAAGACAGTGCCCGCGGCGTTTCCGGGTCCTTGCTCTGGTTTGTCGAGGAGGTGGGTGAGCTGGTGCGCGCCATCCGCCGCGGCGAGCGCGAGAATCTCGAGGAGGAGTTCGCCGACGTCTATGCCTGGCTGGTCACCCTGGCTTCCATGCACGATCTCGATATCGAAGCCATCGGCCGTGCCAAGTATGCGCAGGGTTGCCCGCGCTGCCGGCAGACGCCCTGTGGATGCTGACGGAGACTTGCGATCGGATTGACCGCCACCCGGGCGGGCCAGCGAAGATTTTTTGCAAGCCTGCGGTGACCTCGGCAGCGGGGGTGGAAATCGTGCCCGCCGGGCATCATGCTGCTGGTGGATGTCACGGAGCCTGGATCAACTTGTAGGAGTTCTCGAAGAAATTGCGCCGCTGCACCTGGCCGAGGATTGGGACAATGTCGGGCTTTTGGTGGAACCGGCCGGTCGCAAGCGGGTGCGCAGATGCTTTCTGACGATCGATCTGACCGAACTCGTGCTCGAGGAGGCCGCGGCAGCCAAGGCCGACATGATCGTCGCCTACCACCCGCCGATCTTCGCGCCCCTGTCGCGATTGACGCAAGAGCAGGCCAGGCAGCGAGTTCTTTTGGCGGCTGTCGCTGCGAAGATGGCGGTCTACTCGCCGCATACCGCCCTCGATGCCGCCCGTGGCGGGGTCAATGATTGGTTGGCGGACGGGCTTGGCCAGGGTCATCGGGTGCCGCTGCAGCCTGCGGATCTGTCCGATCCTGGTATTGGTGGTCAGGGGCGCCTGGTGGAACTCTCCCGTCCGGTGGGTCTCGACACCTTGCAGCGCCGGATCAAGAGTCACCTGGGGCTCAAGAAATTGCGCATCGCGCGCGCTCCTGGTCCTGCCCGGGCGATGGCGACGGTTGCGGTTTGTGCGGGGTCCGGGGGTGAGGTGGTCTCGGGCTCCGGTGCCGATGTTTATTTCACCGGAGAGATGCGTCACCACGATGTTCTCGCGGCCGTCGAGGGGGGGGCGAATGTGATTTTGGCCGAGCACACCCACACAGAGCGCGGCTACCTGCCGATTCTGGCGGAGCGGCTGCGGGCCGAGATCGGGTCCGGAGTCGAGATTCTGGTTTCACTTCGCGACGCGGACCCGCTGACGATCATCTGAGTTCGATGTCATGGTGGTGGGGTGTTCCCGGCCACGTGTGGGAACCGCGGGCCTGAAAGATGCGCGGTCCTGGCAGGTGCCACGGAGAACTTGGTTCGGGTGGAGGTTTGACAAGTGTCCCGGCGGTCCCACACTGGTCACAAGATGGAGGCAAAATTGGAATCGGAAAGGGAGGATCACACGGATCTTCGCGCCGAACCCTTCTTCGTCGATGTCGCGCTCAAGCTGCCGCTACGGCGGAATTTTACTTATCGCCTGCCCACAGGTATCGAGGTCCGGATAGGCAGTCGCGTCCGGGTGCCTTTCAGGGGTAAGGAGCGGTCAGGAATCATCACGGCGGTGGGGGTGGAGTGTGATCTCGATCCCGCCAAGGTTCACGAGGTCGCCAGAATTCTCGATGACCGTCTGGTGCTGCCCGAATCCCTGCTTTCTCTCGCGGGCGTGATCAGCGAGACCTACGGGTGCAGTGTGGGCGAGGCTCTGGACGCGATGATGCCTTCGGCCGCCAAGAAGCGGGGTGCCAGAACAATCCCGCACCTCGAACTCGCGGTGAGCCCCGAAGAAGCGAAGGTCAAGGTCGATGAACTCGAAGATCGTTTTCAGGCGCGCTCGCGATTATTACGGACGGTGCTCGAGTTCGGCGCTCCGATGCCGGTGATTCAGGCAAGGCGTCGCGCTCGCACCAGCGACAGTCCATGGCGGACCCTCGTCAAGCAGGGTTTGTTGCGGCGGGTCTTCGTCGAGGAAGAGGCAATACCGCTCGAACCGAATCTGGACATGGCGACCGAGCGTCACGAACTGAATGAGGACCAAGCGCGCGCGGTCGAGGCCGTCACCGATGCCGTGCATGAGGGTCGGCACGAGACCTTCTTGCTGCATGGCGTGACCGGAAGCGGCAAGACCGAGGTCTATCTTCGGGTGCTCGAAGAGGTGCGAGAGCGCGGGCGGACGGCGATCGTTCTGGTGCCCGAGATCGCGCTCACTCCGCAGACCGTCGGCAGGTTCGCCGCGCGGTTTTCCGATATCGCTGTGCTGCATTCGGGCTTGACCGAAGCACAGCGCGGCCAGCAATGGCAGGAACTCCTCGCCGGGCGCGCTGCCATCGCCATCGGCGCACGTTCGGCACTGTTCGCGCCGATGGACAACCTCGGTTTGATCGTGATCGACGAGGAGCACGAGAACACGTTCAAGCAGGACAGCACGCCGCGTTATCACGCCCGCGAGATGGCCATCGAGCGCGCCCGTATCGAAAACGCCGTGGTCCTTCTGGGTTCGGCAACGCCGACGCTGGAGAGCTATGGCCGTGCCCGACGCGGGACCTATCACCTTCTGGAGTTGCCCGAGCGTGCTGGCAAGGGGACCCTCCCGAAGGTCCTCGTGGAGGATCTTCGCAAGGAGGACAAGGGCTCTTGTTTCAACGGCGTGATCTTGACGAATCGCTTGCGGATCTTGATGGCCGAACGGTTGAAAGCTCGTGAGCAGACCATCTTGTTCCTCAACCGCCGTGGCTATGCGCCGGTGCTGATCTGTCCGCATTGCGGCACGCCGGTCAAGTGCCCGCATTGTGATATCAGCATGTGTTTCCATGCCCGGCGTGGACGAATGGTTTGCCACTACTGTTGCGAGGAGCGTCGTCGCCCCGAGACTTGTGATACCTGTGAAGGGAGCGGCTTCCATGAACTTGGCGCCGGGACCGAGCGCGTGGCCGAGGTCGTGCAGAGACTCTTTCCCGAGGCCATCGTCGCTCGCATGGATGCAGACACGATGGCCGAACGCGGTGCCCACGAGCGTGTTCTCGGGGCCTTCGCCAAGGGACAGATCGACATCTTGATCGGTACGCAGATGATTGCCAAGGGACATGACTTCGCCGGCGTGACCCTGGTCGGAGTGGTGTCGGCGGATACGGGGCTGTTCCTTCCGGACTGTCGCGCTGCCGAGCGGACGTTTCAGCTCCTGTATCAGGTGGCGGGCCGCAGCGGGCGTGCCGAGAAGCCGGGGACGGTGGTGTTACAGACTCACTGCCCCGAGAACTATGCGGTGCGTGCCGCTGCTGACATCGACTACGAGCAGTTCGTCCAGCTCGAACTCGGCTACCGCAAACAGGCGGGTTATCCGCCCTACAGCCGTCTGGTCAGGGTTCTGGTCGAAGCTCGGGATCGCGGCCGGGCCCTCGCCGAGGTGACCGCGGTGGCCAACTCCTTGCCGGAGTCCCGCGACTGGAATGTCTTGGGGCCGGCGCCCGCCATGGTGCCGCGCATCAAGGATCGCTGGCGGCATCACATCCTGGTCAAGTGTTTCAACGATGATGGGTTTCGCGAGGTGATGGCGGCCTTCGGCGAGGTCGAGGGTCGATCGAGTCAGACTCTGCGCATCACCATCGACGTGGACCCTGGATCGATGCTTTAGCGGGCTTCGGTTTGAACCGTGAGCTCAGTTCTTGTTCTTTCTTCGTTCCTGCACGGCATCGCTGAAGGCCGAGGCCATGATGCCGGCCGGGAGGGCGACGATGCCAACTCCCATCAGAGCGATGATCGATGCGATTGCCTTGCCGAGTCCGGTCGAGATCTCGACATCACCGTATCCGACCGTCGTCATGGTGATGATGCTCCACCAGATGGCGCGCGGGATACTGCTGAGTTCGCTGTTGGTCCCGCCTTCGACGAGCCACATGGCGCTCGCGGCTGCCAGCATGAGGGCGAAGGCGAAGACCATGCTGACGACCAGCTCGTAGCGGCGTGAGCGCAGAGCCTTTGTCATGGTGTTGATGGCAACCGAAAAGGCACCGTAACGTGCCAGACGGATGATGCGGACCAGACGCAGTGCCCGCAGCCAGGTAGAGCTGACGGCGCCGACGGGGAGGTACATCGGCAGGATCGCGATCAGATCGAGAAGTGCGTAGAAGGAGAAGACGTAGCGCAGCCGTCCGAATGGTCGGTTGTAGAGAGGGTTGTCGGCGGCGGCCCAGACGCGCAGAAGGTATTCGATGGTGAACAGGCCGGTGAAGACCCATTCGATGGTGAAGAAGGTCTTCTCGCCCAGCGTTTCGACGACGCTGGGTTCGGTCCAAACGATCAGCAGCACGAGGTTGAGCAGGATCAACAGGCCCGCGCAGGCATTCAGCGGCGACATCCCCGGACCGTCCCAGGCCTTGACCGCGAGTTGCCGGTAGAACCAAGCTCGAGCTTTCACCGCCATCTTCGCTTGCCATTCGTAGCTCCTTGGCCGGTCTCGGGCAAGGATGATAGGTCCTGACTTGTCCCTGCCCGAGGCCGTGTTAGGATGCCTCGCCCGCCGACCTTGTCGGCGGGAATCCCCACGGTCGGAGCGTGGCGCAGCCTGGTAGCGCACTACAATGGGGTTGTAGGGGTCGCTGGTTCAAATCCAGTCGCTCCGACCATTTTAACTTCTTGCGTTTACGTGCTTTACGCAAACCTGTCGGCAAGGCAGCACGGAAGCAGCGCAGGGGTGTCGTGCGCGGCAGGGTGTGAGGGGATTCCGCATGGCTGCGAGAAGCAGTAGCGTGCGCGGTGCACACCTCAGACCACCCTCGCAGGAGATACACCATGCGCCGCATTCCCGCTCTCGTTGTCTTGTCTGTACTGTTCACGTTGGCCCAGGATCGGTCGGTTGGATCGGTGATGGGTGCTCCCCGGCACGAGGCACAGTCTCGCAGTGCTGTGGAGGACAAGGCCCGAGCGCAGGACCTGCTCACCGGCCTCTCCTCTCCCTTCGTCCCCAACATGGGTCAGTGGGATCACGCTGCGAAGTTCGTGCATCGCAGCGGAGCGATGACCGTGTTCCTCGAGGAGCGCGGCTGGACGCTGGATCTGGTGGAGCGCGTATCCGAGCCCAAGAACAAGCTGCGCGAGCCCGGGCTTTCGGACCGGCAGCGGGCCACGCGGGGCAAGGCCGACGAGATCAGCCGCGCCGTTGCCTTGCAGATGACCTTCGAGGGTGATGCGAATCGGCCCGAGATGGTCGGCGAGCAGAAGATGCCCGGCCATCACAACTACTTCCTCGGCAATGACGCCAAGCGCTGGCGCACCGATGTACCGCTCTATGGGTCGGTCCTCTACGAGGAGTTGTATCCGGGCATCGATCTGAGGCTCCGCGAGGCCAAGGGTGTGCCCGAGTATGACCTGTTGTTGCAACCCGGTGCCGATCTCTCGCTGGTGAGCGTGCAGGTCGAGGGTGGCCAGGGTCTGTCGATGGCGAAGGACGGCTCCCTGGTCATCGAGACCGGGCTCGGCCCCTTGACGCAGTCGGTGCCCAAGACCTGGCAGCTCGATGCCGAGGGCAACAAGCGCGAAGTGGCTTGCCGCTTTGTGCTGCTCGGCGCGAACAGCTTCGGCTTCGCGACTCCTGATTGGGATGGCGATACCCACCTGACCATCGATCCGGGCTTGGTGTGGTCGACGTATTTGGGGGGAGATAAAGACGACTTCGCCTACGCGATTTCCGTTGATGCGAGCGGGGTGGTGACAGTGGCGGGGGAGACCAGGGCCAACAACTTCCCGACGACCACGGGGGCCTACAACACGACCCACAACGGCGGCCACGACGCCTTCGTCAGCCGGCTGGATCCGAGCAAGACCGGGCCTGCGCAGTTGGTTTACTCCACTCATCTGGGGAGCGCTGGCAACGACACCGCTTGGGCGCTCAGTGTTGATGCCAGCGGGGTGTTGACGGTGGCGGGGGGGACTTGGTCGACCTCCCTCACCAATAACTTTCCGACAACCAGTGGTGCCTACGACAGGAGCTATAACGGTGCCAATACAACCGACGGCTTCGTCAGCCGACTGGACCCGAGCAAGACTGGAGCCGCGCAGCTTGTCTACTCCACCTTCCTGGGGGGGAATGGTTTCGACGACATCTCCTCACTCTCCGTCGATGCTAGTGGTGTGGTGACGGTGGCGGGATTCACCGAGTCCGCCGACTTCCCGACGACCAGCGGCGCTTACGATACGACCTATAATGGCGGCAAGGATGTGTTTGTCAGTCGCTTGGACCCTAGCAAGAAGGGGAAAGCACAGCTCGTCTATTCCACCTACCTGGGGGGAGCCAAGGGCGATGACCGCGCCTACGCGCTCTTTGTCGATGCCAGCGGGGTGGTGACCGTGGCGGGGAAGGTCGGTGAGGACTTTCCGACGACGAAAGGCGCCTACGACACAACATACAATACCACCCTCGACGCCTTCGTCAGCCAGCTGGACCCGAGTAAGAGTGGCGCAGCGCAACTGGTCTACTCTACCTTTCTGGGGGGTAGCGCCTATGACCACGCCTATGCACTCGCGGTCGGCGCCAATGGCGTGGTGACGGTGGCGGGGGAAACTGCTTCCAGCCTCTTCCCGACGACTTCCGGTGCCTATGACAGGAAATACAATGGCGGTGCTTACGATGCCTTCGTCAGCCAGCTGGACCCGAGCAAGATTGGGGTTGCGCAGCTGGTCTATTCCACCTTCCTTGGGGGCGGCAGCAACGACCACGCCAGG
>CAZIVO010000038.1:17800-27761 GCA_964542765.1 uncultured candidatus Brocadiaceae bacterium | reverse complement strand
TTCCAGGCGCGTGCTGCCGGGGCCGACCCTGTGCGTGGCCGGTACATCGACAATACGGATGTTTTCCACGTCATGAGGGACGTCTTCCGCTAGCTATTTGCCGGGCGAAAAGCCGGTGCTTGGGGGTCGGCTGTCGGTATAGCCCCCATGGCAAGAGGGTTTTGACTATAGTGGGGGCATGTCGCTGTGTGGGTTCCCGAGAATATGTACCCAGGGCTTGTGGGGGACGAGCCTGGCCTTTCTGGCCGGCTGTAGCAGTGGTGGTGACACAGCAGGATCGCTGAATGTCGCGGATCGATTGGTTTTCCTGACCCAACCAGAAGGTGGAACTGTTGGTGTTCCGTTGGCGGTGGAAGTCGCGATTGTCGATCGCTCGGGAAGGGTTGTCAGGGGTGCCACGGGTATGGTTTCGATCGAACTCGTGGCGGTGGACAGCAAGGCCAAGATGCTGGATGTGCTGTCGGTGTCGACGGTGCCGGCCAAAGGTGGTCGAGCTTGGTTCAACTCCTTGACGGTTGACCATCCTGTCCCGCGGTGCTTGCTCAGGGCCTCGGCACCGGATTACACCTGGGTCAGAACCAAGGAGTTCAGGATCGAGCCGCCGCCACGGAATGTCATCTTGATGGTTGCCGATGGTTGGGGGTACAAGCACATCGAGGCCACCGAGAAGTACGCGGGCAAGCCACCGGTGTTTGCGTCGTGGAGCAAGTATCCGATGTCGACCTGGGATCTGGATACGCAGGTAGCCAATGGCAAGGTTGGCTATGACCCGACCAAGGCCTGGTCGAACATGGCCTATCTGGTCGGCGCTGCGACGGAAAGTGCAGCAGCTGCGACCGCGATGTACACGGGGCAAAAGACGGATGCCTTGAACATCTCGACGTCAGCTGGTGACCGGAGTCGCTTGCTGACCCTTGGTGAATTTGTGGCTGTGCGAGGAATTTCGACAGGCGCCGTGTCGAGTGTTCCAATCAACCATGCGACGCCCGCGGCATGGATTGCTCACAACGATGATCGCTGGAACTATTACGCGATTGCCGATGAGGCTTTTTTCGGTGATCCCAACACGACCGGGAATCCGAGTAAGCATACGCACTACTCGGGTGGCCGAGGGATGACCTTGCCAGGGCCTTCCCTCCTCATTGGTGGGGGCCATCCGCAGTGGAGCAAGGGCTCTTACATCAATCAGAGTCAGCTGGCGGAACTGCGTCGTAGATCCGCTCAGCCCGGCGGATGGAGCTTGGTCGAGCGGATCAATGGCAACAAGAAGGCCGCCGATCGTCTGATGGCAGCGGCCCGTGATCCGAAGACCGAGCGGTTGTGTGGTTTGTTCGGCGGCGCCTCCGGCAATATTGAATTGCGCGGTGCGAAGGGTTTGGGACATGACCCCGAGAATCCGACGCTCGTGGAGATGACCAAGGCGGCTCTCACGTTCATGGAGCGCAAGCGGGATGGCTTTGCCTTGATGATCGAGGGTGGCGCGGTCGATTGGGGTAGCCACTCCAACGTCATGGATGCTGTGATCGGCGAGATGATGGGTTTCGATGCAGCGGTGCGGGTTGTTTCCGACTGGGTTGATGACTCGACCAACAAATCCAGCTGGGACAACACACTGGTGATCGTGACTGGTGATCACGAGTGTGGCATGCTGACTTCGGGATTCCTTGTTCCTCCGGATGTGCCATTTGGTGAGATCAGTGATCGAACGCTGAGTCTTGAGAAGTCTTTCAAGCTGTCGGGTAACCCAAGCGGTCTGCGCGCGAGTTGGGAGGATGTGAATAACAATGGCGAGATCGACCTGGGCAGCGAGAAGGTTTACTGGGTGTGGCACACTTCCGGGCACTCGAACAGCTTGATCCCTTTGTATGCGAAGGGGTTTGGCTCAGATGCGCTGGCGGCTCGGGCTGTCGGAGCGGACCCCGTGCGCGGGAAATACCTCGACAACACCGATGTCTTCCAT
The DNA here is from genome assembly GCA_964542765.1 of uncultured candidatus Brocadiaceae bacterium. Lineage (GTDB taxonomy): Bacteria > Planctomycetota > UBA1135 > UBA1135 > UBA2386 > CAZIVO01. The sequence goes on along the minus strand of CAZIVO010000038.1, from coordinate 25,801 downwards.
GTGATCAAGGGCATCTACCGGTAGGCAGGCTGCCGGCCTGGCGTCATGCGAGCCATGCCTGTTGGATATGGCCAGCGACATCGGTCAGGCGGAAATCTCGTCCCTGGAAGCGGTAAGTCAATTGCTCGTGATCGAGTCCGAGGAGGTGCTGCATCGTCGCATGGAGGTCATGGACCTCGACCACGTCATCGACTGCGCTGTAGCCCAGGTCGTCGGTTGCGCCGTGGGTGATTCCTCCCTTGATGCCGCCCCCTGCCAGAAAGGTTGAGAATCCCTTGATGTGATGGTCCCGGCCGCTGCCCTGAGCCATCGGAGTGCGGCCGAACTCACCGCCCCAGATCACCAGAGTGTCATCGAGCATGCCCCGGCGTTTGAGATCCACGAGCAGCGCTGCCGTGGCCTGGTCGACTTCCTTGGCCGAGATGGAGAAGCCTCGTTTGATATTGCCGTGGTGGTCCCATGCGCGGTGGTACAGCTGGATGAAGCGGACTCCCCGTTCGGCGAGTCGGCGTGCGAGCAGGCAGTTGGCGGCGAAGCTGCCGTCGCCACCACGACTCCCGTAGAGCTCGAAGGTCTCTTCGGACTCATCGGAGAGATCCATCAACTTGGGCACGCTCATCTGCATTCTGAAAGCGAGTTCATACTGGTCGATTCGGGTAGCAATCTCGGGGTCAAGAGTCAGAGCTTGGTGGTCTCGGTTGAGATCGCTGACGGCATCGATGATCTGTCTTTGGTCATCGAGTTGTACTCCGGCGGGCGGCTGGATGTAGTGGACCGGATTACCTGCGCTTTGAAACTGGACGCCTTGGTGCTTGCTGGGGAGGAAGCCGCTGTGCCATTGCCGGGCTGCGATCGGCTGGGCCTGGCCACCCTTGCCCACGGATGTCAGGACGACGAAGCCCGGCAAGTTACGGGTCTCGCTGCCGATGCCGTACAGGGTCCATGAGCCCATGCTGGGTCGACCGGCGATCGAGGTCCCGGTATTCATGATGGAGTGCGCAGGATCATGGTTGATCTGGTTGGTCACCATCGAGCGGACGATGCAGAGTTCGTCGGCGACTTGGGTCAGGTAGGGGAAGGCGCTGCTGATCTCCTGGCCCGAATCTCCGTGCCTGGCGAAGCTGAATTGAGGGGCCAGGCATCGGAGTGCTTTTCCCTGCAGTTGAGCGATCTGCTGGCCCTTGGTCATGGATGCCGGCATGGGTTGTCCGTGCATCTTGGTGAGTTCGGGCTTGTTGTCGAAGGACTCGAGATGAGAGATGCCACCAGCCATGCAGAGGTGGATCACGCGCCGTGCCCGTGCTGGGATCGGTTGGGGACGTGAAGGATCGTGCGAGATGGGCGCGCCACTCTTGTCGGTCAGGATCGATCCAAGAGCGAGTGCGCCGAGTCCGTAGCCGCCCTGTCCGAGGAAAGCTCGGCGAGAGAGTTGCCTTGTTCGCTGACTGTTACTCGTCATCTCAATACCTCGTGATCCCTTCATGGAGATTGAGAATGGTGCGTGTGATCGAGGTCCATGCAGCATGCTGCACAGGATCGATGTGTTCGGGGTTGCTGGAGATGCCCACTGCGGTGAGGGCTCGAGCGGCAGCTGGGTCCTTGGTGTAGCGCTGTAACTGGATGTCGAAGAGTTTTTTCAGCCGTGTCACTTCGAACGAGCGTGGAGGTCGTGAAAGAGCCATGTGGAAGGCGCGTGCCAATCGGCCATGGAAGTCACCGCTTTCAGCGAGCAGGCGGGCAGCGAAGGCGCGAGCAGATTCCACGTGGGATGGATCGTTGAGGAGTGCGAGGGCTTGCTGTGGCGTGTTCGAGATGACTCTCGAAGCGGTGCATTCGTCGCGGCTGGGAGCATCGAAGGCGGCCATGCTCGGATGAAGGAAACTCCTCTGCCAGTGCGTGTAAAGGCCTCGGCGGAATTGAGCCGTCCCGGTGTCGGAGGCGTACTTGCGCTTGGGGAAATTGAGTTCTTTCCAGTAACCGGCAGGCTGGTAAGGCTTGACGCTGGGGCCGCCGATCTCACGGGACAGGAGGCCGCCGATGGCGAGCGCGCGATCACGGATGAACTCGGCTTCGATGCGCCAGATCGACTGGCGAGCGTGCAGTTGGTTATAGGGGTCAATTTCCTGGAGACCCTCTCGCAGTTGCGATGATTGTCGGTAGGTGCGAGAGGTAACGAGCATTCGGATCATGTGTCGCAGATCCCAGCCGCTGTCGATGAATTCGGTCGCCAGCCAGTCGAGCAGGGCCAGATGCCGGGGCCAGTCACCTTGAGAACCGAGATCGTCGAGAGTCTTGGAGAGTCCGATGCCGTGGAACATCTTCCAGAGACGGTTCATGCAGGTTCGGGCGACCAGCGGGTGGTCGGGAGTGGTCAGCCAGCGTGCCAGATCCAGCCGCGTCAGGAGTCGATCCGATGCCTGTGGAGCTGGTAGGAAAGATGGGAATCCAGGTTGCACCACCTCACCAGAATCATCCATCCAGTCGCCACGGGCGAGGACTCGCATGACTCGCGGCTTGGTGGCCTTGGTCGCCAAGGTTGTGGTGATGGCCTTCTCCAGCCGGGCCCTGGCCTCGCGGGTAGACTTGATGGTTGCACGTGTCTTTGCGAGAGCGGAGGTCTGTTCGCGGAAGTGGGCCCAGAGTTGATTCTTCTGCGGTGCGCTGCGCTGGGCTGGATCGACCGCGAGGAGTTCGATGAAGTCGGGGGAAAGCAGTTCGGCGGCCGGTTGATCGGGGGCCGTGGCGGTACCGTGAAGGCGAAAACGACCGAGAGTATGGCGGGTGCCGTGAGCTTGCGCGATGGTGATGACGAGCTGGCTAGCGCCAGCCGAGTCGCGTGCCAAGGTTGCTGGCTCTTTCGTCGTGAGGGTGAGACGGTGGTTGCGCCCCATCTGCGGCAGGACCGCCCATCCCTTCTTGTTGCCTTTGGCCAGATGCTCGGCAAGGAACTGCTTCTGGCTGAAGGGTGCCTTGGATCTGACCCACTCGAGTTTTTTGCCACCGATCGAAACATCGATCCCGGTGATGACGAAGTTGCCATTGCTCGCACGCCCCGGTCCCTTGGCCGGCAATGACTCATCGGTGAGGCATTCCAGGCGAATGCCTTGCAAGGCGGTTAGATCTGATTTCACCACGATGGTGTAGAGATCTTTCAGAGGGTTCTTGCCACTGGCGGCGATGGAGCCATCCGAGGCGATGGTGAGGGCCGCACCACTTTGGGACTTGGCCGTGCTCGGCGTCAGGAGTTTCCACCGCTGGCTTTCGGAGCGGATTTCTTTCTGCCATCTCTCGAAACTTCCCAGCAAAGCCGGGGTCTTTGTTTCGAGTGTTTTCTGCGCGCCGGCAAGTTGCTCCGACAGGCGCTTCACTTCTTTTTGTTGGTCGGCTGTCGGTACCGAGAGAAGTTCAATGTGCTTGGCGCCGGGGACGATGCCCAGTTCCTTGATGTCGGCGAAGAAGCTGGCGAATCGATAGAAGTCCTTGGTCGTGTAGGGGTCGAATTTGTGGTCGTGGCATTCGGCGCAGCCGACCGTCGAGCCCAGCCAGATGCTTCCCATGGTGCGGACTCGATCAGCAGCATACTTGGACAGGTATTCCCTTGGTTGCACGCCGCCTTCGGCCGAAGCGCGATTGAGGCGGTTGTAGCTGGACGCCACCTGTTGCGAGAGGGTGGCCTGAGGGAGGAGGTCGCCGGCAAGTTGTTCGGTGGTGAATTGGTCGAAAGGCATGTTCTGTGAGAATGCCTCGATGACCCAATCGCGGTAGGGCGACAGGCTCCTGGGTTGATCCCCGTGGTAGCCCATGGTGTCGGCGTAGCGAACCAGATCCAGCCAATGGACAGCGAGTCGTTCCGCATGTGCTGGCGAGGCGAGGAGTCGCTCGACGTAGCGTGTGTAGGCGTGTTCGAAGGCGAAGGCTCCTTTGGCGGCGGCCTCGGTCAAGTGTGCGAGGTCCTCGTCAGCTGGAGGCAATCCTGTGAGATCGGTTGCGAGTCGCCGCGCCAGTGTTCGCGGGTCAGCTTCGGGGGAAGTCTTCAGTTCGCAGCGTTCGATCTCTGCCAGGATGAAGTGGTCGATGGGGTTGAGTGGCCAGTTCTTGTTCTTTGTCCTGGGCAGTGGGTGCCGAGAGGTTTTGATGTAGGACCAGTGTGGCTCGAATTTGGCACCTTCGGCGATCCAGGTCGAAAGCGTCTGGATCTGAGCGGTGGTCAGGGCAGGGCCGCTTTCCGCTGGTGGCATCCGGAATTTGGGATCATTGCTCTCGATGCGATGGAGGAGCACGCTTTGCTCGGGCTTGCCGGGTTTGATGGCATGGCCGCCTTCGCGGAGTGCTGCGAGGGCCCCCGCGGGAGTGTCGAGGCGAAGCTTTGCCTTGCGTGCCCCTGCGTCCGGACCATGACAGGAGGAGCAGTGTTCCGAGAAGATGGGACGGACATCTCGGTTGAAGCTGATTGTGGTCTTCTGGCTTGCCAAGCTGGCGATGGTTGCCAGCAGGCCGGTGAGAATGGCTGGGATAGGGGGGCAGAAGCGCATATCGACTGCGCATAACTTACCACCCACCGGCATTTTGTATGGGAGGTCTACCGCTTTCTTGGTTGCCGGCTGATCGTGGCCGGGGTCGGTATGGCCGGTTGCTCGGTTTTGATGCTTACGGAACGTTGTGATGGTTGGCGAGTCGCCTCAATTCTTCTGCTTTTGGATCTTCGCCCACGAATCCCGCAGACCAACGGTTCGGTTGAAGACCAGCTTGCCGTTCTGTCCCGTGTCGGAGTCCACGCAGAAGTAGCCCATGCGTTCGAATTGAAAACGATCGCCCTCTCGCGCCGCTGCGAGGCTCGGTTCGATCTGGCAGTCCTGCAGAATTTCTAACGAGTCTGGATTGAGGTCATCTGCGTGATCCCCGCTACTGCCGGGGGTGGGATTGCTTAACAAGGTGTCGTAGAGACGCACCTCGGCCGGGATGGCGTGAGCGGCGGAAACCCAGTGGAGCGTGGCCTTGACCTTGCGACCGTCCGGCGAGGAGCCGCCGCGAGAGTCAGGGTCGTAGGAGCAGCGCAGTTCGGTGACTTGCCCGGCATCGTCCTTGATGACATCCGTGCAGGTGATGAAGTAGCCGTAGCGGAGACGGACTTCTCTGCCCGGCGCCAGTCGGAAGAACTTCTTCGGGGGGTCTTCCATGAAGTCGTCGCGTTCGATCCAGAGTTCGCCGGCAAAGGGAACCTTGCGCGTGCCGGCATCGGGGTCTTCGGGATTGTTGACCGCATCGATTTCGTCGACTTTTCCCGCCGGCCAGTTCTCGATGACCACCTTGAGTGGGTTGAGGACTCCCATGACCCGAGATGAGTGCTGGTTGAGGTCGTTTCGCAGACAATGTTCGAGCAGGGCCATCTCGATCAGAGCATCGGCCTTGGCGACACCGACGAGTTCGCAGAAATCGCGGATGGATTTGGGTGTGTAGCCCCGCCGACGCAGTCCCGACAGGGTAGGCATGCGTGGATCATCCCATCCCGAGACTTGCTTTGCCTCGACCAGTTCGAGGAGCTTTCGCTTGCTCATGATGGTGTGCGAAAGGTTGAGGCGAGCGAACTCGATTTGCTGTGGGTGATGGATGCCGAGTTGTTCGAGGCACCAATTGTAGAGTGGGCGATGATTCTCGAACTCCAGCGTGCAGATCGAATGTGTGATGCCTTCGATCGAATCGGATTGTCCGTGGGCCCAATCGTACATCGGATAGATGCACCACTTGTCGCCGGTGCGGTGGTGAGTGGCTTTGCGGATCCTGTAGATCGTGGGATCACGCATGTTGAGGTTGGGGTGCGCCATGTCGATCTTGGCACGAAGTACGCATTCGCCTTCTTCCAGTTCGCCGGCCTTCATCTTTTCGAACAGGGAGAGGTTCTCCTCGGCCGAGCGGTCTCTGTGAGGCCCGTTGACGCCGGGCTCGGTGAGCGTTCCACGCTGCTCACGGACTTCTTCGAGGGTGGAGTGGTCGACGTAGGCCTTGCCGAGTTCGATGAGCTTGATGGCCCACTGGTAGAGTTGGTCAAAATAGTCAGAGGCGAAGAAGATCCGATCTTCCCAGTCGAAGCCGAGCCATCGGATGTCGTCCTGGATGGACTGAACATACTCGACGTCCTCAGTCGTCGGATTGGTATCGTCGAAGCGGAGGTTGCATGGGCCACCGTATTTTTTGGCCAGGCCAAAGTTCAAGCAGATGGACTTGGCGTGGCCAATGTGCAGGTAGCCATTGGGCTCGGGCGGGAAGCGAGTGTGAACCTTGCCGCCGTTCTTGCCGGCAGCAAGATCCGCGTCGATGATCTTCTCAATGAAGTGAGGGCCGGTAGTCTCTTCGCTCTTGCTCATCGTGGAAAGTCCTGCCCATCTCTTAACTGCGCGGTGGCCGGGGCTCAATGTTCCTGAAAGATTAGCTGTTTGGCAGAGCCAGCGATGAGGGTGATGGAGGGTGTGCCGGTGGGCAAGGGGGAAGAGTCCCTGTGGGTTTTTGGGGGGGGTTCTTCGTGCTTTGAGGGTGCGGTATAGTCGGCAGAACCCCGCATGTTTGCTATTGCGTGGGTGTTTACCCCTATCTCGTCCTACAGGTTTCCACGATGCGACAAGCCCTTTCCGCCCTCGCGATTTCTTTCCTGGTGATGCCCCTTGTAGCGCAGCAATCTGCCGCGCTGACCGAAACGGGTCGGGCCAGGGCAACGCCACCGGGTGGTGGCCAGAACCCCAATGCTGCAGTCGCGAGCTATTCGCTCCTGGGCGACAACTGTGGCACTGCGTGTGTCAGCCTGAACAATGGTGGTGGCGTCTTGAACACGCAGACCTTGCCGAATGAGTATTGCTATGGCGTGAAATTCCCCAATCCAACCGTGCTCGTTGGATTCCAACTCCACACGATCAGCCCTGTGGCGCCGGTGGCGACAATGACCTGCGGGGTGTACCGCGAGTCGGCAGTTCCGGGTACGCCGGATTTGAATCCTGTTGCGACCGGAACCATTACGGTGACCAACAAGGCGGAATGGTACACCTGCCGTTTGACGAAGCCGGTGATCATCAAGGCAGGCGAGGCCCTTTGGATCTCTCAGTATGACTCGACCAATATCCTGGCCGCGAGCCTGTCATCGGGTAAGAGCCCGACGCTCTCCACCTACTGGCGTAGGCCTCCGGGTGGGGGAACGCCCTGGGCGGTGACGGGCATTGTCCAGTACCCGGCGTGGCGAGCCCTGTGCGGCAATAATCTTGCCTTCTTCAACGATGGCGTCCCCAAGCTCGGCGGCTCGATGAAGTTGATGATCCAGGGTGGGCCGGCAAGCGCACCGGCTGCTGTCTTTTTCGGCGTCAAGAACCCGAGCCTCAAGATTGGCATGTGCACGAGCCTTTACTCCTCCGGTGAAGTTGCCGTGACCGTTCCCACCAACAATGGCGGTGGAGCGACCTTCACCCTGAAGATCCCCAATGCGGCTTACATGGATGGTGCGGTCTTCCACAACCAATGGTGGATGCTCAGCAAGAGCGGCGTGAGCGGCAGTTCCGGCGGTATGGGGACGGTAGGTCAGTAGGCTGAATTTCTTCCGGGCATCTTCTGTCTAGGTTTGATGTCCGGGAGGCTTGCCTTGCGGCAACTCCTTCGATCAGTGGTCAGCGTTTCAACCGCTGCAGCAGGAAGCGGCTCAGTTCTCGCGCCATCAGTGCGTATCCAGCATCGTTGGGGTGGTCATCGGGGATGAATAGTTCGCGGTTCGGGTCCGTGCGCAGCGCCGCCTCGAAGGCGTTGGAGATCTGGACCCACGGGATGCCGAGTTCCTGGGCGATGCGAAACTGGGTGCGATCAGGGTTTGGGCGGGGGTAGGAGGCCATGATCAACTCGGCTCCTGCCGAGCGCGTGCGCTCCAGGATCTGCTGTATATGGCTTCGGAGGATGCGGACCTGATCGGCGCTGGAGTCGGACAAGGTGTCGTCGAGAAATCTTTTGAACTCGCTGATGACCGATGGGCGG
>CAZIVO010000038.1:0-17790 GCA_964542765.1 uncultured candidatus Brocadiaceae bacterium | reverse complement strand
CTGTTGCGCTGATGGCCTGGTCGAGCATCTTCGGAGTGAACTTGTCAGCATGAAGGATGATGAGTCCTCGGGCTACGGCAACCTCGGGAGAGTGGGAGTGGCTACGGATGAGGCTTTTCAGCGATTCGAGGGGATCGACACCGATGTACATTTCGGCTCGCCGCCGCCACACATAGGCGATGTGTTCATCGTCGGTGTCGCTTGCGAGTAGTCCGATGGTTCGGTCGATCTCAGTGATCGCGGTGGCGATATCGACATGCCGCGACAGGTGGTCGGCGAGGTAGAGGCTGAAGGTTGAGTTGTCGGGGAACTGTTCGACCAATCTTTTCTCGAGAGCGAAGGCTTCGTCGTCATGTCCGCTGCCGATGAGACCGAGAAGCAAGGCTTCAGCGATGTTGGCACTCGGTTCATCCTCGTAGATTTTGCGCAGGCTGTTGCATTGCTCGCGAGCTTGAACGGGCTTTCCCCACCGGCCATAGAGGGTGGCCAGATCCATGCGGAGCACGGCGGTGTCGGTTGATTCGGCTCGAGCCAGGCAGGCTGTCAGGATTGCTTCCGACTCGGCGAAGCGCCCTTGGTTCATGAGGGCTTGTCCGCGGCCACGCTCGTCGGCCAGAGAACTCTGGTCGGTGGGGTCGGCCGCAGGATCGGTGGTGTTGGCAGGTGAGTTTTCTGTGGAATCAGAAGCCAGGAAAATCGAGATCAGGCGGAGCGTGCGGCACTCGAAGCGAAAGGGTGTACCTTGGTCGTGGGACTGGTCGGCTGGGTTGCCGAGGAGCAACTCTTCGGGTCGGAGAATGTGGTCGTTGATGCCCACGATCAGGCAGACGACGCTGGGCCGAATTTCGGACAGTTGCCCGTCCAACCGGCGCAAGACGTCGCGTGAGGTCTGGCCGGGGTAGCCCTTGTTGACAGTTGCCCAGCGGTCGCCCAGTTCTTGCTTGAGCAGGGCGTCGAGTTTGCCCGGGTACGAGGCTTGGCGCGAGGTCGCGCCGAGGCCGTAGGTGTAGGAGTCGCCGATGCACAAGATGGTCTTATCGGCGCTCGCCTTCTCATCGCCGGTCGTCGTCAGCAACCAGGTGCACAGGGCGATCACCTGTAACGCCGATTCGAGCAGCAACAGGGTGATGACGAGGATCAGGAAGGCTGATTTGGGTCGGCGCAGCACGGTGGGGAGGTTATATCACCCGGCTGCGGGGTGGAACCTGTGTGAGTTCATGATTCACTGACCGGATCGGACAGATTCTGGTGCGGCTCGCCGTTCTCAGCGGTTCTTGAACCTGGATTTTTCGAGGATGTCTGCGCCAGGTTGCGTGTCGCCGAGAAGATGCTCGGTGAAGTGCTCCCACATGCGGTGGGTGAAGTAGTTGCGATACTTGCCGTAGCCATGGCCTGTGCCAGGGAGGATCAGCATGTCGAAACGCTTGTTGGCTTTCAGCAGGGCATCGGCCAGACGCATGGTGTTTGCAGGATGCACGTTGGTGTCCAGTTCGCCATGCACGAGGAGGAGGTGGCCCTTGAGGTTTTCCGCAAGCTCGGCATTGGTTGGCACGGTGATCTCGAACTTTGTTTCCTTGGTCTTTTTGGCCGTGGTGCTCTTGTCTTTTTCACCATCGACTTTCTTGCTCTTCTCCGCCTGACTGTTCGTCTTGCTCGATTTCTCCTTGCCCTGGGTTTGATCGCTCTGGCTGCTGCTGCGCTTGGACTCATCGCCTTGAGTGGACTTTTCCTCCACGGCTACTTCCTTCATGCCGTGGTAGCGCTCGCCCCAGGAAGAGTTGTAGATGTTGTTGTCGTGGTTGCCCGACGAGGCTACGGCGACCCTGAAGAAGTCGTTGTAGGGTTCTTTCAGTACCGCTGCAGCACTCATGAAGCCACCGCCCGAGTGCCCGTAGATGCCAACGCGGTCGATATCGATGTAGGCGTGCCGAGCTGCAAGTTGTTCGAGAGCTGTTTTCTTGTCGGCGAGCCCGTAGTCGCGGAGATTTCCGTAGCTGTGGGCGTGGTAGGACTTCGAGCGTTTGGGTGTGCCGCCACGGTGGCCTACCTGGACAACGATGAAGCCGAGTTGCGCGAGTTGCTGCTGGCTGCTTGATGACGAGAAGCTGTGGGAGACACCTTCCATCTGCGGGCCGGGGTAGACGCTGGCGATGATCGGATACTTCTTGTTCGGATCGAAGTCGAAGGGCTTCCACATATTGCCGTAGAGATTGGTTGTCCCGTCGGCTGCTTTCACCATGAAGGTCTCGGGAATTTTCCAGCCGATTTCGCGGAGCTTGGAGAGATCGGCTTCCTCGAGGTTCATGATCTTTTTGCCGGTGTTGTCACGTAGCACACTCTTGGGAGTCATGTCGATTCTCGAAGAGTTGTCGACGAGGAAGGCTCGGGTGGGAGATGTGGTTGAGCGGTGAGTTGCATTTCCTGGATCGAGGAGGGTGAGTCCGGTGCCGTCCAGGTAGACGCGGTAGAGGTGCTCGTAATAGATGTTTTCACCCTTCTCGCGGCCATTGCCGCGGAACCACATGATGCCCTTCTCCTCATCCACGGCGATGATGCTGCTGGCGCGGAAGAGCCCCCGCGTGATCGGGTTCTTGAGCTTGCCATCACTATCATAGAGGTAGTAGTGGCCCCAACCGCTGCGCTCGGACCACCAGATGAACTCCTTGCGTTTTTTGAGGTGCCGTGCGCTCTGGAGCGAGAGGTTGGCATCTTCGATCGCCTCGCTGATCAGGACTTCGACTTTCCCGGTTCTCGTGTCGAGAGCACAGAGTTCGGCATTGCGCCGAACTCGATCGCGACGAATGAAGCGCATCACACTGGAATCTTCGAACCAGGAGGTGCTCGAATAACTCTCGTCCTTCCATTTGGGCGTGACTCTCGTGAGCTTCTTGGATTCTTTCGTGAAGTAGTGCAGCTCGGAACGCCGGATACCCTCCTCGCCAGGCATGGTGTACTTGTAGCTTCGCAGGGTCGGGCGGGGTTCGGCGATGGAGTTGACCAGGAAGAGGTCTTTGAGATCTCGAGAGTCGGAACGTGAAACATAGAAGGCGCTCGAGTCCTTGGACCAGGAAACGCGTGCCGATGTGCGGCGATCGCTCGGTGTGCTGTTGCTGCCTTCGCTGCCACTGCGCTGGCTGGTGCTGCGGCTTCGGCTGTAGCGACTGGAGCGGCTGGAGCGGCTGGAGCTGAAGCCGTACCCTTCGGCGCCGTTGGAAGTCAACTGAATGTGCGCGCCTTCGATATAGCGGGTCGAGGGGCGCCGGGAACGGCTGGTGGGCTTGTCTCCGGTTGGTACCTTTGTCTCCGCGGAGGCCTCGCTCTTGGCTTTCTTGTCCTCGGCAGTCTTGGTGCCGGTCGTCTTGGCTTTCTTGTCCTCGACAGTCTTGGCGCCGGTCGTCTTGGCTTTCTTGTCCTCGACAGTCTTGGCGCCGGTCGTCTTGGCTTTCTTGTCCTCGACAGTCTTGGCGCCGGTCGTTTTGACTTTCTTGTCCTCGACAGTCTTGGCGCCGGTTGTTCGGGCTTTCTTGTCCTCGACAGTCTTGGCGCCAGCGTTCTTGCCATCAGATCTTGCTGAGGCCTCCTTGGCTGCAACCTCGTCGACCTTGCTGATCACCGCCCCCTTCGCCTGGGGTGAGCCGGTTGGTTTTTTCGCCGGAACTTCTCGCACGGGGACATAAAAAAGGTTGTGCCCTTGGACATAGGTGAAGGCCTTGCGATCAGGCGCGAAGGAGCGGTAGTCGGAGCTGCGTCCACGGGAACTCGTGCTACGACTGGAGGACTTGTCATCGCTCTTTTTCTCCCCGCCATCATTTTTTTGTTCCTTGTCATCGATCTTTTGTTCTTCGTCGTCGCGCTTTTGCTCCTCGTCATCACGCTTTTGTTTCTCGCGACGGTATTCCTCCATGCGTCGTATGTAATCTTCACGACTCGTGGAAGATGGACTCGAGGATCGCCCGCGGCTGCTACGAGAGGCCGGCCCCTTGTTCGTGAGGGTTGCGGTGGTCAGGACGTACTCGAATGTTCGATTGCCAGTGGAGAACTTCAGTTTGGAACCGTCATCATCGATCGATAGCCCTGAGAGTTCGAGACGGTCTGCGTTCTGTGCCTTGTGGAGTTCGTCGGAGAGGCTTGCTGCGAGCGCTGAGTGGTCGAAGAGCGGTAGCTTCGTTTTCGCCTTTGGATCGACGATCCAGTAGCGCGTCCCTTCGCTGGTGCGATAGCTGTACCAAAAGCGATCACTCTTGCCGATCCATGTCGGGCGGATCGAAGTGCTGTAGGCAAATTGGCGCAGGAAGTCCGAGGAATACTTTTCGGCAAGCTTGTAGTTCGCCCGATTGGTTTCGGTCGGGGCCTGTCCGATCGCCACTGCGGTGAGTGGGTAGAGGATGGCGAGGCAAAGGATGGTTTGACGGACGGAGGGACGAATGGCGCGATGCATCGTGAATCCTTGTGAAAAGTGGAATTCGAGGAGGCGATTCCTTCCCCAGAATCGGCGATGGTTGTTATACGGCAAGGGTGGCTGCGCCGTCAGTCTCTTATGTTCCAATGATCGGGCTCTCGATCTGTCTGCTCGATATCTCGGCCGCCGATCTCGCTGATGGGGCTTCATGTGCCGGAGCGACGCGCAGGGCGTGAGGCTTGCGTTGAACCTGCGCATGGGGAAGATAAGGCTCTTGTCCGTGTATCTGAGGCAGGGCTTTAGCGTTCGATATCCCATGGTTGGTGTGTGGACGCGAGCCAGCCTTGCCGTTCTAGGAGATGCTCGCAGTTTGAGAACATGACCGTGTTACATCCCAGCAGAGCTCCCATCGCACTCTCTTTGGCGCTGATCTTTTGTCAGCCGTTTGCCATGGCCCAGAAGGTGGTGTGGAAGATCCCCGAGAGGGGTGTGGTTTTCTATGACCGGACCAGCACGGGTAGCTTGCCGGTGACATCATCCGTCATGGGTAGATCCGAACCGGTCATGCCGGCTGTCCTCCTCGAGGGCGAACTGGACCCAAAGAAGCAGTTCGTGCGTCGACCGGCGGCAGTGCTGCGGGAACTGGATATGGCTCTCGCCTTCGATCTGCGTCAGACGGCTCGTGGCGGCAAGTTCACCATGGACTTTCCGAACATCTCGGGAGTTGGTGCCTTGCAGCTCACCGGCAAGACCGGGAAGGCCGATGGCGAAGGGGTTCAAACCATTGAAGCAGCGATCGAACCTGTAGAGGCCAAGGGTGGGGCAGCCGGGCGCGGAGGATTTGGACGGGAAGAGCTCACACCGATCAAGGGCACCATCGTGGTCCGCCGCAAAGTGGACGGGGAGAGGGGCTTGGTGACCTGGTTCGAAAGCGAGTTGAAGGCCCATGTTGTGGTGGCTGCCGCGCAAGCTGCTCGCGCAGGTGGAGCAGGTGGGCGTGGTCCAGGTGGGCGTGGTCCAGGAGGGCGCAGGCCAGGAGGGCGCGGTCCAGGAGGGCGCGGTGCTGTTGGCGGTGCCGCTGGAGCCACTTCGGACTCTGTCTTTTCTCAGACATGGAATTTGCGAGGGGTCAAGGTGAACCGGTACCCCGGCTTCAATGCTGAGGTGGCCGATGCGATCCGCACGGGTTCGGATTTCATCAAGGCTGCGGTCCGATCGGCTGCCGGCGGCCAGCTCTTCCGTGATCCTGACAGTGCCACGAGAACCTACGACAGCGGTTTGCTGGCACTGTGCCTGCTGACGCTGGTCAAGGCTGATGTCGATCGCGATGACGAGGTTCTGGTGGATGGGTTCGCGGATCTGCGCAAGCGCAAATTGGTCGACACCTACTCCTTGTCCCTGGCTCTGATGGCGATGGAAGCCTTGTATGCGCCGGTGGACGAGCGCACGGCCTTGCTCGAAGGTCGAATCGTCGAGCCGGCCAAGCGTGTTGTTCCGCAAGCGGATCTCGATTTGATGCAGGAGTGGACGACAACACTGCTCAAGAATGTGGATAGCAGCGCGGGCAACACTGCTTACGTGCTGCGTTTTCACTACACGCCCAATGCTGCATACGACAACTCCAATACGCAGTATGCCTTACTTGGTCTCTACTCGGCCTATCTGTGTGGTGTGCCGATTTCGCCGACCGTCTGGTTTGCCAATGCCAAGCACTGGTTGACCGATCAAAAGAGCGACAAGGCGGCCGCGCCGGTGCTGCGCCTGGTAAGTCATCAGCAATATGCGCAGTTGCGCGAGGGTGCTGCTGCGCAGGGTAGCCGACGAACGGTTGTGCGTGGGCGCAAGATCACGGGCTCGGGCTGGCCATACAAGGTCAGAGGTTCGACGGGCGGTGGTCGGCGTGGTGGTTTTGCGCCGAGCACGCCGTTGACCGGGAGCATGACCACGGCCGGGCTGACCGGTGTGAGCATCTGCGATGCGGTGCTGCGCAGCCTCAAGAAGGGCGGCACGGTCCTGGGTCAGATCTCTAAATCCAAGGAGACTGGTTTTGCCTGGATGCTCCACAACTTCAGTGTGCGCGACAATCCCAACGGCCGACACTACCACTACTACATCTATGGCCTCGAGCGTGCTTGCGAACTCAACCGAGTGGCTCTGCTCGGGAATCGCGACTGGTATTTCGAAGGGGCTAGCATGCTGCTTGGATTGCTCGATGGCGGCAGCGCGGGCGGTTTCCGGCGCGGTCCCGCTCGGGTGTCCAGGGGACTGTTTCAGGGGGATCTGACAGGCACCTGCTTTTCGGTGCTGTTCTTGAAAATTTCGGCGCCGCCATTGCCGGTGATTACCGGCAAGCGCTGAAGTCGCTGCAAGCTCCGATCATTTTGCTGAAGGCTTGATGATGACTCCTTCGCCGGAACGGCCGTCCATCTTGACGGTCATGGGCTTGCGGAGTTGCAGATGGCGAACACAATCGGATTCCCCGGTGGCCTTGATGTTGGCGAGCCATTCCCAATCGACGTAGCCCTCGCCGGATTCCGGATTAACTGTGAAGTAGCCGACATTGCTGGTGGTCAGGTTCTGGAAGAAGTGTGTGCCCTGCGATGGGGCAACCTTCAGATCCCGGAAACCCGATTCGACGATGATCTGTGCGCCGGAGATCTGGCTCCAGCTGACGGGGATGCCGAGGTTGGGATCATTCGATCCCCAGCGTCCGACGCCGATCAAGAGATATGGGCGGGTTTGTTGCTTCAACTGGGCGTTGAAGCTGCCGACGATCTTGGCGATCTCCGTGCTTTTTGAGCGTTCGAATCGGTGAAAATCGACGACGATGATGTCGCAAATATCGGCAAACCGACCATTTCCAAGAATCGTCGTGCTGCGGCAGATCAGATCGGATTGTTTGATATCGCCAATCGAGACCTCTTCGCTTTCCATGGATAGGGCCAGCGGGCGCAGTTGCAGGAAGCCAAACTGGGGCTTTGCATCCCGAGTGGTTGGGAGCGTGGCGGCGAACTCGATCTCGACCGGCGTTGCGGTCCCACGTGCTCCCCGATCAAGAAGGTGATCCAGGATCTTCGCCAGCGGAAAGGTGTCGTGCTTGAGGATTTGCGCGAAGCTCACGAGGCGGATGCCATCTCGAGAGATGCCATCGACGACTCTGTTGTCATCGGGAAGATAAGTTGATCCGAGCTGAGTCAAGGTCCCGTCACCCTCGGCGTCATCGAGTCCATACAGGCCAAGTTCGGCATAGTTATCGCCTTCCGGTGGGCGTTCCATGTCGATGGCAAAGAATTGGCGCTGGGAGTTTTTCAATGCATCTTCGGATGAAGAAAAACCAATAGCGTGGCGTGGATACTTTGGGCAGAAACGAAGGCAGGGTGATCCATCGACGACCGTTCGCCCCATTCCCAAGCCCATGGCGACAACGCCGTCCGCGCTCGTGTGGGGTGGGTGGGGATAGAAGTTGTACGAGCGCGCAACTCCGGCAAAGTCTGGATAGAAGCGGTTGCCGTGGTGAGTCCCAACGACTTGCTGGATGATGACCGCCATACGCTCTTCCTCGAGGCGATAGATGGTCATGTCCATGTATGACTTGGCACGCAAGGAGAAGGTCGAGGCGTAGACGAGTTTGACTGCGTCGATGAGCTGTCCTAAACGTGTAGCGTCATCTTCATCGTTGTTCGGGATCATGTAGGTCTCGTAGACCCCGGCAAAAGGCTGTGCGAAGGAGTCTTCCAGGAGGCTGGAAGAGCGGACAGCAAGCGGATACTTGATGGTCTGCACGAATGCTTCGAGATCCTCGATGATTTCACGTGGGAGTGGAGAGGAGAGGAAGCGTTCGCGAATTTCCTGGTCTGATTCCGATGCGATGGCGAAGTCTCCGAGGTCGTTCTGTTCGAGGAAATCCTCGAACACGCCGGTTGCCAGAACTACCGAGGGAGGGACGACGATGTCGATGTCGGGGAAAACCTTTTCGATCTCTGTGGCTTGCAGGATCCGGTTGACGAAAGCGATCCCTCGGGCTTTCCCGCCGAGCGAACCGCTTCCTATCCTTGTGATGCTGACGGTAGGTTCAAATCGGTTGCGATCGAAGTCGGTGATGACGAGCCGATTTCGCTGCTCGCGATGCTCGCTGATCATGCGCAGCAGATGGTCGCGGAGATCATCGAGTTTCTTGAATTTTCCGATTGCTTGGGGGAGGAGTTTCTCGGCCAGAGCAAATTCGGTGCGAGCTTTGAGCCAGTTGGAAAAATGGTTTCGTTCGGCGTGGTAGCCGATGCTTTCCAGTGGGACGGTCTTGAGCTTTTTGACCAGGGTCTTCAGGTCGTGAGCTTGATCGATGGCCGTGTGGTCGGGAAGCCGGAAGACGAAGTCGCCGAAGCCAAAGCGGTCGATGAGGATGTTGCGGAGCTGGTGGAGAAGGAACGGCGACCCTTTCAGGAGAAATGATGCGCCGACTTCATCGGCCAGGCGCTTGTTCTCCTGGTTACTCGACTGGAGGACGATGCGAATGTCAGGTCTGGAGCGGCGAGCACGGGCGGTGAGTTTGAGCCCGGCGCGACGATCCAACTGGCCTTTCCGAGGGAATTCGAAATCTGAGATGATCCCGAGGATGTGCTCGCGGTAGCGAGTGAAATGCCCCCATGCTTCTTCGTAGCTGGAGCAGAGCAGGACTCTTGGTCGTGCCCGCATGCGGAGCATCTTCTGGGATAGATTGAGATCTTCGGAGAGGAGGTTGTGGGTGTGCTTGAAGATCTCTCCGTAAATGACCGGGAGGAAAGAGGAGTAAAAGCGGATGTTGTCCTCGACGACGATGATGGCCGGGATGCCCCTGACGCCGGTGTCGTATGGGATGTTGCGGCGATCCTCGGTGTTCTTGATGATCGCCAGGAGGATGCCGACGTCACCCTGCCAAAGGAAGACGCGCTCGAGCAGGCTGAGGTCGTTGTTGTTGACAAAAGCGGCAAGCTCCCGGCTGGAGTAGGCCAAGACGATGACCGGTACGAAACGGCCTGATTCCCGGAGTCGGCGAGTGAGTTCGATCGGATCGATATCGCCGGTGTTGACGCTGGCGATGATCAGGTCGAAGGGGCCGCGGGACTCCGCGGCTCGTAATGCCTGCGCGCCATCGGGCACCCGCACCAGATCAGGAATGTTGCTGATGTTCAGGTCGATGAAACGGCTGAACAGAGCTTCGTGGAGATGTCCTTCTTCGGACAGGATGAAGGAATCATAGAGACTCGAGACGAGGAGGACGCGCCGGACACGGTGCTGCATCAACTCCTGAAAGCTGCGCAGGCGAGTTTGTTCGGATGGTTTGCTGTCGGCGTTTTTCCGGTTGCTCATCGTGCGGATGGTCAGACGATGCCCTGATCCAACATGGCGTCGGCGACCTTCAAGAATCCGGCGATATTGGCGCCATGGACATAGTTACCAGGCACACCAAACCGTTCCGCGGCAGATGTGCAGGCTTCGTGGATATCGGTCATGATGATCTGTAGGCGACTATCAACTTCGTCCCTGCGCCAAGCGTAACGCATGCTGTTCTGTGCCATTTCCAGGCCGGAGACCGCCACGCCGCCGGCATTTGCTGCCTTGCCGGGACCATACAGGATGCCCGCTTCGAGGAAGACCGGGACGCCATCAGCTGTTGTCGGCATATTGGCCCCCTCGCTTACCAGGGTGACACCATTGCTGATGAGGTTTTGGGCATCAGCGGCATTGATTTCGTTCTGGGTCGCACACGGGAAGGCGCAGTCGGCTTGATGGCTCCATATGGGGTTGGCCTCCATGGATGCGTCGACCTCCGTGTAGACCGAGTCCGGGTACTTTTCGGCGTATTCGCGGATGCGCCCCCGGCGCTTGTTCTTGAGTTCCATGATGAACTCGAGCTTCTCAGGACCGATGCCGGCCTCGTCATGTATGTAACCGCTTGAATCGGACATTGTCGTGACTTTGGCACCGAGTTCGATCAACTTCTCGGTCGCATACTGGGCGACATTGCCACTTCCGGAGACGAGGCAAACTCGTCCCTCCAGCGATTGTTCGCGAGCTGCGAGCATCTCGCGGGCAAAGTAGACCGCTCCGTAGCCCGTCGCTTCCGGCCGGATCAGGGACCCGCCCCAGTTCAATCCCTTGCCCGTGAGAACTCCCGTGAACTCATTGGCGAGGCGCTTGTACTGCCCGAACAGGTAGCCTATTTCACGGCCACCAACACCGATATCGCCGGCTGGCACATCGGTGTTAGCTCCGATGTGACGGTGGAGTTCAGCCATGAAGCTCTGACAAAAGCGCATCACTTCCGTGTCGCTTTTTCCCTTGGGGTCGAAGTCGGAGCCTCCTTTGCCGCCACCCATCGGCATCGTTGTGAGGGAGTTCTTGAAGACCTGTTCGAATGCCAAGAATTTGAGAATGCCGAGATTGACCGATGGGTGGAAACGCAGTCCACCCTTGTAAGGTCCGATGGCACTGTTCATCTCGACCCGGAATCCACGATTGATCTCGACATTGCCCTCGTCGTTCATCCATGGCACCCGGAACATGATGACGCGTTCGGGTTCGATGATTCGTTCGAGGATCTTGCTGTTGCGATATTCAGGGTGACGATCGAATACCAGGGCCAAGGATTCGGCAACTTCCATGACGGCCTGATGGAATTCAGGTTCGGCAGGGTTGCTGGCCTTGACATCCTGCATGAGGTTGGAAACGTAGTCGTGCATCGTTTGTCCTGAGTGAGGAAGTGGGTGGTGTCTTTTTGATCGATCGGTGACTTGCTTGACTTTCCGCCACCGTGATCTGGTTGTGATCGAATTGCCGGTGCGAACACTACCGGCAGGGGTGGAAATGAGGGAAATGGATTCGGAAATCAAGACTGCGCGCAGCTTGCTTTGCGTGAACCGGAAATGCCAGGATGGCCGGGTACGAGCGTCTTTCCGGCGAACGACCGCTTTTCGTGACGGCTCCGAGGCCGGAGAGTCTTTCCAGCGGCACTTAGAGGCTTGAGCCGCAGGCTCCGGGCCCGCATGTTCTGGGGTCTATCGGTCATGTCTAGCATGTTTCCAAGCTCTTCGGATGTAGTTGTCGTGGGGGCTGGCATTGTTGGTGCGGCGTGTGCCTGCGAGCTTGCGGCCGAGGGTCTGCGTGTTCTGATTCTTGATGCCGGCGCGGCGGGTGGTGGTGCGACTGCAGCGTGCATGGGGCAGATTGTCGTGATGGATGACTCAGAGGCTCAATTTGCTCTGACTCGCTATTCCCAGTCCTTGTGGGATGGTCTTGCCGATCGACTTCCGGCGGCGGCCGAACGCGACCCATGCGGGACACTGTGGGTTGCTGCTACCGGCGAGGAGATGGCGGCGGCTGTGCGAAAGCATGACTTTTATAGCCAGCGAGGAGTCGATACCGAGATTCTTGACCCCCAGAGTTTGCGCGAAGCCGAACCCAATTTGCGCGAAGGCTTTGCGGGCGGCTTGCGCGTGCCGGGCGACAGTATCGTCTATCCGCCGGCCATGGCGGTTTGGCTCTTGGAGCGCGCCTGTGCTGCTGGCGCTGAGTTCATCACCGGCGCGGTAGTGGAATCGATCGATGAGAAATCAGTGCGATTGCGCAGCGGCGAGAAGATCGAGGCTGATTTGATCGTGAACGCCGCTGGTCAGAATGCCTTGGCTCTGCTGGCGGAGCCGGTTCCGGGAGCTGTGATTCATCCACGCAAGGGCCATCTTCTGATCACCGCGCGTTACCCTGGTTTCTGTCGTCATCAGGTTGTCGGACTGGACTATCTGCAAAGTGCACACACGCACAGCAAGACTTCGATTGCGTTCAATCTTCAGCCGCGTATCACCGGCCAGATGCTCTTGGGTTCATCGCGGCAGTACGGCAAGGAAGACTCCGAAATCGAACCCGAGATCGTGCGGGAGATGATCCGCTGCGCCGTGGATCACATGCCCGCAATCGCACAACTCCAGGTCATTCGAGGATGGACCGGATTTCGCCCGGCGACTCACGACCATTTGCCCTTGATCGGGCGTGTGCCGGGGATGAGCAGCGTGATCCTCGCGGCCGGTCACGAAGGGCTGGGGATCACGACTTCGCTGGGCACGGCTCGTCTGGTCCTGGATATGGCGTTGGGCCGTGAGCCGGTGATCGATCCGGACCCATATCGACCGGATCGCTTTACCAAGGATGTGAGCCATGGCTGATCACATCTGTATCCGTATTGATGGCGAAGAGGTCACCGTGCCTGCCGGAGTGACGGTGGCGGCTGCCTTGATGATGGCAGGTGTCAGTGGATTTCGTCGATCGGTCTCCGGGCAGGTGCGCGGGCCTCTATGCGGTATGGGCAGTTGCTTGGAGTGCAGAGTCACTATCGATGGCTGTTCTCATCAACTGTCTTGTGATCGGTTCTGCCGTGAAGGCATGGATGTGAGGACCGACCGATGAAGCGTAAGCGCTGTGATATCGCGATCATCGGAGGAGGGCCGGCCGGTGTGGCGGCAGCCACGCGTGCTGCGCAGGCCGGTCGGTCGGTCGTGCTTGTCGATGCCGGCGCGAATCTCGGTGGTCAGATCTGGCGCGGTAAGGAGGAGGTGAGTCAGCCGGCTGTTGCCCGTCGGTGGATTGCGGAGTTTGCCGAGTCGGGCGCCGAGTGTTTGACGAGTGCGAGGGTTTTCGCCACTTCCGGTCCGCGGCAGCTTTGTATCGAGACGCTGGAATCTGTCGTGACCGTGGATTGTGATCGCTTGATTCTGGCCACAGGTGCTCGCGAGCTTTTCCTGCCCTTCCCGAACTGGACGCTTGCCGGAGTGACCGGGGCAGGCGGTCTGCAGTCGCTGGCCAAGGGAGGACTCGACCTCAAGGGCGCTCGCATTGTTCTCGCCGGTAGTGGGCCGCTCTTGCTGGCTGCAGCCGATAGTTTCAGGAAATCAGGAGCGCACATCGCCGGGGTTTTCGAGCAGGCTTCACGGGGCAGGGTGATGCGTTTTGGTCTCGGGTTGATCGGTCATCCACGTAAGGCCGTGCAAGCAGCGGGTATGACTGCTCGTCTGATGGGGGTGCGTCGTCACTATTCGAGCTGGCCGCTCCGGGCCGAGGGTGGTGATCACATCGAGAGGGTGGTGATGCATACGGCTCGAGGGGATGTTTCGCTGGCCTGCGATTATCTGGCCTGTGGATTTGGTCTCGTCGCGGATATCGGTGTGGCCAGACATCTCGGTTGTGAGATCGTGGAGCGACGGGTCTGGGTCGATGAACGCCAGCAGACCAGCGTCGCAGATGTTTTTTGCGCCGGTGAAGCGACGGGAATCGGAGGTGTTGATAAGGCGGTTGTCGAGGGCTGTATCGCCGGTCTGGCGGCTGCCGGAACCGAGACCCTTCCCGCTGGCCTTCTCCGCGCACGTCATCAGCAGCAGCAGTTTGCTATCAGATTGAGGGCTGGTTTCGAACTTCGTGACGAACTTCGTGCCATGCCGTCCGATGAGACCATCGTGTGCCGGTGTGAGGATGTTTTCTGGCGGGAGATCCGCGGTCATGCAGGAATGCGTGATGCGAAGCTCAACTCTCGATGCGGAATGGGGCCGTGCCAGGGCAAGGTCTGTGCACCGGCCCTTGGCTTCCTGTGCGGTTGGGAAGAAGAGGGGGTCCGGGAGCCCTTTGTCCCGGTCCGGATGAGCTCAATGGCTGAACTCGCTGAGTGATCTCGGAGCCGACAGTCTCCGACATCGATGTCGGAGACTTCCTCGGCTATTGAACTTGCCTCAACTCAGCCGTCTTGCTCCTCGTCGTCGGAGCCCTTGCCCGTTGTGGTCGTGTCAGGGTAGTTGGGATCGGTCAGGATCTCGAACTCTTGAGTGAAGGTGGACCCACCAGCGGTGAGATGGGCCCAGTACTTGCCGGGTGCCGTGCTGCGGCCACGCCCGTAGCGCCCAGACATGTGATTCCACTTGCTGTGGCTGTGCGTCGCCTCGCTGGGTTTCTCGGGGGCATCTTGGCGCAGGTCCCAGGTCACACGGTGCAGGCCCTTGCTCCCGTTGGCTTCGAGGGTTCGGATGGTCACACCGGCCTGATCTTGAATCGTGAGTTTCACATTCTTGGTGTTCTTGGCGAGGGAATAGAAGATCTCGGCCTGGTTGGGTGGATTTTGACCGGTGTAACGGCGGGCTCCGCCGCTGACTCCGCGGCGCTTCGTGGCGCGCCAGGTGATCAGGGTGTTCGGCTTGTAAAGATGGGCATCGCTCCGGACCGTCTTCCAGGACATCTGCCGCAGAGCGGTCACATCCAGGAGCCACAAGCTACGACCGTGGGTGCCGGCGATGATCTCGCCCGAGGTCGCGTGCTGGGCGATCTCATGGATGGCGACCGTGGGTAGGTTGGTGTTCATCGATGTCCAGGACTGGCCTCGATCGATCGAGGCGAACAGCGCGAACTCGGTCCCCAGGTAGAGCACATCGGGATTGTGGATGTCCTCACGAATGACTCGCGTTGAACCGCGAGGCAGCTTGTCATGGAGCGATCTCCAGCTGTTGCCGAAGTCTTCGGTGACGAGGACATAGGGATGGTCATCGTCTGAGCGATGGGCGTCGAGGGTCACGTATGCGCGACCTTCTACGTGGCGCGAAGCTTCGATGGAACTGACCCAGCGCGGCCCGGAGACGATCTTGGCGATCTTCGATTTGGGTTTTGCCAGGGGTTTGCTCTTGCCCTTGGTGGCAGTGGCTTCGGCGGGTTTGCCGGCCTTGGTCGAACTCGCTTCTGCGGGACTGGAAACTGCGGTGAAACCGAAGAGGTCATTCCAGGTCTTGCCGCCATCGCGCGTTCCCCACATGGCACCGTCGTCGGTGCCGACGTAGAGCACATCGGGGTTGTGCAGCGATTCGGCCAGGGCAGTGCCGCTGCCGCGGTCGGTCAAGGTGATCTCCGGAGAGATCGCCTTGAGCTTGTTGCCTCGATCCAGCGATCGGAAGACGCGGTTGCCCGCACAGTAGTAGATGCGAGAGTTGTGGTGAGAGAGGATGAAGGGTGTCTTCCAGTTGAAGCGATTGCTTGGCGGCGGTGATGATTTGCTGCTGTCTTTGCTGGGAGAACTGGGGCGGATGCGAGCGCTTTCGAAGGTGCTCAGATGGGTGCGAGCCATGTTGCCGTTCTGGCTCTCGTAATAAATCTGGTCAGGGTCGTCAGGGTCGACCAGACAGATGAAGCCATCGCCGCCACCGATGCGGATCCAATCCTCGTTGACGGGGCCTGAGCCCTTGGCGCTGCGGTGTGGGGCGCCCCAGGATCCATTGTCCTGGAGTCCGCCGTAAACCCAGTAGTCGCGCCGTGGTCCCACACCGACGTGATAGAACTGGCCCAGCGCCGTGTGATTGAGGTGGTCCCAGTTTTCGCAGCGATCATACGTCACGTAGAGACCGCCATCGCAGCCGAGAATCATGTGCCGACTATTGTTCGGGTCGACCCATAGAGCGTGCTGATCGGCATGGACACCGCGGCCTGCGTCCGGAGTGAAGGTTTTACCGCCATCTTTGGAGCGGCTCATGGAGACGCCGAGCACGTAGATGTGGTCATTGTCGTTGGGGTCGACTCTGACCTGGCTGAAATACATGGGGCGCGGGTTGATGCTGTTGATGCGCCGCCAGGATTCGCCGCCGTTGGTGGAGCGATAGACTCCGCCATGCTCGTATCCCTTCTTGCCTTGAAGATGCTGGATATTGGCAACTTGCCCACCCAGTCGGGTGCTGAATGAGCCTCTGCTCGACTTGCTCTTCGGGTTGTCGGGGCGCTTGCCCAGGGTCATGGTGACTTCGCGACTCTTGCCCTCCCGAGCGATCTCTAGCTGGAGCTTGGCACCGATCTCATGCCGGGCAATTTGCTCCGCTAACTGGCGGTACGAGAGGATCGTTTTGTTGTTCACGGCGAGAATGATGTCGTGGGTCTTGATGCCGGCCTTGGCTGCCGGGCTGTTCTTTTCGACGTTGCTGATCTTGGCGCCGGTCTCCGCATTTCCTCCGCGGAGTCCGCTCCAGCCGACGTTGGTGCCGTGCTTGCCGAGCATTTCACTCTCGATGACAGCGTAGATGATCTCGGGGTTCTTCAGATACCAGTCGATACCTATCCGGCCGAGTTTGCCGGTCGGCAGGCCCTTGGTGATCTTCTCGAAGGTCGCACCACCGTCAGTTGTGCGATAGAGGCCAGATCCCGGGGCGATCTTTTTGGAGGGATCGTTGGTGTCGAATCCATCGCGCTGTCGTTCGTAGCTTGCGACCAGCAGGACTTCCGGATTCTCCGGATGCATGGCGATGTCGATGATTCCGGTCTTGTTGTCGATGTAGAAGATCTTTGTCCAGGTCTTGCCGCCATCGGTGGTCTTGTAGAGCCCACGCTCTTCGTTGGGGCCATAGAGCCGTCCCAGCGCACCGACATAGACGATGTCGGGGTTCTCGGGATGGATGACGAGGTCGCCGGTCTGGAAGGATTCTTTCAGCCCCATGTTCTTCCAGGTCTTGCCACCATCTGTCGATTTGTAGACGCCGTTGCCGTAGGAGGTGGAGTTGCGCGGGTTGTTCTCGCCGGTGCCTACCCAGACGATGTTGGGATTGGTCTGGGCCACGTCGATGGCGCCGATCGCAACCGTGCTCTCGTGGTCGAACTGATGTTCGAAGGTGATGCCATTGTTGGTCGTCTTGATCAGGCCGCCTGAGGCTGTTGCCACCCAGAAGGTGCTGGGATCCTTCTCGAAGACGGCGATGTCGATGACTCTCCCGCCCATGTTGGCGGGCCCGATGGACCGCCACTGGAAGGTTTCGGCCCACTTGCTGTCGAGGGGCGTGGCCTTTTCCTGGGCGCTGAGTCCGGTGGCAAAGGCGAGAAGGGTTCCAAGGGCAAGTCTGATCATGGTCAACTCCGGCGAAGGGGTTAGGAAGGAGAGGCGGATAGGCTACGTGTCGGTCGGCCAAGGCCGAAGAAAAACACCCAAAGGCTGGTTTGTGCTCAATTCGAATTCACGGTGAAGCAGGCGATGCGGGCCGCATGGCCGCTGCTTCCGGGGTGCTTGGATTTCGCGAGCCTGATGTGCAGGAGATGTTCGCCGGGCTCGAGGCCGGCAGCGAGGACATGGGTCCAGGGAAGGTGCAGGCGGGCGCTCCAGCGAGTGAAGAGCTCCGTGCTGGGGAGATCCTTGCCATCGATCTTGGCCTCGAGGATCCCCGCGTCCTGCCCGGCAGCGACCATGATTCCAACGGCCGTCCCGGTGAATGCGAACTCCAGGCTGGCACCGGCATGCGAGGCGACGAGCATGGGGACATCGACGAATCCGGGGCGGGTCCTGCCACCATCTGCGGGCCGCCAGTTTGGATCGAGGCTGAATCCACGCAGGGCACTCGCTTGCGAGATATCCACCAGAC
>CAZIVO010000037.1:0-28110 GCA_964542765.1 uncultured candidatus Brocadiaceae bacterium | reverse complement strand
CCAGGGCCGCCTGAAGATCACGCCTTCCTCGCGGCCGACTCCGCGAAGAGCGTTGTGTGGAAGCCCGGACCACGCCGGTGTAATGCGATGGCAGTGTCTGTCGATACACAAAACCGACAGCGTCGTGTGCCGCCAGTTTCTCGCACGCCTGCCGACTCGCACTGCAGGCGAAGCCATTGATGATCCAGTAACGGTGCACTTCGGAAACACCACCATCCATGGTGAGTTGCCCGACGAGATCAGCCACTGCTGCCCAGGATTTCTCCGCCTTCGCACGCAGAGTCTTCACCACTTCTACCCGAAGCTCCGAACGCCTTCGCTGTGCGTTACGGTGGCAAAAAGCCTCGTGGTCGCCCGAGCCAGCAAGAAGTTGGTCAGCCATTCTGACGAACACAGGAACCGGCAAAGCTCCATTCAGCCCATCATCGATCTTCTCATGCTTTTGAACATCTTGGGCGTGAACCAAGGCCACACAAAACAACCAAGCAGTTCCGCAAAGATGGTGCATCCCGTCCTCCCTCAAACTCCGTGCAAAAGGG
Organism: uncultured candidatus Brocadiaceae bacterium; assembly: GCA_964542765.1. Lineage (GTDB taxonomy): Bacteria > Planctomycetota > UBA1135 > UBA1135 > UBA2386 > CAZIVO01. The sequence continues at coordinate 27,571 of CAZIVO010000037.1, read as the reverse complement.
CGCGCGCCTTGCGAGCCATCCGGAGCACGCTCTCCTCGCGGGTAAACCCCTCAATCTCATCCCAGGTGCACCATCTCAGATCGAGAGACTCATCGTTTGGAGACAATGCCTGCCCATCCGCAGCAACGAGCAAGAAGCGGACATCGTAGTGGTTGTGCCGTGGCTCCCCATCGATCGCAGGAATGGTGTGAATATCGAGGTCGAATGGCCTGATCCCACCCGCAGGATCGACCTCGAATTTCAAATCCCACAAGCCCGTCTCCTCCTGAACTTCACGCAATACGGATCGATAGACCTCCGGCTCTCCATCAACATGGCCGCCTGGCTGCAACCACTTCCCAAGCTTTCGATGATGAAGGAGGAGCGAAGACGATCCGTCAGATGACACCACCCAGGCAGAGCCGGTAACATGGCCCTTCTTGCAGGAACGGAGAAAACAATCCTTACGCCCACGGACGAAATCTCCGATCTGCCGGGCGCAGTCCTGCTCAGCCGTGTGCCGACGGGCATAATCATCGAGAAGGTCAAGGAGATGGTCGCGGTACATGGATTTCGCCACGACTATACGCCACCGAGCGCACCTCTTCGGTACCAGATCCGATCATGTCGACTCCGGACTGCTCGCCATCTGTTGACTACCGCGCTCCTCGTCGATGAACAGAACCACAAACAAGCCGATCCCGAACATCACCAGCAAGGGAATCATCGCTTGCCGTTGGCTGCCGCCAAAATCTCGGATCAGGCTGAAGAGCAGTGGTGATATCCAGATACTGGCCTTCCCGGAAAGTTCGAAAAGGCCGAAAAACTCACCGCTTCGCTGCGGGACGATGAACCTCACCATCAGCGTCCGGCTGGAGGATTGGTTGGGGCCCATACCAAGACCGATCAGGGTCGCTGCGATCAAAAACGATGTCCTGTCCGGCCGCGCCATCGCCAATGCAACTCCTCCGATCAGGAAGAACAAACTCCAGACCAGCGTGGTCTTTGCGCCGATGCGATCATCCACATGGCCGAATGCATAAGCACCAAGTCCAGCAACCACGTTCAGCCAAATCCCCGTCAAGATGATGTCCTCACCACTCATCTTGACGGTCTCGACCATGTAGAGCGCCGAAAGCGCCATGATCGCGACCAGAGCATCATTGAAGAACAGTCGAGCAATCAGCAGACGCAACAGATCGGGATAGCGCCGTAAGCTGCGGATAGTCCTCAAAACCTGACGGACTGCGCCGGACCAAGGAGCCGCAACCAGCTGCTTCGACGGAGACGATCGGTCCTTGACCCACAAGAACATCGGCAAGCCAAACAGCAAGAGCCAGGCGGCAACAACAAGATTGGTCGCGCGAATGTTCAGCCCGTCGTCCGCAGGTAACCATGGCCCGAACCCCTTGCCGACGAAGCCCAGGCACACGACCAGACAGAGGAGGCCGCCGAGATAGCCCAAGGCCCAGCCCTTGCCGGAAAGACGGCCCACCGTCGATGCATCTCCAAGCCCCGGCAAGAAGGCGTTGTAGAACACGAACATGAGTTCGAAAGAGATGTTGGCGATGATCACAAGCGCCAACGCGCTGTAGATCACCCCATCCGATGCCCGCCCACCGCTGGGCGCCGGAAAGAAGAGCAGCGCCGTCGCCACGACGACCATCGACGCAAAGATGACGAGAAACCTCTTCTTGTTTCCGGTGCGGTCGGCGATCACTCCGATCACAGGCGACAGCAACGCCACGCTCAGCCCGATGATCGCGAGAGCTCGTGCCCAGAGCACGTCCGCCCGCGCCTCATCGATGACGAGTCCCTTCTTGAAGAAGGCCGCGTAGACAAAGGTCAGAACGATCGTATTGAAGGCACTGTTCGCAAAATCGAACAAGCACCAAGAGAATCGTTCGCGTTTGAGGCTCGTCACGGGAAATAAATGGCGTCCCGTAGGGGATTTGAACCCCTGTTACCAGGATGAAAACCTGGTGTCCTAGGCCTGGCTAGACGAACGGGACAATGTGGCGCGGGATTCTAGGTTCGAATGCTTCCGAGGCAAGGATTCCGTGTTCTTCATCGCTGGAAACCGAAAACTGGCCCCGCCACCGGGTCTCGCAGCATCAACCTCCGAGTTGCTTGAACTCCCGCATGCTGGGCAGATCCTTGAGCGAAGACAGGCCAAAACGCTCGAGAAACATCTTGGTCGTGCCATACTGCAGCGGCCGACCAGGGACATCGGCACGACCCGTCACGCGGATCAATCGGTGTTCCAGAAGGCTCCTCAGCGTGGGGCCTGCCTTGACACCGCGAATAGCCTCGACCTCTGCACGAATGACCGGTTGCCGGTAGGCAACCACCGCGAGCGTCTCCAGGGCTGCTGGCGACAAGCGCTCAGCCTTCTTGATCGCCCGCAGGCGCTTGAGGTATGGAAAAACACGCGGTGCCGTGAGCAGTCGAGCCGATTCCCCGTTGCGAACAAGTTCGAACGGTAGTTTCTCTCGCGCAAAAAGCTCGTCCAGCTCCTGTAAGGCCTGCTCGACGATACTCGGACTGCTGTTGCATACCTGGGCAAGGCGCAAAATTGTCAGCGATTCGCGTGAGGTCAACATCACGGCCATGGCCGTCCTGGCAACCTCGCCAGCTTCCTTCAACTCCGGAGCCTGGTCACCCTCCAGATCCTCAAGATCGCTATCTGGTGGTCGCTCGTCACTCATACCTTTGCCTTCCGGCACAGAAATCCTTGAGCCAGACTCCGGCAGATCCGCTGGACAATCTTCACTCGGCACGCCGCTTCTCGGATCAAAATCCGACTCATCGCTGGCTTCCGCTAGATCCTTCCCTCGCCCTCGCCGGGTTCCAGCCTGTGCTTTGCTGACCGTGACATCTGCCTCAGGCTCCCGCGAAATATCATCCATATGCTAAACATCGTACCGCCTTCGACGGCCGCTGTTAACCATCGCTTGGAATAGTGTTGGACGAGATCTCCGATCGACGAATCAGCGATCATCACGAACCTGATCGGGGCCCGCCGCAGCCGAACTCAAGGCGGGCACTCGCTCTTGAATCGCCTTGTATATTTCACCGCGTACGGACACAAAATCGACATCTTGCGCAGGCACCCGGCCCAGACAGTAGATGACAAAATACCGGGATTCGCCCGCCACATCTTTGGCAATAACATCCGAGATCTGCCCGGGAGTCAGAGCGAATGCCACCTCGGTGACCGGGTGATCAAAATCCTTCGTGAACTCAGGCAAGGAACCACCATTTCTGCGAGTTGCAGCATCTTCGGAGTAGCGGGTCGCCAGAGTTGCGAAATCCGCACCATCACGTACGCGCTGGGCAATGTCCTCGAGCACCCTCCTGTCGCTCTGGACAATGAACCGAACCCGGACGCGATCCTGCCGCAAGGCCATATACCGGCGAGTGAACTCGCGAAACAACATCCGCGTGGCAAACAAGGAGAGCCAGCGCTGATGCTCCTTCACATCTGACCATCCAAGACCCTGCAGATAGGCTTCGTAGCTGCGAGTGCCCCGAAACTCTCGTTTTACCCTCTCCCGGATCTGGTTCTCGAGGCGGCCGGTCAAATCCGCCACCTCTTCACTCCTGATCGTGATCGCGGCCTTTCGAGCCTGCTCGGCAACCATCACATCGCCCTCTATCAGGTCTAGCAAGTAATCGACCGTCCGAGGATGAATCTCACGGAACCGATCAAAGGCCACGCGCTTGTCCATGACCATCCCACCGACCTCACTCGTGGGAGAGGCTTCCGGCCTCGCCCTGGGGATCAGAACTTCAGGGGTGATCTCACCACTCACTCCAACGCTCGACACGGCCTCACGACTCGTCGCTCGAACATCCGATGGCGCGTCCGCTTCGATCACCGAGGCAGTGGAACTCGTATGGAGCGGTAGTACTGCCGAACGCTCATCCAAAGGGCCTCGACAGCTGGCCATTGCCAGCAGCCACAAACCAAAGGTCAGCGAGCGCGTATGACTCGCTTGTGCCGAGTTCCTTGACAGGTAGGGCACTTGACTTTCCTCTCCTTCCCTCCTGTCTGTCCGATGGTTGCCAAATCACCACGACCAGCACAGGTCACACAATCGATCACGTAAGCGTTGACCAATTCCAGATCACCACCGAACTCAGCATAGTAAGCTCGAACCCACAGTGCTCGGGCATCGGCCTTCGCATCCGCCCACCAATCGTCTTCCGTAAAAACCTTTTCTTGGCCTCGTTGCTGCGAAGATGCGCGGCGTGATCGCTCGACTGCTTCACGGATCCGGCGCGCCATCCGCTCTATATTCTTCTGCTCCGAAGTCTTCTGAACGGTCTCCTTCTCCTCTTCGGCGCCCTGCTTGGAGCCCTTCTTGATCGCGTCCTCACCCAGCGTCCAGGAGCCAATCCCGTAGGAGTATTTCTCCGACCGAGCAACGCCCCTGAAGGCCAACCGCTTGGGCCACATTTCCTCGGTCTCGTCAGCATCGGTCTGCAAGACCTTCATGACACGCTCACGAATATCCTTGCCCATCTGCGCCTCGGCATACTCGCGCGCCTGATTGAAGGCAATACCGCCTTCGGTCGCCTTACGGTTTGCCAGGGTCCATATGGTCCGGTACCAAACCTCGGCAACTCGGCTCACGAGATAGCGCTCACGAGCCTTCGCAAAACGCGACTTCTCCTGCTCGAATTCCGATTTCAGCTTTCCGCTCGCATACTCTTGCTCGTATCTCTCGATCAACTCGATCCCCTGGCTGAAGTTGCGGCGGGCACGAGCCACTCCGATCTCATCGAGCAATTCTCGTTCCTTGGCGGCTTCGCTGAACAAGCGAACACGGAGCAACTTGGCCTCAAGAACGTTCGGTTGACTCCCTCCACCGAAACTCTTGGCCTTCTTCAAATGTTCAGCGGCCCGTCCATACTGCCGAACACGCATCATCAAGTCCGCCACGAGAATGTGCTTGTCAGCATTTTCACCCGGAGACAGCTCCGTCAGCTTCTCGTTGTAGAACTGATCCTTGGTGTAAATATCGAGAACGGGAACTTCTCGGCTGGTCCGGCGGCGAATAGTCACTCGCTTCACCGGATAGGTGATGGTCTTGCGCCGCACATGGACCGCTTCGGTATCTTCGGAGACGATCTTGCCGACAACCGTCGTCAAGTTCCCGCCAACCGCATAATCGATGACATCAGCATTCACCAAGACTTCGCTCTCATCATCGACGGACAGGCCGAACGCCTGCTTGATCTCGAGCGCACTCTTGGGTGACAGGTTGTCCCAGCGCAAATCCAAGACCCCACCATTGTCAAGCCGTCGAATCGTCAAGCCTTCATCGTGCGCTTCTTGAACCTCGGCCATCAGAACTCGGCCCGAGTTGAGTTGAACCTGGCTGTTCGTCTCCGGCGCACACAGCCCTACCAAGAGAAGCGTGAGTAGCAATATGAACGAGTCTATTCTCATCTGTAGTTCCGCTTGGCAGCGATACGACGCGGAAAAGTCTCTTGTCGCACCAATATTCTCCTGAACCTTTCCACAACCGCCTGACCCTGCTCGAGCCAGGCAACCTGGATCTTGGCAAGTATGAGCCCGGGCTCCTTACCGCCCTCGACAAACTCTACATCAGCCCGCACACCTGGGTAACCCTCTATGGCCTCAAGACGGAGAGGTTGCAACTCGAACAAGGGCTCACCCTCCTTCGGCGCCTCAAAAACATTCTCGATGATGTGATGCACGATCTGGTCCGCGATCAAGATCGCACGACCTTGCTTATCAGCCGATGCACGAGTGGAAACCCCCACCGAAAGGATGCCTATCAGGCTCGTGATCCCGACCGTCAGGATGCCGATCGCCAGCATCAGCTCTACCAGGGTAAACCCCGTTTCCTGGTGATGATCAGCCATTCCAGCAGTCCCTCCCGTGCGGCAATTTCACGTAAATCACCTCGGTCTTACCGACTCGAACCGTCGTTCCGAATTCATGATGACGATCGTCGGTACCCCTGAGACCCCGCCGAAGTCCGCGACAAATTCCATCGGAAAAGCTACTCGCTCGCACCCACTCCGGCCCCACCTTCAAGAACTTGATCTCATCGTCATCTCCCAAGCGATCGACCCCGATCAAGCGCATCTCACGCTCGCCTTCGGCAAGATCTCGGGCAAGCCTGGCCTCGCTCCCTGGCCGATCTACCACGACCATGATCTTGACCCAGCGCGGATAAACATCGTCGGTTTGGTTTTCGAGACTGGGCTTGCCCAGATCGAGGCTGAAACTCAATCGAGGATCATCGGAATCGGAAAGCAAGCCAGCACGTGCGGAGTCCCACACCCATTCGGGCCCGCCCCGCTTCGAATCCCCGCTCCAGGATCTCGTGTACTGGGACCAGAACGAGAACTCGATATGCAACAACCCCACGGCCACCGGCTCGGTGACCTCTTCGATGAGACCGTTGGGTATTGCGCCGTACACCAGGTCATCAATATCCATCAAGGATCGTTGATCGCGACGGGAAAGAGGGATGCGTTGACCAGGGAGGAACAAACCTCGGCGCAGGTCCAGATATGCACCATCCGCATCGCCCGCGGGCCATGGTATCAGCAGCATTTCGGCACGACCTTGCCTGGGAGCCGCGGCAACGAGATCCGACAGCCTCTGCGCCACGTCTTCCGGGGCCAAGCTATCTGCGGTTTCGATCGCCTGTTCGCGCAAAGATCGAGCCAACAATTCCCGCTCGAGGGTGTCATCGATCTGGGCCGTGGTCCGCACAACCTGCACCTGAGCGCCGGTTCCCTCTCGAAGTTCCAAAGGCCCCCACTCCACCAGCAAGCGGGTCGTTGGCTGGCTCTTGGAGTATGTCTCCTGGCGAGGACCCACCATGCTCCTGATCGCGTCCCGGGCCGCCAAGGACGCCGTCGATGATCGGTCCGAAAGCTCCTGTGATGCTTGCCCCTGATCGAACAGATTCACGCCCGTATTGAGCAACTGCACAAGGAACAAGATGAAGCCTGACAGAAGGCCCATGACAATTGTGAGCTCGATGAGAGTGAATCCTCCCTGCGTCTCGATGCCGCCGATACGCCTGCTTTTCGCCATGCCCATCACCGCGCCGATACCCTCTCGACCAGAATCCTACCCTCGCCTTCGAGGGTGATCAGAACCGCATTGACGGTCGCAGCCTTCTTCCATCCATGCGCAAGGTATTCCTGAGGATCGAAGCAACCCGGCTTGTACACCGACCGGAAGCGCGCCTCGACCCGGCTCCCCTGCCGCTGAATCGGCACGGGCAAATCCTCGATGGACCCTTCGGGGAAAAGGAACAGATTCGGGTTCTTCTCGGGATCATCCGCGAAACTCCCCTGTCCATCGACCCGCAGCAAACACTGCACATCGACAAGCGAGTCCTCCTCCTCTTCCTCCCAGTAAATGCCGCTGTACCACACAGGAGTTTGGCTCCAGGTGATCTGGAAATGCGCCATCTCAGGATCATCGGCACGCTCGTGATCTCTATCCCAGTAGCGGAAAGGTTGAAAGATGATGACCTCGCCGGCACCAGCCGTTGCCGGAGCACTCCCGTACCTGCCACGGAAAAGGCCACGGCCCTGGATGTCTTCTCGCTCGGGATCAAACCAACGAGGCATCTCCAGCATCACGTCACCGAGCGTCCATGTGTAGTGCAGAAGTTCTCCGTTCATCAAGATCGTGCCGCCATGACGAGGCAAGCTCCCGAGTCCCTTGACCAGCAGCTGACTGCTGGTTTCGTTCACCTGATGCGACAGGATCGCCGCCGGAATCTGCGTGAGAAAATAAACCCTCGCGCCCTCGTCGTGACCACGAGGTTCCGTTCCGAGCAGACCTCGCCCATTGCGAGCGATCTTGAAGCCATCAGCCTGCCGGGTCTCGTAGGCCATGATCTCACCATCAACGAGGATCAAACCACCGTGCTCGGGGAACATCCTGGTGACATTGTGACTCACTCCCCTGGCACCGAGAGTGTTCATCAGCAAGCGCTCCCGAATCAGAAACTCCTCGCTCTGGTCATCGAAAGACTCGTCCACCAGAACCACATCGGCGAGATGACGAAAGGCGTGCAGTTCATCGATGAGGCCGGTCGCCGGTGGCACATCACGCTGGACACTGGAGCCGAAAAGGCACTGGTCGGGCCCCGCAGCAGGCCGCTCACCGCTGGGAAACTTGATCATCCGATCGATCAACCGCGAATCACGAAAGTGGTCCCGCTCTTGAGGGCCCAGGAAGTTGCGCTGCACGTATTCCTTGAAGGCCACCAGTTGAAATGGCCAGCGCCCCAGGAGTTCCGCACCTCCAGGGCCACCATTGTTGCTCCTGCTATTGTTGACATTGTCGTGACCGAAGCGCCTTCGGACCCAGTTGACCGTGTGCCATTCCACTGGTGCCTGCGAGCTTCCTTCTGACTGGCTTCCGCCCACCAGGGCAATCCGGTCATTACGACCGGCGCGGCCTGTTGTCGCTCCGTAGTTGCCCCAATCGAGCTCCATGCGGTGGCACTGCATGGCCATGGTGTTGGACTCGTGCGCGTGAGAAGTTGTCCCCGTGAATGGGTCCCCACGAAATCCGAGTGCCCCTCGAGCCGCATGGATCTGCGGAAAGTCGACCTCGACCTGATCGATGTAGCCGATGTAGCCCATGCCCCTTTGCTGCACCGGCGGATAGACATTCTCCGTCACCAGGTCAGGGTTATTGATATTCCCACCGAGTTGCTGGACCAATCCGCTCAGAGCTCTCTGGCTCAAATTACGGGTCAGCTGCCCGAGCACCCGCTGCCAGGACTGCAGGCGAGCCCTGATGATGAAACCATCCTCTACCATGTCGTAACGAACCCACTCGGTATCAGCTTCGTCGCCCCCCTCTGACAGGAGCTGGAGCCACTCGACCCGCCCGATGGTCTCCGGATCGACCGGATTACCACTGATAGGCAAGGAGATAGGCACCAGGTAGGCGAGATACTGCGGCAGTTTTTTGACCTCGATTCCCTTCCCCTTGCCTGCATTCACGAGGACCGAGCTGCTCCACTCGGTCACGAACTTCCGCGAGGTTCCATCGAAATTCCTCCGACCAGGCTGACCACCTCCTGACTGCTTGAGATGCGGGAAGGTGAGTCCGCGCTGAACGCTGCTCAGCTTGTTGCCGCTGCGTCCGCCGTAGCGGATCAACTCGATGCCCCCGATATGAACCTCGCCGCCGCCGAGCTGGCCAGACTGGAAATGGATCATCTCCTGCATCAGCAAGGCATAGCCACCGCTCTCCGAGAAGGCTGAAGCGATCGGGTCCGTGGCTTCTTCGGGCGGATACTTTTCGCTCGGCAAAGGATCGCCGAGTTCGATGTCGACAGGATCGTCATTCAGCAGCCCTCGCCCCAGAGGAAATGCGCCGCCTCTCGGCAAGGGGACCGCGATCGGCTGGGCATCGCTATTGATGATACGCGCCACGGCGAAGGGACCAATCGAACCGCTCAGAGTTGCATTGTCCGGCTGAATGATCTGATCTCGATACACCGGCAAGGCGTAGCCATACAGTTCGACCGCCGCCCCGATCGGATGCGGGGGGGCAATATCAAGATCCATACCACCCTTGAGTTGATCGATATTGACGGTCGGTCGCCCCATGTTGTCGACCGGAATCGCCGGCCGGAACTCACGCAAACTCATGCGAGCGATGCGTCCCCCCATCGAGTCATCGAACTTGCAGTGGAAAGATGCGCCATCCTTGGATGAATACTCGAAAAGCTCGAGTCCAATCTTCAAGACCCCTCTATCGGGGAAGCCCTCGGTATCCTCGACCGGAATCGTCAAGAACTTGTTCTTGTCATCGAGAGCCCACGTGACAGTCTTGTCGCGTGCGTATTCGGGCAACGGCGAGCTCAGGTAGGTTCTGAACTCCGGGTCGCCACGCGGAACATTGTCGATCAGGAGAGCCATCTGATCCGGCTGGTTGCCTTCAACCGACAGACTCGCATGGAACCAGATATCTGGCTGGAGGTCGAACTCGGTCAGCGGAACCTTCCAGGTGCCAGCCGTGCGCTCCGGGCTCGTGCGCACCTTGTTGATCTGCCCGGCATCGGGATCGATGCCGGCCTCGTCGAGAACCTCAAGAACGAGTTCCCCCTCGCGGATGGCCAGCGAAATGCGGTTGCGCATCTCATCGTCTACCGAGAGATCGAACAATGCCTGCTCGCCAGCGCCATCGAGCTTGAACCAAAAAGAGATGGCGTTGCGCCCTACCAGACCGTCATTCTCCGTGAACGGGAAGGCAGCCGAACCACGCTTGCGCTTGGTCTGCCCGCCCTTCTTTGACCCGCGGCCACGTGGACCATTGTTATGCATCTCGTACGGACCTTCTTGTCCGAGATTGCGGCCGTCGGGGTCAAGAGATGTCCACAAGCTCTCGTGCGCGTAGGCCTGACCTCTGCGAAACGCGAAGGGTGTGGTCGACGGTTGCGGCCTGAAACCTGAACCCTCGCTATCCTGACTCGGAAAACGAGGCTGCCCGATGCCTACATCGGGAAAGGTGAAGGGAAGAATCTGGGCACTCGACCGAGATGATGGGTTGGTACCCATGTCCAAAGGCGAAATCGCGCCGGTGTTGATCGGCATCGTCAAATACCAGGGAGCATGCCTATCGAGGCGGAAGGCCGTCTCGAAGCCCTGCTGGGTCGCCACGATGAGATCCAGGGTCGCATTCGGCATGACCGCCGCAACACCGCTTCGCTCCTCGCGCGCTGCCAGGCGGCCAGATGCGCGCAGCCGTGCCGCCGCCGCGCGATACTCGACGATGGGCGCCGACGCAAAGCAGATCGGCGCCGTCGCCATCCGGATCTCACCAGCTCGCCCGGAAGTCAGAGCGTGGAACAAAAGCATGAACCGATACTTGTCCACCAGATCCGTCGATTGCAGGTGCGGGCCAAGGAACCGCCGGACGAAGTCTTCGACACTCTTGAACGGCCGCGGCCCATCGTCGGTCCACTCGGGTTGATCGTCGCCACGCAAGGCCAAGATCTCGCCCGCAAGGGACTGCGCCTCACGCCGCGAGAAGGAATAGCTGGACAATCCCCCCTTCACCTTCTGCGGGTTGACGCTGCGAGTCGCCCGCACATTGTGGATCAAGGCTGTCAACACTGCGGGCGGGGCGGTGTTGACGTTCACCGGTTGCGGGATCAACGGCTCGACGACCGTATCGATCCCCTTGAAGCTCTGCGCGACCGGCAAGAGCAGGTTGATGAACCAGCTCTTGGGAAGGTTGATCATGCCCGGTTGGGTTCGCATGAAACCGCTCTCCCAAACCAAGCCATACTCGCTCCTCTCACCATCGAGGCTGCGGATACGGACCACGCTGCCGGCGCCGATGAAAGCTGCGCTACGGACACGCAACGTGACACTGCCAGGTTCGACATCTTCGAACACCCGCTCGGGCTTGCCCCATTCGGCAGCATTCTCGGAAATCGATGCCGTGGTCATGCTGGAGCGAAGAACCGCGAGATCGGTAGGTGTGAAACCACCCCATCCGGTCTTCGCAATCCGCGCCAATTCCGCAACCGATGCCCAGGGGCGGTACTGATTCCGACTCTGGCCATCAGCGAAGTAAAAAGAGTGACAAGCCACGAGCAGGGCTCGCACGTCGATCACCATGCTGTCCTCTGCGAGCGTATGGTCGACGGCGCTGGCAAAACCTTGTGAGCCGGCATGCTGGCCACGATCGCAATCGATGAGGCGATTGCCATCCTTGGCCCGATAGCGGATCAACTCACGTCTGACCACGACATATCCAGCATCCGGGAAGCCGGAGGCATCATCGAGTTCCAGTTCCGTCTCGTCCGGTTCATGGTCACGCCTGAGCTTGGCGCACAGATCGAGAAGATTGGCGACGACCAGAGGGCTCGCGGTATTCAGGTTGAAGCGAGCCTGAGGATCCCGGACTTCGGCCGACAACAGGTGCTTGTCGAAACCATCTGACTCGATCTCCTTGAAGGCCTCCGGGATTTCGTAACGGTCAGGAAACTCGCGAATCGTATCGACATGAGGGTCTTCATCGATCGCTCGATGACTCTTGGACGCCGTGAACAGAATCGCATCGCGCACACTCTCGGAGAGCATGCTGACATGCTTCTCGTCCGCCATCGTTTGAGTCGCCGAAGCTCCATGCTCCATGCTCAGAACGAAAGGTAAGGACAAGGAAAGCAATATGCTCAGGACGAGCAGAACGCTGATCAAAGCAAAGCCGCCAGCTCTCGTTCCACTCATTTCAAGATACCTCCTGCCGAGATCACTCGAGTCATCTCCTCGTCATTCAATATAATAGTGAACTGCTGCGGAGTAACGGGTTCGCCACGACGATCGAACCGCACCGGACCTTGTAAATTACGCAATTCGACCTCAACAGGGAACTCCATCAATTCACCCCTCTGGTAAGCCAGCAGACGCACTTCGTCGATCAAGCCGAGCACATGTTCGCCTCCACGCGACAGTTCGAACAGATCGCTCTTGTGCTGATACGGTTCGCCACGAGCAGCACCGCTGGCCTCGACCCTGCCATCGGTCAGCAGGCGGAGTTCGCGGCCATCATGAACCAACTCGATCGTCACCCACTCGTGGAGCGGTAAGGTTCGGCTGGCCTGAAGCGTCACGATCCCACCGCGTCGCTTGCCGGCCTCGCCCAGCGTCATACGAGCTTCGAGCACCGCATTCCCATCCATCCCCAACTCGAAAGCATCGCCCAAGCGGACCAAGGTCGCCGCGCTTCGCGACTCCAGTTTCAATTCGAGTCGCAACGCGAAGCCACCATCGAGATACCAGGAATCCTTGTCGCCGGCCTCGATCGTCATCATCGCATCTTCATCGTCGATATCCGGGCGGCACGCGTGACCGAAACGTCCACCCGCAACGAACTCACCCTTGATCGGCGAAGCCGGTTTGATCTGCTGATTGAACCAGCGCTCGGCCGGTTCGAGATGCCAGTGACCGATGGTGCGCAGCGCATGCGTCTGCAACCGGGTCGGCTTCTCAAAACCATCGCCAGGGAAAATCCTGACCTCTGTCGGCAAACTCTTGCTCTTCGCTGTCGTGGACGCCAAACGCATCTGATCGCGAATGATCCCAAATGCCAGATCAAGGTCTGTACTGCCACGCTGAAGAAAACCTATCCCCAGACCCATGAGGATAGAAATGATGCCCATGACCGTGATCAGTTCGAGCAGGGTGAAGCCGCCGATACCCCGGGAGCAATTCGAGCGACTGTCAGGCAAGCACACAGGATCACCGCAAACATCTCTGTCCGAGGGTGTCATCGGTAATCGTTGGTGTCGAACCTCGTCCAAAAAGGCGCTAACTCCCTCTGGGTAACGGTGGGTAAACGACATCGTCAGTCATGCCATCCTGGTCTTCCCCGAAGATCCCATCGGGACCCGCCGAGATGATCTGATACTTGCCAGGAGCGTGGTACTTTCCGGTCTTGGGATTCTTCGCCGCTACCGCACGCAATTCACCACCGTTACCGTCGACGATCCTCTGCGCGTGAGCGTAACCGTCCGATTGACTCGCGAAGTAAGCCAGTGGTGTCCCCCAGGCATCCACAACCTCGACCAGTTCCGTGCGATCGAGGGCTGGATTCATGACCTTGCTCCTGTCGTCATCCGTGTTGGCGAGCCAGTTCTCATGATCCGCCAGGGAATCGATACCTCGCTTCTGACACAGGAACAAAACCAGGGACTCGATCCCCGAATTCGTAGGATTGGCCTTCTTGGGCGCCTGCACCTTGCCGGCCGGGTCGGTGAAGTTGTCCGTCGGCCAGTAGCCATGACCCGGCCGCCGCTCGAATGCACGAATCGCTTGGTCGAGAAACTGTATCCGCGCCTTGGTCTCGGCAATCTCCCCCTGCACTCCTGCGCCGATCACATTGGGCAAGAGCACGACCGCCAGCGTTCCTATGATTCCGATGACGATCAAGAGCTCGATAAGAGTGAAACCCCTCGCCCGCGGGGACGAGGCCGAAGCCACAGAGTGAACCTCTGCCGACATCATTTCTCCTTCCGCCGGATCAACAGGAAGTTATCGAAGAGCACATCCGCCTCCTGGCCAACTGTTCCCCTCGATACCAGATCAATATTCAATTCTGTCCGGGTGCTGCTGTTCAGCCGTTCGATCTTGCGCTCATGCACCAAACGCCCATTCCAAAAAGCTCGCAACATGAAACGCCTGCCAACCTCATCGCGCGGTATCACTCGCAATGCCAGGCGGATCGGATCAAGGGTGTTCAGACCGCCCGACAATCTGACAGGCTCCCAATTCTCACGCTGAGCCTGATCTCGCGCCTGGCGCCGATCACCATCCTCGATCAGCAGGTATGGCTTCTTGTCATGAACGCCAAAACTGACACTGAAATCGCTCGTGCCCTCGGCGCTCTTCTTCGGGAAGCCAACCTGCAAGAAGGCATCGCGGGCGCGATGCCCTGGATTGATCTCCATGTCGACCTCGACCGCCAGGAAATTGCCGCCCGTCGGCTGAACTCTACGGGCAATGACCGATCTACCCGGCTGCTTGAGAATTCCGCGAATGGACAGTGCACCATCGCGAAGTCGCGGCTTGACAGTGCCGTTCGCGGACGAAGTCCAGTTTCCTCCCAGATCGCCACGTTCGAATACATCGCGCAACTGCTCCTTCTGCGCATGGTCGCCAATCTGCTCGAGGACGTTCTCGGTGAAACTCCTGTTGGGGTCCGAAATACGCAATGAATCACGGATCTCGATCAAGCGCCCTTGCGCCATTTCGATTCTCTTCTCCGCATAGTCCACAATCGCCAGCCCGATTCGGCAAAAGAAACTCCGGTCTGCACCCATCTCGAAAGCCTTGCGTGCAGCTTTCAGGTCCTGAGCGCGGTAGCGGACCAACCCCTGCAACTCGAGATATTCGATGGCGACCACCCCACCATCCTGCGAATCAGACTCCACCAAGCGATCTGCGTAGCGGCGAGCCTTGTAGAGATTTTCAGCCACCTCGACAGGATCAGCCCCTGCGCGCGACGTCTGCGCGAGGTGCGTTCGCACAAGCTCTGCCATCGCCTCGACCAATCTGCCATCACGCGCGATCGCAGATCTCAACACCTCCTGGGCACCATCGAGTTGACCGAGTAACCGTCGTTGCCGTCCGAGAACATACTGAACATAAGGATCCCGCGGGTGAGCCGTGGCCGCTGCCTCGGCACTTGCGATCGCTTGCTCTCGATTGCCCGTCCTCTCGTACAGAAGAGCCAGTCCCGCAAAACCAAGATGGCGCCACACCGGGTACTGATCCGCAAGGTCATAGAACGCTCGTTCGGCCTCGCTCCACTGCCCCTCGATCATCAGGCACACCGCGCGGCCCAGCGCCGCATCGCCGCCACCGCTCGCCGCAAACCGCGCGGCCAGCCCCGCCTTCCTTTCTCCGCGCGCATAGTCCACAGCCGCTGCCACACCACCTCCACGGGGATCCGAGGGGAGGCTCCCGAGCAGATTCCGCGCGACTTCAAGATTGCCGCTCGCCAGATGCACACGGATCAAACAAAGCAAAACATTGAATCTCTCCGCATTGGAAGACAAAACAACGGAGTTGCGCCGCGCGGCCTCGGCATGCTCAAGGGCATCGCTGAAGCGATTCTGATCGCACAGGAAGAAAGCCAGAGCAAGCCGCGATCGTGGGTCTGCCGTCCCGCGCTTCACCGCTTCGCGCAAATGCTTCTCGGCATCGATGGAAAGCCCCAAGCGCGACTTGAGCAAACCCAGGGCGCGTTCTTTGAATGCCGAATCTTCGAGCCCCGTGAGCAGATTCCATTCCTTGGCGATATCGCCCTGGGCACGCAACACGCGCACAAGATATCTGTAGCCTTCCTCCGCACGCTTGGAGATCTCCACGTACTGCTCTGCCTGTTCCTCTGCCTCGGCGTAGACCCAGAACTCTTTTCGTGCCTCGGCCAGGAGTTCGTCGATGAACGGGCCCCGGTCCTTGAGTGATGCCGGGCCCGCGCCAAGCTCGCGCTTGCGTAATTCGATGCGGTTGCGAAGTGTCTTCGCCAATTCGATCCGGGTGATGGTGTAACTGTCAGGCGTCAAGTCCATGGTCAACATCACTCGACCCGTCTTGCGATTGACTCGCTCCAGGATCACCGTCTCATCGCCAAAGAACTTCTTCGTGGCGAGCGCATACTTGTCAGCGCTCTTGATGAAACCGATAAAGGGAGCGCTCATTCCTTCCAGAAACACCTTGTCGAAAGCGTCGATGGGGTTGCTACCTCCCTGATCGGCGAAATCTCCCCCGGCTCCCGTGTCGCCGGAAAAACCAGGTGCCGATCCATTCGCGCTCCTGGCACCACCGCCGCTCAGCTGAACCCGCTCCACCACACCTCCTGGAACCCGCAGCTGATGGTATGCGTTGGACTGCTGCCCCAAAAACAGCGGTGGCAGAACAACCGATAACGGTCGCATGACAGGAAACTCGATGATGCGCGGCGGCAAAGGATCCGTTTCCGATGGCACACGGAAAGGATCACGCTCGGAAACTCCTCGGTCAGAGGGCTCGACCACCACTTCATCAGGAAGAGATCTTGATTCGTACCCTTGGCGCTCATAGCGCAGTCGGCTGGAGTGCTTCTTCGACTCCATACCTGACCAGATCAGCAGGCCTAGTGCGGCAGCGACCAAAAACAATGCTTGCTCTTTACGAATCGACATCGTCATTGCGTCCTGCTCAAGCTGATCGCCGTCAGCGCTCCGGTCACTTTCAGAGGATCTCCCGGTCTGCGATCCATCATCGCCTTGAACTCCGCTACAGCCAGCGGCGGATCCTCCGATCGACATGCCTCGAGGAAGAGCTCGATGACCGGTTCGGTCGCCCTGAACACAAAGCGCATCCTTTCTTCCTGCACCAATCCCTCGCCGGGTCGCGACTTGCGACGACGTTGAATGAACGATGTAGCCCCGCGGCGACCACTCTCCACCTTCATCGACTCGATCACGAGCGGGCCGGCCATCTCCGCATCCGCAGCAAGAACCGTCCTGTAAGCATCGATCAGACGCAAGGCGGACTGGCGAAGCAAGGAGAGCCCGATGAGCGTCGATTCAATCTCATCACGCTCGGTTGGCACCGGCCACTCGAGTGCCTTTTCTGCAAGCTCGACCCCCTCTTCGTCAGCGCGGCTCATGACCTCTTCCTTGACCGCACGGCTCCGCCGATCCCACCAAAGTTCGGGATCGCCCTTACCTGCAAGCCGGAAGTCATCGCCAGGATCGAATACCAGCGCCTTGGCCAAACGCCCACGAACAGCCTTCAGCGCCTCGCTTTCGGCCTTCGCAGCCTTCAATGCGCCCTGATCATACTGGTCGCCCTGGACCTGACTCTGAGACCGCTGAATCGCACGAACGACGGTCTGATCGCTCCAGACTGATTCGACCACGTAACCACCGACCCAGTAGATCACCAGACCCAGGAGACAACACAGAATCCAGCGCTTGTTCTCCTGCCAGATGTCATGCAGGTCCATGTCAGCCCTCCTCCACCACCTCAGGCATGAAATCGATCTCGAAGGTGAATTCCGTCAGCTGCCCCTTGGTTTGGACGGCCGTTTTGACCCGCTGCAACGGTTGCGGTGGCGGCTCATCATCGCCTTCGGACGATTGTCGCGAAGGTGGCCTGATCATGTCGTGAGCCTTGAACTCGGCAACGAAGCGGCGGTAAGCAGCTCCGACATCAATACCGCCCACAGGCTTTCCGGATCCCTTGACGATGATCACCGGCCGTGTATTCGACCCACTGCTACGACCCCCTTGGCTCTTCTTGCCAACCTCCACCGCGGTCACCCAGAGCTCGTCGGGCAAGGTGTCCTGGATCGCGCGCAAGGTCCGTAGCAAGCCATCTAGTGGGATCGACTTCACACTCAGCTGAGTAGCGATAGCACGCTCTATAGCATTCGCTTCGACCAGGTTCTCGGCTTGCTCGTGTATGGATATGACCGAGTTGCTCTCGCGACGAAGCACCCGAGACGCTGATTCGCCTTGCTTCAACTCTGCCTGGGACTGCATCGCTGCCAACACCAAGAGAGCTACACCCACGAGGCCCGCTCCGATGTTGTAGACAGTCCTCTGCAGGAAGCGTTGTCGGCGCTTGATGTTCTCGGGCAAGATCTCGAGCGCGTAAAGATTCGGGTCCGCCCTGGACAAGGCCAGACCAAGCGCAACGACCGCTTCACACCGCAGCAAGTCCAGTTGCTGCATATCGTCGGCAGGCAAACTCGACAGATCAACGCTGACCCAGGGATCGAAGATCTCGACCGGACAACGAAGCGCTTCGCGAAGCATCCCCCTCAGCCCTCGAATGCTGGCGCTGCCGCCGCTGAGCAACACCCTGTCGAGTCGGAGATCCTGGATCTTGGTTTGTGACTGACAAAAAGCGAGTGAGGACTGAATAGCCGAAACGATCATGCTGGCAGCACCACCAGCAGCCAACGTCACCTTCTCGGCATGACCCGAGGCATAACGCCCTCTACTCGCCGGATCGAGATCCAGGAGATCGCGCTTGAGACTCTCCGCCTTGCGCTCACTGACATTGAAAGCAGCGCCGATGGCATCGTCGAGAACCTTGCCGCCGGAACTGAGATTACGGGCGAACAGCAAGTCCTGCCCACGCACCAGCGCGATGTCAGAAGTTTCTCGGCCGATGTTCGCCAGACATACGACTTCGTCCTCGTCATCGATCGGCGCACACCGAAGATAAGCGTTATATAGCGCAATACAGTTGGGGACATGCCCATTGACACTGCCCGCGGCATCAGCGATGACGCTGACCGCCCCACCGAGCGCCTCATCCCGCGCCAGTCCCATCAGGATGGTATCCATCCCGGCCTCTTCATCGACGATGGGGAGAAGGTTGTAGTCGGCGGATAGCTGTCCACCCGACTGACTGCTGAGATCTTGAATCTCGAGGTCCATCAGATTGCGCAGTTGCCAGTCAGGAGAAGGTGGAACCTGGGTGTAGCGCAGCGTCATGTCACGACCGGCGAGACCGACCACCACATTCTTGATCGGTATACCGAGACCTGACAAACCCTGGGCGCCATCACTCGCGTTGGAAGCGCCAAACCGCTGCACGGCAACACCGTTCTTGCCCAATTTGAGGGCGAGAACCTTGATCGTGTGCGACCCCAAATCAACCGCACTCGCCTTACCCGCCATCACCGATCCCTCCGACCATCGCCATCTCGATGGTCCCGGTCCTCGGACGAACCCGAACCGTGGTGCGCCGCCATGTATTCCTTGACCAACTTCGCCAGAGAAATCTTGCCCGACTGCTCAAAGATCTCCACCAAGGCAGTCAAGTCGCGGCGATGGCGCCCGGAAGCATCGTCGTCAATCGCTCTCAGCGCGCCATCAACTCGAGTGCGCATCGCATCCACCAGATCCGGTTGCGCCAGATGCTCACTTCCATAGCTTTCGATCAGGGCTCCCAGTTCATCACCGATCGATGCGAAGCCTTCGCGCGCGCCGAAGAACTCCGCCTGATTCAGCTCTTTGTCCAGCGCTTCGATGCTTTGGCTCAAAGCCAGTAACAAGGTAGACCGGAGGCGTCGCGCTTCTCGCGCGAGAGCATCATCATGGGGAAACTGATCGATCACCTTGCGGAGCCCGGAAAGCGCTGAACCTCTACGGCCGGCCGCAGCCTGATCCTTCGCCTCCCTCAACGCTGTGCGCGCCGCCGTACGCTCGGCTTCAAACTCGACCTTGAGATCGAAGGACTGTGGCCCCGAAACGGAAAGCCGATAGCGGTCTCGCCCGATGGTCCCGCTCAATGATGCGTCTTTCGCGCGAAACATGACTCGAGCCAGACCCGAACCCAGCAATACCTCGCTCACACCGGCCAGGGAAAACTCCGCTGCCTGAGCGACGAATACTCCACCAGAAGAACGGGTCAGAACCCCGGAAGAGACGCTCTCGATGGGGAACTCGAGAACAAAGCCGTTCAGCTTCTCGCCCTTGAACTCGGTGCTGAAGCCCGAGGAATTGGCGACGACCTCGGCCTTCGTCGCAACATCGCTCAACCCCAATAACCCGGCTGCCGCCAAGCTGGACAGGTCCCCTCCGACCTGTGGGCTCACCCGCAAAAAGACCGGTCCTTGGATGGAACGTATGAGGAAATCATCGACACTCCCGACGAGTTTGCGTCCACCGGCATCCAGATCTAAACCAGCGATCTGCGACCCCTTGACCAGCGCCAGATCGTCGATCAAGACCGTGGCACCATCGAGAGGCAACAATGCCAGGATCTCAATATCGACACGGTCCATCCCGGAAGGAACCTTCACCGCAAGTTCAACCTGTTCGTAGGAATCCTTGGCGGTTGGCACCGTGCCCGAACGCAGTTCCTCGATGGACTCATCCACCGAAGAATGGAAACGCAAACGCAAGGCTCCTCGACCACCACCCCAGGTCCTCACCCAGGCCGAAAACTTGAGAGACTCGGAAGAGAGAACCGGGACGCTCTCCGCCGTGCGAGCAAGGGCATGACCGGGAGCCGCGCCCGCATCGTTGTCGAGTCGCGCCGCCTCGAATGCTGAATCGCCAGTGTGAGCTGGCCCGCCAAGCTGGAAACCAGCGCCGCTCACCCGCAGGTCCCACCCGGTCGACTCCTCGCAACTCGCCACGGACTGCGAAAGCTTGTTGCCCACAACCTTGCCAGCCCTCAAAGGCTGTGCGCCGCCACCCCCGGAGCCGCCACCATCCTGGCCTTGAGAAACGAACCAGACACCTGCTCCAGCAACGGCAACCAAGACGATGACCAGACCCGGAATTCCACCACGCCGGCCTCTGCTCTGCGCGAGGATTGCATCATCAATCTGATGCACCTGCAGTTCAGACGATGCAACGGACTTCGCGCCAGCCTCTCGGTAGACGACACGGATACGTCCGAACTGGATCACATCGAACGGGGTCAGGACCAGTTCGGTGACCTTCCGGCCATCCAAGATGGTTCCGTTGGTGGATTCGAGATCCCGCAACACCCAGCCACCAGCCTCCGCGGAGAACTCTGCGTGCAAGCCGGAGATCTTCTCGTCGTGGAGAGTCACATCGCAGGTCGATTTACGACCAACGGTGACCTTGTTGGCGGACAGTGGAAATGTATCTCCCGCGTGATCCCCATTAAGGATCTCGAGGACAAACTCGCTCATCTGCTGCCTCGCGAGTGCCGGCCCGTGCGAGCGACCGGCTTGAGAGATGATGGAACCTGCGAAAGGACCGGAACAGAGGGGTACAAAAAGACTGTGTTCATATTGATTAGAAACCCCTTCAGCCCAAGTTACCCGCCACCGCGAGGCATTCCGGACAAAAGAGGAACAGACTGCGCCTGACCATCCCACAGTGGCAGGCAGGCCCACATCATCGTATGAACTAATTCGTAAGCTACGGTTCTTTCGGACCTTGTCAATTCTCCGTATCAGCGCTCCCATGACATCGACCCCATGGCTCGTCGCTACCACGTTCCCGAGTTGTCCCAAACAGGAGCCTTGAGCCTTCCTGATGATGTTGCTCAACATCTCGCCCGGGTGATGCGCGTCCGGGTAGACGACCGGGTCCGGCTCTTCGATGGCCGCGGTCAGGAAGCGGACGCACGGATCACCGAAATAGGCCACCGATCTGTGACCGTGGTGATCGAGACCCTGGAATCGGTGAGCCGTGAACCCAAAATCAGTCTCGAACTGGCCTTTTGCATACCGCGAGCAGCCCGCGCGGAGTGGATCATCGAGCACGGCACCGAACTCGGTATCGCCGTATTTCGTCCGATCATCGCTGCACGGTCACGTGGCGGGGACCGCCGGGAGCGCTGGGACAGGGTCCTGCGTGCGGCGGCCGGTCAGTGTGATCGCAGCAATCTGCCCGAGATTCGGCCATCCTGTGACCTTGGCGAATTGCTCGATCAGGAAGAACTTCCCGAGGAACGCCTCTGTGCCGATACACAAGGTCCACCGATGGCCGGCGCCAAAACCCACCGAGCACTGCTGCTCGTGGGCCCCGAAGGCGGCTTCAATCAGAGCGAGCGGGAACAGATCCTCGACAGCGGATTCACGATGGCCAATCTCGGCCCCTTGACCCTGCGAACAGAAACGGCAGCTCTGGCTGGCGCAACCCTGCTTCTCAATGCCGCCCCGGACAGCTAGACCGAGAACACTTCTCCGCTGCAACTTCCCGACCAGGAACTTCCAACGCCAACATCTCGGACTCCACCACACGGTCGGCACACAAACCAACCTATACTCTCACGCGATGGCCACCGACCTCACCGCCGCCCTCGATCAGCACTTCGGCTTCACAGCCTTCCGCGGCATGCAAGAAGAAGTGATCGGGCACGTGATGAGCGGGCATCACGCCCTCGTCATCATGCCGACCGGCGAGGGGAAATCGCTGTGCTACCAGTTGCCCGCGTTGCTCGGCGAGGGCGTGGCCCTGGTCGTGAGCCCGCTGATCGCACTCATGGAAGATCAGGTCTTGGCGCTGCGGGGCAAGGGCATCGCCGCCTCTTGTATCCACAGCCTGCTCTCGGCCGACGAGCGTCGCGACCGGCTCGAACTCGCGCTCGGTGGCCAACTCAAGATTCTCTACATCACCCCGGAACGGTTTCGGGTCGGAAATTTCCAGGAACGCATTCGCGCAATCTCCATCTCCTTGCTCGCAGTGGACGAGGCTCACTGCGTGAGCCAGTGGGGCCACGACTTCCGCCCCGACTACAGCAAGCTAGGGGTCATCAGAAAAACCCTCGGGTCACCGACAACCCTCGCGCTCACTGCAACCGCCACTCCCGCCGTTCAGGAAGACATCCTGTCCGTGCTACAGATCCCCGACGCACGGACCTTCCACACGGGTATAGAAAGACCGAACCTCTTCCTGTCCGTGAACGAGATCGACAACGAGGAGCAAAAGGTAGAACGCATACTCGAGGTCATCGAGGACATCGGTGGTCCGGGCATCATCTACCATGCCCTGATCCGTGACCTTCGACGCACCGAAGACCACCTCCTCCGCTGCGGATTCAAACCCCTGGTCTATCACGGCGACCTCAGCGCCAGCGAGCGCAAGGAGCAGCAGAGCAAGTTTCTCGCCAGTCGCGATGACCTGATCCTGGCGACCAATGCTTTCGGCATGGGTGTCGACAAGGCGGATATCCGCTTCATCCTCCACTACCAGGTTCCACGCACTCTCGAAGCCTACTATCAGGAGATCGGTCGCGCCGGACGTGACGGGGAAAACGCCTTTTGCGAACTGCTCTATCACGAACCTGACGTGTCGATCCAGCGTGAATTCACCGAGTGGGCCAACCCGAACCAGCAATTCATGCAACAGCTCGTCGACCACATCGAAGGGCTCGGCGAACGGTTACATGCGGTCGATCTACAGACCCTCCGCGAGACTTTCCTGCTCAAGAACCGGCGGGATGGACGCATCGAAACCTGCCTGCGCCTGCTGCGATCAGCAGGCTGCGCCACCGGCAACCTGGGACTGGACTTCGAATGGCTACGCTCCCCGACCACTGCCGAGATCGCACAATGGCTGCCCGAAGACAAACGCGAACGAAATCTGCGCGGACTGCTCGAGATGGTTCGCTACGCCCGTGCGAACGGCTGCCGAAAAAATGTGATCCATGACTACTTTGGCTTCCCCTCGATCGAAGATGGCTGCGGTGCCTGCGACCTCGACGAATCTCCATCGGAATGGATGAATCAGGGATCACGCTACCGGCCGATCCCCCGCGGCAGCAACGTCTCGGACGAACATCACGACGAGGCCGAGATCAATCGCGGAGATTGGATCCAGATTCGCGGCTGGGGACTCTGCTCCATCTCCCGCGTTCACCGCGAAAAAAAGAGAGTTCGGGTAGACGTGGAACTGGCTCGCGACCTCTCGATGCGAAGCTTCGATCTCGCACGGGTGAAGTGGCGCAAGGTCACCTAGCCAGACCACTCCGGTAACGACCTACATCAGGCGTCGACCACGGCGAGCTTTCTTCCGAGTCGCTGCCTGATCTT
Organism: uncultured candidatus Brocadiaceae bacterium; assembly: GCA_964542765.1. GTDB lineage: Bacteria > Planctomycetota > UBA1135 > UBA1135 > UBA2386 > CAZIVO01. The sequence continues at coordinate 3,531 of CAZIVO010000037.1, read as the reverse complement.
CCGCACGACGCTCCTCCTCCTTGCTCTCGAGATAAGCGCTCACCTCGGATCTCAAATCCTCGGAGTCCTGGAAGCGATTCTCCTTATCCTTCGCCATCATCTTCTCGATGAAGTAGTGCGTTTGGGGCGACAAACCCAACGCACGGATCTCTCGCCCTGAAAGTGCTTCGAGAACCTGCTTGGCCATGACCTCTTCGCTGGACCCTCCAGCGAAAGGCAACGAACCCGTGATCAAGTGATACAGCGTTGCGCCCAGGGAGTAGATGTCGGCGCGGACGTCGATGTCCTGTTGCCCCCGAGCTTGCTCCGGCGAGATGTAGTGGGCAGTCCCGGCCGTGGTTTCCGACTCGGCGGACACTCCAGAATCTGTCTTCACGGCAAAGCCGAGATCGAGCAACACAGCCCGGCCCTCTCCATCCAGGATGATATTTCCAGGCTTGACGTCACGATGCACCAGGCCGTGGGTATTCAGATAGGACAGGGCCTCGGCCACCTGAGTGACAATGCGGAGCGCCAGTTCCTCTTCCACCCTCTCGCCGCCGTTCAGGCGGTCCTGCAGGCAATCGCCGCGGATCAATTCCATTGCACAGTAAATGCTCGATCCTTCACGGGCGACGCGAAACCCCTTCACGATATGCTCATGCTGGAGCTCCATCAGCAACTTCGATTCGCGCACAAAGGCGCCGGTAGCCACCGGATCTGAACAAAATTTTGTGCGGAGAATCTTTAGGGCCACGGTGCCGCCTTCCACCCGATCGACCGCCTCGAACACCCGGGCGGTGCCGCCTTCGCCGATGAGATCACCGAGTTCGTAACGCTTCAGGGAAGGTCGCTCGCCAGCCTGCGTATCGACCCATTCCCGCCAGCTGTCATCAGTTACGTGCCCCCCCCGGATCAGATATCCGGCCGGATCTTCCGATCCGAGAGCTGCCTGCGCCAGTTCTGCCGAAATGAGACCCCGGTGAACGAGCAGTGCAAAAAAACGCGGGTCCTGTTCCGGATTCATCGATCGACAGCGCTCCCGCGGCAAGTCCTGAAATCCGGCATCAAGTCACCCACCGCATGGATCCGAAAACAACTACAGACATGTGGAGTAAAGGAAGAGACAAATGAAGCATCGCGAGACCAGCTTCGTGATCAAGTATTTTGACCTGATTGACGGCTTCATCAAGGTGCACAGCTGTTCGGACGAGATTCTCTCCGAATTACAGCAGGAGCCAGCCACCAATAAGTCCTCGTATCGCAAGCGTGTGGTCGAAATCTGCGTCCCCGAGGTCGGGAAGAAGATTCGCCCTGCACTCGAAAAACTCGATGACGACTACGACCCCGAAATCGTTGAAGAGCTCCTCTACCAGATCTGCATCGACGTCAACCCGGCGCTCGAGATCCACCAAGTCAGCCTTCCGGCTCCCACAGATCTTCATGAACAAGGTAAGGAAACCGAAACCACATTGGTTCCGCGTCCAGGATCGAAGACATCATCCAAGCTTTACCGCAAGGTTCTTGGACTTGAGCGTGCACTGAAAAACCAGGTGGTTGGACAAGATCTGGCCATCCAAAAGATGGTCCAGGCCGTCAAGAAATCTGCTGTCGGGCTCAAACGCCCCGGCAGCCCCATCGGCACTTTTTTGCTGGTCGGTCGCACCGGCACCGGTAAGACAGAACTCGCCAAGGCTGTCTCACGAACACTCTTCGACGGAACCGGTAGTCTGGTGCGAATCGATTGCTCGGAATATTCGCTACCACACGAGTACGCCAAGCTGATCGGCGCACCTCCAGGATACATCGGACATACTGACGGTGGTTATCTCACCGAGTCAGTCAAGAAGAACCCACAATGTGTGGTTCTGTTCGACGAGATCGAGAAGGCGCACCAAAAGGTTCACAACCTCCTCCTCCAACTCCTTGACGAGGGGGTCCTGACCGACAGCAAGGGCCAGACCATTTCGTTCACGAATACCATCGTGATCCTCACGAGCAATCTCGGCATCGAGAAGATCGATGCAATCCGGGATCGCATGGGTTTCTCGCACACTCAAAAGCAGAGCTTGCACGAGATGGACGATCTGGAAGCCGTCACCCTCGACGCGCTGAAAGAATCTTTCCGCCCCGAATTCATCAATCGCATCGATGATGTCGTTGTGTTCAACCCGCTGGACCACAAGGTCTGCGCAAAGATCGCCAACAACATGTTGCGAGAAGTTTCCGGACTCCTGCAAAAAAGCGGCATCCAGGTCCGGTATTCCAGCAGCGTCAAGAATGCCTTGGCGCATGAGGGCTATTCCGAAGAGTTCGGTGCGCGTGAACTCAGGCGCCTGATCAAGCGCAAGATCGAAGACCCTCTGACCGAATTGATCATCAACCACGGGATGGACTCCAGCGCCAAGATCCAGGTCAAGGTGCAAAACGGTCAGCCCGTGGTCGAGATTCTCCAAACCAAGAGTTCCACCGCTGGCAAGAGCTAGCCTGTTCACCAGAACAGACGGACACCCGTCGGGCTTGCTGCCCGACGAGGACCCTCACACACCTCCGCGTGGACTCACCCGCTCCCCTCGCCGGACGGTTCGGCACCCGTCGGCGAACTGAAGCGAGCAAGACGGAGCGAGGCATCTTCCGGCTCGGCGTCGGCATCCTGGCGATTGGCCGCCATCATCGCCGTGATCGCCGTCGTCAGCACAATATCGGTGACGGTTGCATAAGGACCGACGATGTTGACCGAGTGATCGAGGCCTACAAGCAGGGGGCCAATGGTCGCATCAGCACCGAAACACTGCGCTACTTTCTGAGCGATATTGCCGGCTTCCAGGGAAGGGAACACCAAAACATTTGCCCTGCCCCCGAGCTTGCTGAAAGGATACATGCGTGTGGTGACGTCGGGCATCAGCGCAACATCCACATGAACCTCTCCTTCGATCCGGAGATCCGGGCGCCATGTACGGACGATCTCGGTCGCACGACGAACTTTTTCGGAGCGCTCATTACGCACCGAGCCAAAGTTGCTGAACGAGGTCATCGCAATCCGCGGTGTCACGTTGAATGCTATTGCAAGGTCTGCTGTGAGGCAGGCGATCTCGGCCATCTCTTCGGCCGTGGGGTCGATCGCCAAGGTTGTGTCAGCAAAGAAGAAGATCTCCTTGCCTATCAACATCATGTGGACGCCCGCAACCCGGTGACATTCCGGCGATGTCTCGACCACCTGAAGAATCGGTCGAAGCGCATCAGGAAAACTGCCGCCAAGGCCACAAATCATTCCGTCCGCGTGGCCCTCCTGCACCATCATGGCCGCGAACCAGTTTCGGCTGCGTGCAATTCGACGAGCCTCTTCCTTGGTCATCCCCTTGCGCCCACGGCGCTCAAAGAGCTGGCTCTCGAACTCTCCCCGCCAATCCGAACTCGTCGGGTTCACGATCCGACAGAGATCTCGTCCCAGACCAATATCGACTCCGAACTCCGCACAACGCTCTTCGATGAGGCTCCTGCGCCCTACCAAGATGGGCTGACAGATGTCCTCCTCGATCAATTGATGAACGG
>CAZIVO010000036.1:5744-29082 GCA_964542765.1 uncultured candidatus Brocadiaceae bacterium | reverse complement strand
CCCCGCACCGCCGTTGATGGAGGCATCCAAGGAAGCATGGCGCGCGGCGAGACTTTCCGAGATCTGGGCGCTGATCGAAGCCGTGATCAAGAAAACCACAAGTGAAACTCGCATGCCTGCCAGCATACAAAAACTCACCCCGAAAACCGGATGGATGAAATCTGCAAATCCCAAACCGCTGACTTTTCCGTGGGCTGGGATTTACTCCATAGCCAGAATTCAGCAGCCTTCTTTGCGCGGGAAACCATCGTAGCGGGCAACCGGATGGCCGGGGCGGCCGACTTGCCTCAGCCACTCCCGCGATCCAGATGCTCGCCGGAGTCGACCGAGAGCGGCCTCGCCCATCGGCGTGGCGCACTCAGGGCTTTCGCGTCAGACCGATGCCGATCTCCGCACCGCCGAGGGTTCCACGCTCGGCGTAATCGGCGCCGGAGGTCGCCCCGAAATCAACTTCATCGGCCAGGGTCTGCTCGGCGAGGTAGTCCTTGTGAGTCTCGATGGCGCCACGCGTCTCCTCACCCAGTTCCAACCACAATTGAATGTGATCGGAGACGTGTAGCCCGGCCTGCTTGCGCGCCTGCTGCACCATTCGAATGAGGTCGCGCGCCAATCCCTCGCACTCCAGCTCTTGCGTGACCTCGACATCCAAAGCCACCACAGCATCGTTGCTGCTCAAGGCCTGACTCGCCACCCCCTCCTTGGGCTGCAAGGCCAGAGAGAACTCGCCATCTTCGAGAACACAATCCGCCACCTGCGCGCGCCCATCATCGGAAATACTCCAATCACCGCCGCGCCAGGCCGCCATGATCCGCTTCATGTCCGATCCCAGCTTCGGTCCCAATACCCGCGAGTTGAGTTGCAGGCGGAAGGACCCGAACTCCTCGATATCCGCCGAACACCGGAGCTCCTTGACATTGACCTCATCGCGAATCAACTCCCCGTAGCTCGCCAGCCGATCGCTGCCCTCGCCGGCGATGGTCAGGCAACGGAGCGGCAGCCGGATCCTCAGCTTGTGCGCCTCGCGCAATGAAAGGGCCTGTGAACAGGCGTCGCGAGCCCGGTCCATGTCGCTCACCAGTTGCGGGTCAGCGGGCAGTTCATCCGGAGCAGGCCAGTTCGCGAGGTGAACGCTGCGTTCGCCGGTCAGCCCTCGATAGATCTCTTCGGTCAAGAAGGGCAGCAAGGGCGCCGCCACTCGACACACGATGGTCAAGACCGTGTAGAGCGTGTCGTAAGCATCGCGCTTGTCCTGATCGACCTCGGCCTTCCAGAAACGCTGGCGGCTACGGCGGATGTACCAGTTGTTCAGGGCATCGAGATAGCTGGACACCTTCTGGCAAGCACCCGCCAGATCGTAGGACTCCATCGCGGCTTCCACATCCTCCACCAGTTCGCGAGTCTTGGCGAGCGCATAGCGATCGAGCAACTGTTGGGAGTCCGTCCGGACCTTCGCCTCGATGCCATCGGTATTCGCGTAGAGAGTGAAGAAGGTATAGGCGTTCCAGATCGGATTGAGCACCAACCGGACGACGTCACCGATCCCCTTGCCCTCACGATCGATCTGCAGGTCATTGCCTCGCAAGATCGGTGAGGACATGAGGAACCAGCGCAACGCATCCGCCCCGTATGTATCGAACACCTCGATCGGGTCAGGGTAGTTGCGGAGTTTCTTGCTCAACTTCTGCTTGTTCTCGTCCAGCACCACGCCGTGGCACACGCAGTTGCGGAACGGTGGCCGGTCGAACAATGCCGTCGACAAGACCATCAAGGTGTAGAACCAACCGCGGGTCTGCCCGATGTATTCGACGATGAAGTCGCACGGGAAATGCTGCTCGAACCAATCCTTGTCCTGAAAAGGATAGTGGATCTGCGCAAACGGCATCGAACCCGACTCGAACCAGCAATCGAGAACCTCCGGCACCCTTCGCATGACACTCTTGCCGGTCGGGTCATCAGGGTTCGGTCGCGTCAATTGATCGATGAACGGCCGGTGAAGATCGCGCACCTCCACCCCGAAATCTCGCTCCAGTTCGGCAATACTGCCGTAGACATCGGTCCGCGGATGAGCCGGGTCATCGCTCTTCCAGACAGGAATCGGCGATCCCCAGAACCGATTCCGGCTGATCGACCAATCCCGCGCATTGGCGAGCCACTGGCCGAAGGAACCATCCTTGATGCGATCCGGGGTCCAGTTGATCTCCTGGTTCAACTCGACCATCCGGTCGCGAAAATCAGTGACCCGAACGTACCAGGACCCGATCGCCTTGTAGATCAAGGGCGTATCCGTGCGCCAGCAGTGCGGATAGTTGTGTTCATGAGTCACGTGCTTGACGAGCACGCCGCGGCCTTTCAGCTCCTTGATGATCGAGCTGTTGGCTTCCAGGACATTCACCCCACTCCACTGCGGAACATCGCTCGTGAAGCAACCCTTCTCATCGACGGGGCAGACCACCGAGATGCCGTTGGCCTCACAAACACTCTGATCATCCTCGCCGAAACCAGGGGCCATATGCACGATGCCAGTGCCTTCCTCGGTATCGACGAAATCGGCACCGAGAACCCGGAAGGCTCCCTCGTGATCAGCGAAATAAGGAAAGAGCGGCTCGTAACAACGCCCGACCAGTTCACTGCCCTTGATCTCGCCGACCGGTTGCGCGTCTCCCAGTTCCTTCTCGTACTTCGCAGCCGCGGCTGCGCCGATCACGTAGTGGTCATCGCCATCGGAATAGATCGCATAGTCGATCTCGGGGCCGACCGCGAGCGCCAGGTTCGAAGGCAGGGTCCACGGCGTCGTCGTCCAGATCAGGATCTTCATCGGGCCGGGATCGCCCGGGCGAGGCTCCAGCGTCACCATCACCGTGACCGCCGGGTCCTGACGCACTCGATAAGCGTCATCCATTCGAATCTCGAAGTTCGACAAGGGCGTCTCGGCAGCCCACGAGTAAGGCATCACCCGACGGCCCTCGTAGACGAGGCCCTTGTCCCATAGCGCCTTGAACGCCCACATCACACTCTCCATGTAGGAGAGATCCATGGTCTTGTAGTCCCTACCGAAGTCGACCCAGCGACCCTGACGGGTGACGTAGTTCTCCCACTCTTGCGTGTAGCGCAGAACCGATTCGCGGCAGTGCCCGTTGAAGCGCTCGATCCCGAACTCCTCGATCGCTTGCCGGCCCGAGATCTCCAGGGTTTTCTCGGCTTCCATCTCGGCCGGCAAACCATGGCAATCCCAGCCGAAACGCCGCTCCACCCGCCGGCCGCGCATCGTCTGATAACGCGGCACTACATCCTTGACGTACCCGGTCAGGAGATGGCCGTAGTGAGGCAAGCCATTGGCAAAGGGCGGCCCGTCGTAGAAGACATACTCGTTCGCACCGCCGTCACCCGCCGGTCGGCTCTCCACCGACTCGACGAAAATCCCCTCCTCCTTCCAGAAAGAAAGGGTCCGCTGCTCGAGTTCGGGGAATCGAACCTGAGGGTCGACGTCAGGGTATCGGTGGGCTTGCGCAGACTGGGTCATCAAAGTTCCGTGTGATCTGGCTGCGCAATGTGGCCCCCACGGGGCGAAAATGCAAAGGCGCCTCCCGGCTCGATTCTCCGGCGCTCGACAGAAGCAGAGGGTTAGCGCCCATGCCGGATCGCCCGATCCCCGAACTTCTCACGGATCTGATCCATGGCCTCGAGGATCTTTCGAGCATCCTCGGACTCCGGTGCCGCGCCGAATAGCTGCCCCTGAGAAGGCCCATCGGTTGCCGCAGCGACGAGATCGCCCGCTGCGACTCCCAGGAGACGGACCGGCCGTCGATCAGGGCGCGCCTCGTCGAAAAGTTCCCGAGCGATGCGATAGATGATCAGATCGTCGCTCGATGGCCGCTCGAACCGGCGTTGCCGGGTCAGCGTCTCGAAGGGAGGAAAACGCAACTTCAAGCGCAGGACCCGGGCCTCGGTTCCGGCCCTGCGGAGCCGCTTGCCAACGCCCTCGCTCAACCGCAACAAGACACCGAGGCAGGGCTCGCGATCGACCAGATCCTGATCGAAGGTCACTTCATGGCTGATCGACTTGGCCGGGCGTGCGGGCTCGACCGCGCGAGGATCGCGGCCGAAGGACAACTCGTGAAAATGCTCGCCCGCTGATTTGCCGAGCGACTCGATCAATCGCTCGAGCGGCAAGGCCTGAACATCGGCGATCGTCTCCAGGCCAAGTTGCCGCATCTTGTCCTGCGTCACCCGTCCGGCGCCCCACAGAAACCGAACCGGGAGGGGCGCCAGGAACTCAGCCTCCGACCCCACCGGCGCCACGACCAGGCCGTCAGGCTTGTCAAGGTCGGAAGCGACCTTGGCGACGAACTTGCATGATGCAACCCCGACCGAAACCGTCAGCCCTGTCATCTCGATCACCCGCTCCTTGATCTTCTCGGCGATCTGCTCACCATCGCCAAACAAGGCTTCGCTCCCGGTGACATCGAGAAAGGCCTCGTCGAGCGACAGTGGTTCCACCAACGGTGTAAATTCGGCAAACACCGCCTGCACCTGCCCGGAAACCTTTTCGTAGACCTTGCCGCGGGGCTTCAGGAACACTCCTTGGGGGCATAATTCCCGTGCCCGGGCCATCGGCAAGGCCGAATGTACACCGAATTTTCTGGCCTCGTAGCTGGCAGTAGAAACAACGCCGCGACGGCCCAAACCGCCGACAATCACCGGCCGTCCACGAATCGAGGGGTCCTCGCGCTGCTCGACCGCAGCGTAAAAAGCGTCCATGTCGGCATGCAGGATCGTCGGCATCGTGTCGCCCGCTATCATAGGACGAGAGTCAGAAATCCCGCACCATCCGCATGGCGGATGAGCCCGCGCGAGAGAAGCCGCGGAGACTAGTTCCAACGATCAAACGGCTTTGGCCGTATCATTCCGCCAATCTCGCCGAGACTGTCTTCTCAGAAACCAAGATGGCCAAACAATCCCTGATCCTTGCCACCATCGCCATCGTGCTGGTCGGTTCCATTTTGGGCCTGACTCTGGGTGGGTCCCCCGGCGGACCAGAGCTCAATCCGGATACGTCAACCCTTCCGCAGCCGGAACTCCAGGCAACGCCCGGGACGGCCGAAATCTCCGCGCCACGGGGATCCTCCGACGACCCTGCCGATACCGCCGAATCAAATCCTTCGAGGGTCGCCATCCCCACCGACCCCAGGAAAACCGGACCGACCTTGCTGGTCGTCGAACGTGGCAGCGATCGGCCCGTGCCCTTTGCGGAGGTCTTCGCAGCCGATCGCATCCCCAGCAACCGAAAGTCCTGGCATCCGCACTGGGCCGAAGGACTCCTGAAGTCCGCCAAGCCAATCCGTGCCGATGCACAGGGCAAGGTCTTGCTGACGCGGATCGAGCGGCGCATCTACGTCGCCGCCCGTGGAGAAGGCCTGTTCGGTGCCGGCGAATTCGACCGGCGCAACGGCAAGGACATCACCCTCGCTCTCGACCCTGATCAGGCCGTCGAGGTGCGCGTGATCGACAGCGAGGGCGAAGGCTGCCCCGGCATTCCGGTCGCGCTCTGCGTGGACGTCGATCGATGGCTGATCCAGCGCAAGACGGCCACCACCGACAGCGGCGGCTACGCGACGCTCAGCCACCTTCAGATCCATCGCTGGAAGATCAAACCGCCCAAGAAGGACTCTCAAAAGGGATCCCCGCCGCCCGCTGCAGTTCCCGAGCGCGATGCGGACTTCACGATCATCGCCAAGAAACCCCAATTTCAGCCGGCGGTCGCACGCCTCTCACCAACCTCCCTGCCAGCCGAACCGGTGATCTTGAGACTTGCAGCGACCGGCAGTCTCATCGTGAAACTTCTGGGTCCTGACAGACTGGCCCTGAAAAGCCCCTGCAAGGTGGCCCTTACCACCAACGCCACCACACTCCCACCGCCCACGATCCGACCCGAGCAGGCCGGCAGCCTCCGCCTGGTCTGCGCCGAGAGCGTCGACAAGCCTCTCGGTGCCGATCGAGTGCGCTTCGAGGCGATCGGTTCGGCCACGACCCTGGACGTGCACATCCAGTTCCCCGACGACGACTTCAATTTCAAACAGGAGGGCATCCCCGGACCCTCGCCCAACGGCGAGACTCTGGTCGAGATCTCGGTGCCGGCATGGTTCACCTCCCTGACCGGGAAGGTGATCGACGAACAGGGTCAGCCCCTTGCCAGTCAGAGTCTCTCGCTGATGTTCACCGGGGGGTCCGGCCGCATCGAGGGCGAACGAATACGCTCGACACCCGAAGGACACTTTGAACTGCCCATCAAATTCCCGCGGCCCGTCCCGGACGAGTTCACGCCGCCTTTCTCCCTGGAATTTCGGGTTCTGCGTGGCGAGGAGCGCCTGGGCTACATGGCCCCCATCCCCGAACTCCTCACCGGCCACAACCATGACCTCGGCACGATCAAACTCGAACCGATGCCCGTACTCGCTCAGGGTGTGGTCCGCGATGACCGCGGCCGCCCCATACGGCGAGCCAGCGTGACGCTACAGGCCTTCCGCAACCAAGCCTCCACCTCGGGCGCATGGCGAAGCGAGGACTACATCTCCACCCGCACCGATAACGAGGGCCGGTACCGGCTAGAGGGTGGGCCGCGGGCCATGGCCCTGCGCCTGCGCGCTCGAGCCCACGGACATGTTTCCGTCGAGAGCCCCCAGATCACCATGGGCGCCCAGCAGGACTTCGTCCTGCCGAGGCTCGGCACCCTCGAAGGGAATGGGGTCGCCCCCGAATGGGTGCCGCGCGAAGCCCTCGAAATCGAGATCTTCGCCGACAGCAAAGAATTGCGCGACGAGAAGCTTCGCCTCCGAAGCCAGGGGCGCTTCGACTTCCGGATCGACGGACTCAAACCTGGTCGATACGACGTCGCCTTCACCATGCGCGGCATCCCCCGACCGCTGATCACCATCCACGGGGTCGAGGTGGCGCCGGGCAAGGGAGCCCCGGACCCGCGGCTCACCAACCTCGATTTCCGTCCGTCCCTGTTCCGGTTCATCGTGCAAGCCGTCGATCAAGCCGGCAAGCCCATCAACAAGGTGAACTCTCCGCTGCTCGCCCTGCTGACCGGACGCGATGGCCAGGCGCGCCACGTGGCCTTCCCCTGGCGAAACAGCAAGATCGAGTTCATCGCCACCGAACCATCGGTGGCGGTGGTGATGCTCGCCAGCGGTCACCGGCCGACCAGCACCATCATCCACGCCGGCACCAACCAGTTGGCGATGCACAGGTTGAATCCGGTCAAGCTGGTCCTGTCGGGCCTGCGTCAACTGATCGGGGCCGACCGACGCGTCCGCATCTCGATGGTCTACGAGGGCGATACCGGGCTGCCGATGAAAGATCTTCGCAGCATCGATCAAACCAGCGGCAAGAGCCGGACCTTCCAGCGCGCTTCCATGGGCAAGAGCAGCGGCGCGTGGTTAGGGGAAAGCGACACGGTCCGCGTTCCGCTGATGGTCAACGGCCGCTACCAGGTCTATGTCCGGCTCTACGAACGGGGGCTGCGATCGCCACCCTGGGTGGTCATCGGCAGCGCCGATGTGGTTCTCGATCAACCCAAGGAGCAGACCGTGACCCTGGTACCGGCGGTGGAAATCATCAGAAAGCTACTCGCCGATCTGGAAGCGCAAAAGCTCCGGGAGGCGCAAAGACCACCAAACTCCGAGCGGCGCGGCAGAGGTCGCTGAGACCGGAACAATCTCGGACGGTTTCGACCTCGCTCGGCCAACGCAGACCCGGGAACTGTTATCCTGGACCACCTCCCCTGCGACTGACATCACCATGCTCCGTTCCCATACCCTCGGCTTCCTCCTCGCTTGCTCCGCCTCGCTGTCCGCCCAAGGGCTCGGCTACTGGAAGAAGATGCCTTCGCTGCAGATCCCGCGACAAGAAGTCGGCGCGGCCGTGATCGGAGGCAAGATCTACGTCACCGGCGGATTGACCACCAGCCGTGGCCCGACCGATACGATGGAGATCTTCGACCCGGCCACCGGCAAGTGGAAAGCCGGCAAGAACATTCCTACCACCCTTCATCATCACGGCTGTTGCGCCGTCAACGGGCAGCTCTACCTGATCGGCGGCTACATCAGCAAATTCCAGGGAACCAAGAATTGCTGGCGCTACGACCCCAAGAGCGACACATGGAACGCCGTGACGCCCCTACCGCGAGCGCGAGGTGCTCTGGTCGCGGCGACGATCAAGGGGAAGATCTACGCGATCGGAGGTGTCGTGCCAGGCAGCGGCGCTGTCGGCGAACTCACCGAGTTCGACCCCAAGACTCAGACATGGCGGACGCTGACACCGATGTCGCGGAAGCGAGAACACCTCGCTGCCACCGCCCTGGGCGGCAAGCTTTATGTCGCGGGCGGCCGCGCCAACGGCAAGCTCTTCAATGACCTCGAAATCTACAATCCGACGACCCAGAAGTGGGCGAAGGGACCGAACATGCCGACCGCACGCGGCGGCACCAATGCGGCCGCGCTGGAAGGCAAGCTCATCGTCTTCGGCGGCGAAGGCGGTCGGATCTATCCCGAAGTCGAAGAATACGATCCGCAGAAGAAAAAATGGCGACGACTGGCCGACATGCTGGTGCCGCTGCACGGCATCTATCCCGTCACCCAGGGTGGCAGGGTTCTCATCGCCGGTGGCGGTCTCAAACCCGGCATGGGCGACACCAACACCGTGCTCTCCTTTCGCTACCTGCCATCGGGCGTCGAACGCTATGGCCGCTGGAGTCCCGCCTGTCGTGGCGCGATCCGGATGTACGTCAACGGGCCACCGACCGCCGGCCAGTCCCAATTCCAGTGCTCGACGACGGCGACCGCGCAGAACCGAGCCGTCGGCGTACTGGCCCTGGCGGCCGCTCCGGATCGAATCGGCACACGCTTCTTGGACCTGACGCTGCACATCGGCCTCAATCCAGCCCCGGTCACGCTGCCCGCCGCCGCCAACGCCAACGGGCGAGCCAAAACCCCTCTTCCCCTCCCAGCCGGCACGCGCGGCTTGTGGTGCCACGCTCAATACATCTGGGCCAAGAGCCAAGGCTGTGCGGGCACGCTCGCCGGCTCGGATGCGCTGACCATCGTCGTGCAGTGAATCACGCACGCGCGGCGGCCAGGTTCTGTGAACCTGATGGGGACATCTGCCCGATCGAGCCATAGGCTAACACCACATGTCATCCGAGCCTTCCCGCCGAAGCTTCTTCTCGATCGCAACCGGCCTGCTGGCCTCGGTTCCCCTGCTGGGCGGACTGTTCGTCGCGTTGCGAGCCGGACTGGCGCCCGCTCACACCGAGAAGCCGCAACGCATCCCCCTTTGCCGGGCCGATCAGGTGCCCGACGATGGCATCCTGCAACGGTCGGTCAGCTTCCAGATGCGGCGCGGCCCGGCGGTTGAGAGCATCTCCCGCGTGATCTTCGTGACCAAGGATCCACAAAGCGGGGAGATGATCGCGATGTCAGGAGAGTGCACACACCTGACTTGCCCGGTCCAGCTCAAGGAAGTGAAGCTCAGCGGCGACGCCACCGCCCCGCTTACCTGCCCCTGCCACGGCGGCGCCTTCTCGCGCACCGGGGAAGTGCTCGACGGTCCACCGCCTCGACCGCTACGCCGGTTGCAGATGGACATCCCCGATGATCCCCAAGGCATGATCCACCTCCTCGAGATCTGAAGGTGCGACGACTCACACAGTTTCTGGAGAACCGCCTCGGACTGACCTCCTTCTGGCGCAACTCCATGTCGGAAAAGCGACCGCCCAAGGGCATCGGCATCCTGCGAACGTTCGGCTTCGCAGCGCTGACCGTATTGCTGCTGCAGTTCCTGACGGGGATCGCACTGTCCCTTCACTACGTGCCTTCGGCCGACCTGGCCTACGATTCGATCCGCGCGCTCGAACAGGACATCCCGCTGGGCCGATTCGCCCGTTCCCTGCACCACTTCGGTGCCTCGGCCTTCGTCATTCTGGTCGTGCTCCACATGCTGCGCGTCTTCTTCACCGGCGCCTACAAGGCGCCGCGTGAACTCACCTGGATGACAGGGGTCGGACTCTTCGTGCTGGTTCTCGCCTTCGGCTTCACGGGCTATCTGCTTCCGTGGGACCAGAAAGCATACTTCGCGACCAAGGTCGGCACCGAGATCGCCGGCAAGGCACCATGGGTCGGCCCCATGCTACAGGAGAGCCTCAACGGTGGAGACTCGGTCGGACCGCCGACACTCACCCGGTTCTACATCATCCATGTGGTGATCCTGCCGATCGCTCTGTTGGGACTCGTCGGCCTGCACCTGTTTCTGATCCAGCGACACGGAGTCGCAGCACCGAAGCGACCGGTGGGCGATCAGGGCGAACCCGGACCACCCTACTTCCCCGGCCACGTCTTCAAGGAAGCCCTGGTCGGAATCGTGGTCGCCGGCATCCTTGTCGCGCTGGCCGCGCAGTACAACGCTCCCCTCGAATTCGTGGCCGAGCCCTCGGACACGGGCTACGACCCCAGACCCGACTGGTATTTCTACGGTCTGTTCGAACTGCTCAAGCTGTTCAAGGGACCTCTCGAGCCAGTGGGCGCCTTCTGGTTACCGAACTTCTTCCTGGTGGTCCTGGTGCTCCTGCCCTTCCTCGATCGCAGCCCGCACCGCGACTGGCGTCGGCGCCCCATCACCATCAGCCTCGGCATCCTCGCACTCTTGACCATCAGCGGACTCACGATCTCCGGCTGGCTCGACAAGCCCGAGAACGAACCAACCCTGCAGTATCCGCTCGGCCTCACCAGCGCCGAGAGATCGGGATACCTGCTGGTCCGGCGGCTCCGTTGCCTGGACTGCCACGCCATCGAACAGGACGGCATCACCATCGGCGGCTCGAAAGATCATCCCGACGCTCCTTACCTCGACGAACTCGACGAGGACCCGGACGAACTCGCCGAATTCCTGGAAAACCCGGCCGACCGGAACGAAGACACCGAAATGCCCGACTACGCCCACATCCCCTACGAAGAGCGCCGGGCCATCGGGCTCTATCTGCTCTGGTTGATCGAGAGCCGGTAGGCGGGGCTGACACCGGACTCGCGCCACCCGGCCACGCACGGCTAGGATGAGCGTATGCGGCATCTCCTCCCGGCCTTTTCCCTGATCTTCGCCACTGGGCTCGCCAGCCAAGAGTCGCCCAGCCAAGGAGCGAGCGGACTCGTGGCCGACATCGAACGCTACACCACCGACCGCGCGGCGCTGGCACGGCGCTACCCGGTCCCCATGTCCCCTGCTCGCCAGGCACGCATGCAGACCTTCTACCATTCCTGGCAGACCAGGATCGCCGAAATCGACTTCATCACTCTCAACCGTGACGGACGTATCGACTGGCTGCTCTTCGACAACCATCTCCGGCGCGAGCAACGCCGGCTCACCCACGAGTCTCGGCGGGATGAAGAAATCGACGCTCTCGTGCCTTTCCATGCCGAACTCGTGAAGCTGTGCGAAGCGCAACTGCGACGCGAAGGCCTCGATCCTCGCAACACGGCCGAACTGCTCGACAAGGTCGGCAGCGGGATCGAAAAGCTACGCAGCACCATCGACCTGCCCGAGACCAAACGCACCCTGCGCAGCCGGGCCGCGGATCGAATCAGGAAGCTGCGATCCTCTCTGCGGAACTGGTATCGCTTCCACGATGGGTACGATCCGCAATTCAGCTGGTGGGTCCGCAAACCCTACGAGAAAACCGATAGCGAACTGCGCAGCCATGCCGAAGCACTCACACGCTCGCTGGCCGGAGAAGAACACGAGGATGCACCGATCATTGGCGATCCAATCGGTCGTGACGCGCTGCTCGACGAGTTGAAGTTCGAAATGGTCTCCTACACGCCCGAAGAATTGATCGCGATCGCCAAAAAGGAACTCGCCTGGTGCGAGGGCGAAATGCTGCGAGCCTCACGTCAACTCGGCTTCGGGGGGGACTGGCAAGAAGCCCTCGCTCACGTCAAGACCAAGCACGTCAGCCCCGGCGAGCAACCCGAATTGATCGTGGAACTCGCGCAGGAAGCCATCGAGTTCCTCGAAGAACGCGATCTGATCACGATTCCGGATCTCGCCAAGGAACTCTGGCGCATCGAAATGATGTCGCCCGCACGGCAGAAGGTGAATCCTTACTTCACCGGCGGCGAGATCATCAGCATCTCGTTTCCGACCGATGGGATGGAACATCGCGACAAGCTCATGAGCCTGCGCGGCAACAACCGCCACTTCGCACGCGCCACGGTCCACCACGAGCTGATCCCCGGACATCACCTCCAGCAGTTCATGACCACCCGCCACCGCACCCACCGGCGCGTGTTCAGCACGCCATTCTGGCTCGAAGGCTGGGCGCTTTACTGGGAGCTTCGGCTCTGGGATCTCGGCTTCCCGAAATCAGCAGAAGATCGGGTGGGGATGCTGTTCTGGCGCATGCACCGATGTGCCCGGATCATCTTCTCTCTCAGCTTTCACCTCGGCCAGATGACCGCGTCCGAAGCCATCGAATTTTTGATCGAACGAGTCGGGCATGAGCGCAACAACGCCACAGCCGAGGTGCGGCGCTCGGTGCAAGGAGGCTACGGCCCCCTCTATCAGGCCGCCTACATGCTCGGTGGCCTTGCGCTGATAGCGCTGAACGATGAACTGGTGAAGTCAGGAGTAATGACCGAGCGAGAATTTCACGACGCCGTACTGCACCAGAACAGCATCCCGATCGGGATGCTCCGTGCCACCCTCTCATCCGGCGATATCACCCAGGGAACCGCCCCGGAATTTCGCTTCTACGACCGCAAGTAAGGTACTCCGCGGGCGAGCAGCCAGCAGAGAGATTGCTATACTCGACGCGCCTTGACCACTTCTCACTCATGCATGGCCTCCATCCTGCTCGTCTGGGCCTGTGGCCTGCGCGCACAAGAAGACCTGCAAACGCAGTTCACCCTGCTCGAGGCCCAGCATGCCGAGATGCGAAAAACACTGCAGCTCGACGATCTGCTCGGACGCTATCGCGCCATCTTCGATGGCAGCAAGGACGCTTCCCTGCAAGCCCGTGCCGCAGCACGCCTTTCCGAACTCGTCCTCGAAAAGCAACTCCTGAACAAGCTTGGGACGCGCGATCAGTGGTCCGGTCAAACACCGTCAGAGATCGCACTGGCACTGACGAAGGAATCCAACAATGCCGAAGAGGAGCTCGCCCTCGCGCGGTTCTGTTTCTTCCACGGGCGACAAGAACTCGGTGAGGACGCACTCGGCCGCGCCCGCGACGCCAATCCCGAACTCAAGGATGTCACCGACCGGCTCCTGTCTGCCGCGCGCGGCGAGGCCATGCCCCGAGGCGGTTATCACCGCTACCGACTTGAGTGGCTGACCCTTGCCGAACGCGATCGGCGACGAGCCCTCGACGAATCTCTGGAGAAGCTCGACGCCCTGAAACTGAGATCCATCCGCATGCCGATCGCAATCCAGACCACCACGAGCAATGCGGTGAGCTTCGGGCAGAAGCTCAAGACAGGAACATCGGCCTTCTTGCGCGATGCCGCCGCGCAGGTGCGACATACTCTGGAACAAGACTATGCAGAGATTCGCAAGTGGCTGAGCAGCTACGCACGCCTTCCCTCCCTGCGCCAGGCTCTTCTGGACAAGCGCGAGGAGATGCGCAAGGTCCAGGCCCAAGCACTCACGCTGATCGCCCGCTACGACAAACCGCAGCAGCCCCAGGTCGACACCTTCCGGAAGCAGCTGAGCGAAATGTATCGCGAGTTCACGAAGTTACTCGATCGCGACAGGCAGGTCTGGCGCAACGTCGCACGGCAGCGCGCTGATGAAATCTTGCATCGTCTGCGGACGCGTGAAGAAGCTCTGGCGGCCACGCATCGCTATCTATCGAGCTACCACAAACCCGGGCTGGAACCTGCCAGCATCACCCCTGCCACCGGCGCACAAGCAACGACGCGGCATGTCCTGCCGGGCAGGGAGCAATCCGGTCTCGAGGACGTGCTCTGGTTCCTGCTCCACCATCGAGCGGATCGGCTGTTCGACACCACAACCCGCGGCAACGAACTCCTCCGTCAGCGTGCGGCGCTGACACCTTGGGAGATCCTGCAGATAGAGGAAGCCCTGTTCGATGCGGTCGAAACTTACAACCACCGCGTGGCAACAAGCCTCGATGAGGTCGAGATGGACTTCGTGGTCCGCCTCAACCAGTATCGCCGCATTCTAGGCTTGCGACCTTTCGAACTCGAAGAACGCTGCAACGTCGGCTCACGCAAGCACAGCCAGGAAATGATCGACCTCGGCTATTTCGGGCATATCTCACCGCTCGCTCGCAACCGCGGACCCTCCGACCGTGTGCGCCTCGAAAGCTACAACGGTGGTGTCGGCGAAAATTGTCTCGGCGGACATGTCAATGGCAGCGGTGCCTTCGAGGGCTGGTACCATTCCCCGGGCCATCACCGCAATCTCGTCAGCCGGGGAATTCACCTTGGTGTCGGCGCCGTAGCCAACCACTCGATGTGGACCATGGTGTGCGGCGGATCGGACCTGTCATGGCGAACCCTGCACGGTGACCTATCCGCAAAAGAGCACGAGAAATTCACAGCGATCGCTCAGGAATTCGCCAAAACCCAGC
The DNA here is from genome assembly GCA_964542765.1 of uncultured candidatus Brocadiaceae bacterium. Taxonomy (GTDB): domain Bacteria; phylum Planctomycetota; class UBA1135; order UBA1135; family UBA2386; genus CAZIVO01. The sequence continues at coordinate 14,441 of CAZIVO010000036.1, read as the reverse complement.
GCGAAGAACCCAGAACCAAGAAAACGCGAGCCCGCCAGCAAGCCGCCCTCGAAAGCGCAAAGAATGCACTCCCGGGGATACTGACCTACGTCGCACAGCTGGCCCTGCCGGCGACACGATCCAGGGAACACAGTCTTCACCGGGCACACCCGGCCTTGCTGGCATTCATAGCCGATGCCGAGGTTCACAATTCTTGGCGCCCATTGCAAATCGCAGCGATCGCAGCGGCAATCGAAAGCCTGCGCCACACCTCGCAAGAACAACTTCGCGAAGCAGTGTTCGCCCTGGTTTCGCGATACGTGCAAGACGACTGCGGCTTCGACCCCACTGCATCCGAAAAGCAACGCAGGGAAAGCGTGTTCGCGCTGATGCGACACTGGGAAGACGAAGCTATATGGAAGTTCCACCAGGCCATCACCGCCAAGAATCCCAAACCACCCTTCAAGCTTCCCGGACGTGTTGGCGATGGGCCCAGCCTGCGTTCGCCGCGCAAGGTGCTCAGCAAGCGTGAACGCTTGCGGATCGCCAAACAGCATGGCGGTAGCAGCAAAACCGAAACCGCCATCGAAAACGGGCTCGCATTCCTGGCCAAGATCCAGGACGAGGACGGGGCGTGGCGGGCTCGGTCTTTCGTCTCCCTCTCTCCCAAGTTCGACCGTCACGCCAGGCCTGGCAGCGGCGAGTGGGAGATCGCCATGACGGGTCTAGCTCTGCTGGCCTTCACCAGTGCCGGACACACCACCGACCAAGGTGACTATCCCGAAGTCGTGAGCAAGGGTGCCGCCTTCCTGTGCGCGCAGATCCTCGATTATGGACGCTTCGAAACGACTGCGAGCCACTACATGTACAACCACTCCATCGCCGTTCAGGCGCTGAGTGAGCTGTATTCCTTCACCGCTGACCCGCATACCGGAGTCTGCGCTCAACTGGCGACGGACTATCTGGTGTTCGCCCAGCACCAACCTTCGGGAGGCTGGCGCTACGAAGCCAACCAGTTCGGTGACACCTCCGTCTCCGGCTGGGCGATTCTCGCACTGAACTCCGCCTTCAAGGCCGATCTTCATGTGGCGGGATTTCGGGGAGCACTGCGCTTCCTCGATCACGTCACCCAGTCAGGCTACTACCAGGTCGGCTACCAGAATCCGGGTGATTGGGGATCTGCAAGCAATCGGCTCGGATCGGTCGCGATGGTCGCCCGTCAATTCCTGGGAGCGCGCAAGAATGACCCCAAGATCGTCTTGCATGCCCACCGACTGAAATCGGCACTCGTCAATCCTCGAGCGCCCGATTTCTATCACTGGTACTACGCGACTCTCGGCATGTTCCAGATGGGCGGCGACTTCTGGAAAAAATGGAACGCCGCTTTCATGCCCGCATTGCTCAACCTGCAGATCGTCGATCGCAGTTCCCCCTACTTCGGGTCCTGGAACCCCGATCGCCAGCATGGCCGACATGGCGGCCGCGTCTACCAGACAGCCATGGGCGTCTTGATGCTGACAACCTATTACCGCTATGACCGCGCACCCAAGAATCGCTTCTTCTCTTTCACCGGAGACATTGCCAAGGAAACAAAACCCTTCCTGGATGCATTCCGGACGCTGAACTCAGACGCCAACAAGCAGGCTCTCGTACGCGCCCAACTCGTCGACCACTTCGGCCCCTCCCTGGCCCCCGTCCTGCTTCGAATCTTGCGCGAGGGCAAGGAAGACGTGGCCTTGCGCCGCAAGCTGGCCGCAATCCTCATCGATGTCGTTGAACCGCGCAACGAGATGGCGCTACTCGAACTCCTGACCGACAAGGACAACGCCATCGCGATCCTCATCATGAAGGCTCTGGCCCGGGTGAGTTCGGCAAACAGCGCATCGACACTCGAGCGATATCTGAACCACGGTCACCGCGATGTGCGTGGATATGCTGCACAAGCACTCGGCGATATCGGCAATACCAAGACGATCACCGCATTGAGCCAGCGCCTGAGCAAGGAGCGAGACAAGTGGTGCAAGTCAGTCATCCAGAAAGCCATGCGCAAGCTGACCACCCGCAAGGACACTCGCCTGTTCCTGGACGATGCCCTGCCGGCCAAGGAGTTGGGACGGCTCGAAATCCTGAAGGTCCTCGACCTTCTCGAGGGAGCCAACATCGGCAAGCATCTGGTCGCGATCAAGAAGAGCGAGCCCGCGCTCTATGCCCGCTGTACGCAAGCCCTGAATGAATACCGAACATCTTCCGGGGTGCCCATTCTGCTGGCGCTGCTGGAAAGTGAAGCTGCGGCTGTCCGCACCGATACGGTCAAACTCCTGCGCGCCATCACCGGAAAAAACCACAAGTTCCAGCCGGATGCTGACAAGAACTCACGCAGGAGCGCTGTTGGCCGCTGGCATGCCTGGTGGCGTCAGCACCAGGCTGAATACATCATCACCGACAAGTAAACTGTCACGCCGGGACGGTATTCAACGCTCACCGCGCTGCCGCGAAAGCCAGATGATGCCGAGGTAAAAGGGCAGGTACTCGACCACCTTCACCCATGCCTTCTCCTCCCAGACGCGGCTTTCGATCCAGCCTGGCAACACATGGTAGGCCAGGTACACCGTGCCGGTGAAAGCCAGCAGGCCAGGATTCGGCCACAGGCACAGCCAAGGAACGAGAAAAGCCAGATACCAGGGATGCATGGTGGGCGCTGCCGCGACGAAGAACAAAAAGAACCACCAGGCCGCTCGCTCGACGGGCAGGCGCCGGAGCCAGGCGCAGGTCAACACCCCGATGCCGAGCAAGGCCAGCGGCAACTTGGACAGGCGCTGCGCCTCTTGTAACCACGGCCCTCCGGTATCCCTGACAAACCAGGACTCGGTCATCCAGTGGATCAACACGAACAGGGAATCATTGCTGCGCCAGCGACCGGCGTATTCCAGAGTGCCTCGAAACATCTCGCCGGGAGGTGCGAGGAAAGGCAGATAGAAGAGGGTCAGCACGATGAGAAAAGAGGGCAGTACCGTCGCCACCTTCGCTCTGTCGAGCCGCCACGAGCCGGAGCGGCGCAGCAGGAAAGGAAGCAACACTACCGGCATCAGCTTGGCGGCCGTCGCGCCTGCGAGAGCCGCGCCGGAAAGCAACCCTTGGCCACGTCCCCGCACGAGGACGGCAAGCACGAGAAGCAACACCGCCAGACTATCGCCATGCCCTTCACCGGCGAACTCCAGGATCACCAAGGGGCACCAGCCGTAAGCGACCGCCATCTCGCGAGCAACGCCGAGCCTCGGAAGGCCGAGCCAGAGCGCGACGAAGATCAAAAGATCAAAAAACCCGAACACCAGCTTCATGCCGAGCGCCCCATCGGCGATCAGCACACCGAGTGCCAGAGCCCCCTGCATCGCCGGCGGATAGGCCGCGGGGATGTCCGGGTTGTTGATGAGGTGCCAGGTCGGGCCGCGCAGGTGGAACACCGAGTCGGCCGAGGGTGGAGTGAGGTAAGGATTCACTCCCTCGAGAACCAACCGGCCCTCGAACATGTAACGGTGGAAGTCATCACTCAGGACAGGAGCCAGCGGCAGCGCGATCAGGCGAAGCAGCAAGGCAATGCCGAAGGCCTCACCGAAACCCGGCAAGCGCTGCCGCTTCACCACGGCAAGAAGCGCCAGCATGAAGGCTCCGCTCGCAACCAGATGCAGAGCGAAGCTGAGATGGAATTGCTGAGACCTGCTCCCCAGGAGGTGCAGCGCCACCATCGCGGCGATCAGAATGATGCGGGCCGGCACGACTCAATTCGTCCTTCGCAGTTCATCCCGAACAGGCTAGGGAACCGTGACCACACGAGAAGCCGGTCATGGTCACCGCGCGGCTCAGCGCTTGTCGGCCTTCTCGGTCCCCTTCTCAACCGCACCATCCCCCGCAGCCTTCTTGCTCTTCTCGATCCTCGCTGCCCGCTCCTTGGCAACTGCCGGCATTCGCCGATGGAAAGTGAAGCGCACCTTCGTCTCCGGCGGCGGGCACAACTCGCTCTTCCACCAGTTTTGATCATCGCGCGCACGCTCATGACGCAAGGTCAAGAGGTGATTCGGCGGCGACATATAACAAATGCTCACCAGATTCCCTTCGAAGTCCGCCACGAATACTGGTGGCTCATTGCGATAGAGCGGCGCCATGTTCCCACCCAGATAGATCCAGGCATTATCACGAACAGGCATCTGCTCATGGAGATCGACGAGGAGGTCATCGACGACGACATCATGCACCTTCTTCTCCTCGTCCGTCCAGGACACGGTCATCCACGACGCCTCCCCCTCGGGAGGAAAGACATCCACCCAGCTAGCTCCCTTCTCGACCTCTTCGCGGGTGGGCGGGGGAACCTTGTCCTTGTAGCTCGCATTCTTACCCTTCTTGAACCCGAGAAGGATGAAAGCCGAATTGAGCAAACTCGGCTTCACTTCGGTCACGAACAAGGCCTCGTGTCCCTTACCTCGCGAGTGAATCAAAAGGTATTCGAGAGCATCCGATGGCTCGTTGACGACCGCTGCAACGGAAATCGTTTGGGCCTTCAGATCAGCATCGACGCCCTCCTTCTCCAGGGTCGCGAGCAGCGCCTTCTTGGCCTCATCGAGATCCTGCTTCGCCTGAGGTTCCGCCACCTCGGCGCGCTCGGCCTTCTCTTCCTGTGCCGCACCACAGCTCGAAAGCAACACCGTCAGAACGATCAGATAGCCCCACTTCATTTCTTCAGCCGCCTGTCGAGTTCCTTGATTTCATCGATTGTTCTGTCATCACCAAAACCCAGCGCCTGAGCACGACGCAAGGCCTGCCGAGCAGCGCGCGCATCCCCTCTGGCAATCTCGAACCGGGCCAGGCAAATGTCCGCGCGCGCAGCCAGAGCGGCCACGGGCAAGATACCATCCACCGGACTCTCATCGCCCAAAAGAACTCGCTGAAACAAGGGGAACAGGGGTCTGCGGAGCAGGAGTCTGGCAGCGGCCGCATGGTGTTCAGCCGCCAAACGCCAATCGGCAGCCCGCTCCGCTCGCTCGGCCAGCAAGAACCGCGCCGCGCCCTTGAAACTCGAATCCGGGTCCAGGGTCGCCAGCACCACCTCCGCAATGGCGGGGGCCAGTTCTCGACGAAGATGCGGCCACTTGGCAATCTCCAGCATGAAATAGCCAAGGCGGTGGCCGCTCAGCGCGTGGCGAGAAGGGTGTCGGCGCAACTCGTCAACGACATCGGCGAACGGTGCCACGCGGATCGAAGGGTCTCGCCGAAGGTGATCGACAATGGCCAGATGCAACGGGTGGACAGGACCTCTGGGATCATCAGCGAGGCTCGCCTCGATCTCCCGCAGAGGTGCTGCGAGCGGTGACAGGAGCAGCATCCTGGCGAGCAGCGCAAGGTCCGAGTCCGATGTAGGTCTCGGCATGTTGCCAACCAGTTCGTAGGCAAGTTCCAGAGAATTCCCTCTCAACGGTCGCTTCAAATCCGCCAGCAAACGCATGCGAAAATCATCGCCATGGCCGGTCGAGAGCAGCGCCCGCTTCGCTTCCAACCGCACTTCCTCGGAAGGGTCCTTCGCATGCAGAGTCATCAACCAGTCACGGCTCGACAGATCAGGTCGCTGACCCACCCACTGCAGCAGTTCGCTGCGCAAGATCTCCGATTCAGCACGCTCGAAACATTTGCGCAGCAACACGAGATGTTCATCGCGCAATCCCTCTACCAGGACCTTCGAAAACCGTCGTAGCGATGCCAGATCCATGGGTAGTTCACGCATCAATCGATCGAAGGCTCCCGGTTCCTGCAATCTGGCAAGAGCGTGAAGAATATGAGACCGCAACTGGCAGAGCGAGGCATCTGGAACCTCGACCCGATCCAGCAAGGCGAGTTGCTCGCGCAGCCATCGCAACAGCCAGGAATCAGGTTTTTCGAACAACCACGACAGGGCAAGGATGCGAAAGCTCGCATCCTTGCGAGCGTTCCAGACCCCTTGCACCGCGGACTCCGTTCCACCCACCATGATCGCTCTCACCGCTGCCTCGGCAACAAGGCCGGGAGCGGCAGCAGCGAGGGCGATCAGTCGCGACTCGATCGGCCCAGCGAAGTTCTCCTTGGCCAAGATCCGCAAGGTCCAGCGAGCAACCTGCGGCTCGGCCGCCAGAACCTCATCGCCGAGCAAGTGCAGCCAAACAGCCTCGGGCAAGGCACCGGCAGTTTTTTGCAGCAGCATCCTCACCCTTTGCATGGTCGTTCCGTGACGCTGCTGCGCATGCTCACCGAGTTCGGCCAAGGCAAAATCCAGCATCTGCTCATGCCACGCTCCCACACTCGTCAGGGCGTGGTAGGCAAGCTGGCGCATGCCCTGTTCCTCATGCCCGAGGATCGCAACGACACGATCAATCCGGGCCGAGGAAACGAGCAGCGGTCCCGCACGACGCAAGAGATGCGGTTCCAGCGGTGCCTGTCCATCGAGGGCCGTCTCTATATAGGCTTGCAGGCTCGCGCCCTCGCGACCGGATAGCCACTGACAGACATACTCCTTGCTCGACGTCGGCAGGGCGGCGACGAGAGATACGAGCTGTCGCTCCCCCAGGGCTGAAACATTCTCCAGGCAGGGCAGCAATGCGTCCGCAGCATGACCGGCCAGGATATGCCCGTGCACGGCGCCAACGAGGCTGTCGGCGAGTGCCGGAGGGAGGCTCAGCGCAGCCCTTCGTGCCGCGCTCGACATCTGTGGATCGGTGGCCGCAGCAAGGATCTGACGCGCAAACTTCGCGCTCATACGATCGGCCGGCAAGGCCGCCAGTGCGAGCATGCGAAGTTCGCCCTCGACCTTGTCCTCGGTCAGAAGATCCAGCAACCAGGGGACGGCTTTTGAACGAGGGCGGCGGCCCAACCCACCGATCAAACGCTTTTTCCCCATCACCCCGAGCCCCCTGTCGGCGAGCAATCGATCGGGGAACTCGTAGCGTTCGTTCAGCAAGAGCCCGGCAGCCGCATCACCCAGCACAGGATCAGCACCATCGAGGCAATCGAGGAGTTGCTGGCTCACCAGTTCGCCCCGATCTTCCAGTTCATGGAGTACCGCCATGCGCAGGGGACAGCCCTCATCACCGAGCATCCGGACGAGTTCCGCCGATGTTGCAAGTGGAAGAACGATGCGACGAAGTTCGCCATCCTCGTGATCGAGGAGGGTGCGCAGCCGGGCGCGTGACCGCCCATGAGTCATCAGAATCGAGGCCGCCGCACGAGCCGTGAGCGGTGACTTGTGATGAAGGAGGCGGTTCAACACATCTTCGGGTAATGCAACCCCTTGCGCGGCGCAATATCGGCGCCGGCCATCCTCGATGAGGACAGCCTCTTCGGACCAGAGTTGCGGAAGATACCGTTCGAGATCCTGGGCCGAGGATACACCCGTCAAAAGCAAGGCGAGCAGACCCACCCTCATCGGCCCAGAACCTCCGCGATGGCCAGTGGAAGGTCTTCGGCGATCAGGCCCGGCTCCGACAGGCGCGCGGCGACGAGATCCCCCGCAGCACCGTGAACATTCACGCCCAAGCAAGCGGCATCGAAGGGGTCCATCCCCTGAGCCAGCAAGGAGCCGAGCAAGCCCGCGAGCACATCGCCCGAACCGCCCGTGCCCAGCCCGGGGTTTCCGGTCCGATTGACAAACATGCGGGTACCATCGGTAACGATGGTGCGCGCGCCCTTGAGCACCGCGATCCGACCCGAGCGGGTCGCCAGTTCCAGAGCAGCGGCCTCACGATCAGCCTGCAGTTCCACCTTTTCCAGACGGAGAAGCCTGGCAGCTTCGCCCGGGTGCGGAGTCAGGATCACCGGCGCCTTGGCCGAGAGCTTGCCCTTCAAGGGTCCCAGCACATTGAGCCCATCAGCGTCCAGGACCATCGGTGCACCACTCGAACGCAATACCGCACGCACGAGATTGCGACTGCTCGTCGCCGTGGACAGACCCGGCCCCACGACCACGGCATCGACACCGCGCAACCAGCGACCGGGCGAACCTGTCCTCGGCAAACTCGTCGCCGACGGCACCGCGACCGTGAACGGTGTCACCAAACTCAACGGCAAGCAAGCGCGCACCAGTCCCGCGCCTCCACGCAAGGCACCGCGCGCTGCGAGAATCGCCGCACCGAGCATCCCGTGACTCCCGGCAACCAGCAACACCGTCCCGTAATCACCCTTGTGGCCATCGCGACGGCGGCGAGGCAGACCGGGGATCTTGACGACTCGCTTCACCATCGGAATGCACTCTCGATGTGGCCGACCAGATCCTTTCGGGTGTTGTGGATGGGGACCCTCGCAAAGTCTTCGAGAGACGCAGGTATTTCCTCCCACAAACCGAGCCCGCGCAGGATCTCGACGACAACCGGTGGGTAAGCACGGGCCTCGCCATCGAGTATCTTGATTGCGATGCCGATACCCATTCCCGCAAGCCCGACCGCGTACACCCCCTCCGCTCCATTCTTTGGATAGACCCTCCCCGGTGCTGACTCGATCAGGGCAGTACAAAATCTGCCGCGCCCAGCGAGCAAGACCGGATGGTGACTGACGGCGTTCAACATTCGACGACACGCCTGTGACCGAACGGGAGAGAGGTCATCGGGGTTCGTCATCCGGGAAAAAGCCCTCGCCAACCCAACCAGCGGCAGGCGCAAGGTCGGTGCACCGCATCCGTCAACTCCCGCATCGACCGCATCCAATGCC
>CAZIVO010000036.1:4412-5734 GCA_964542765.1 uncultured candidatus Brocadiaceae bacterium | reverse complement strand
TGCCATCTCGCAAACGCTCTCCCGAACCACGATCTGAGATGCGCTCTCGGGGTCGAGGTAGTCCGGCAGGGGCACGCCCAATTCTCGCGCCAGCCAAAGAAAACCAGCATGCTTGCCTGAGCAATTGTTGTGAATGCGGGAAGGTTTCTTGCCAGCCCGAACGATCTCCCGCCTGGACTCGATATCAAAGGGCGAATGCGGGCCGCAGAGCAGATCACTTTCCTGAAACCCTCCGCGCTCAAGAAGGGCCTGCACCACCGCCTGATGCTCACGAGTGCCATTGTGGCTGGCACTGATCACGGCCAGTTCAGCATCGCTGAAGCTCTCACGGTCAGCTATACCTCGCTCGAGCAGCGGCAGGGCCTGGAAAGGCTTGACCGATGATCGGGCATAGATGTGTCCCTGGATGTCCCCCTCGCTCCGAATCACACGATCACCCTCGACCACGGCGAACATACCACGGTGCCAGGATTCAGGCTGCCCGCTCCTGGTAACCGTGGCCAGGAGGGAAGAATCAAGAAGATCTGAGGCTCGTTCCATGGGATTGGCATCCATGTATAAAGGAAACTCCATTAGCCACGTAGCCTGGATACTCCGGGCTCGATACTGTTGAGTGCAGGGTCATGGAGGGTCTGGTAGAGGTTCAACTGTCGCGCGTCGTCATCCAGGAGAAGGGTGACCATCAGTACATCCATCTCCGTGAGAAGGATGGGGATCGTTCTTTCCCCATCGTAATCGGCTTCAGCGAAGCGCTGGAGATCAACCGCAAGCTCCAAGATGTCCGGGCGGAGCGACCGATGACACACGACCTGATCGGGCGTGTGCTCGAAATTCTTGGTCATCAACTGTCCCGCGTGATCATCAATGAGCTGAAAAATAGCACCTTCTTCGCCTTGCTGGAACTCGAAGCCAACGGTGAGAAGAAACTCGTCGACTGCCGCCCCTCGGACGGCATCGCCCTTGCGGTGCAAACGGGTGCCGCGCTCTTCGTGCACGAGAAGGTACTCGAGGCTGTGACCTCGGAGTGAAGCTTCACATTTAATGTGGTGGGATGGCAGAGTGGCCGAATGCGCTGGTTTTGAAAACCAGTGTCGGTGAATAGCCGACCGGGGGTTCGAATCCCTCTCCCACCGCCATCTCCTCGCCCGGCCATGACCTTCATGATGATCTGGATGAGACGGCCTCCGCCTCTCCTGGATCGACGAAGACGCCTGCACTCTTGCACACGTCGAGGTGGAGGTGTCTACTCCCCCATCGCTGCGGAGAGGTGGCAGAGTGGCCGAATGCACCACCTTGCTAAGGCGGCAGGCTGGTAATACCGG
>CAZIVO010000036.1:0-4402 GCA_964542765.1 uncultured candidatus Brocadiaceae bacterium | reverse complement strand
AAGGTGGCGTGGGCTTTGCGGCCCACCGCGGGTTCGAATCCCGCCCTCTCCGCCAATCTTATCTCCGACGGACGAGAGGCTGCATGAGGCAATGGCGGGGTGAGGCTAAGGTAGCTCTGTGCGTGTTGGTCGCGCTCGGCTGCACCGCCTGCGCTTCTCCCGGAATAGAGATCGACAGCAGCACCGACGATGCACCCATCTTCACCGATGGGCAGCTACGGGGATCTGGAAAGGTGAAGCTCCCCTGGCAGTATTACGGAACCATGGAAGTCGCCACAGCTCCGCCTCCGGAACTTCGTTCGAATCGCCGGGAAGCGCGAATGCAGCTGGGGATCCATGAGCCCGTGACTCCCTGGATCTTTCCTTTCGATTTCCTGATCGAACTCGCCATGCGCAGCTGGTCTTCGGACCCGGGACATCAACTCACCCTGACAACCAGTGAACCGTCATCCGGAGTGGCCGAAGGGATCGATCCTCCGGAGGCAGATGCGTTCCGACTGCGGGCACGGGAAGTGCGTACTGAGCGATGACACGAGGCCTGGCACTGGTGCTCGGGCTCGGACGATTCGGTGGAGGCCGTGAGGCCAGCCGTTGGCTCCTCAACCAAGGGTGGCAGCTGCGAATCTCCGATCGGGCCAGCTCCGAAAGCCTCGCGGAGCCCATCGCCGCACTCGAGTCGGAGAATGGCGAGATCGACTGGCGTCTCGGTGATCCCTCCGACGACCTGCTCGAAGATGTCGATCTTCTGGTGGTGAACCCCGCCATCCCCGACGGACACCCGATCATCGAAAAAGCCCATCAGCTGAAGGTCCCCATGACACAGGAGATCAACCTGTTCCTCGAGGCCTTTCCGGGGCGCGTTGTCTTCGTCACGGGCACGAATGGCAAGTCGACAACGGCAACCCTCCTGGCTGCGGCCATACAAGAATCCAACATGGACTGCCTGCTTGGCGGCAACCTCGGCCGCAGTCTTCTCGCCGATGCTGCCCGGTGGAACCAGGACACCCTGGCCGTCATCGAAATTTCCTCGTTCCAGCTCGACCGGATCGACCCGGCGCGGCATTCCGTGGTCGGCACCGTCTTCACCCGGGTCACCCAGGACCATCTGGACCGGCATGGAACCCTCCCGGCCTATCAGGCCGCCAAGGGCCGCGCTGCCGAGGCCGCAACGGAATGGATCGTCCACGCCCGTGATGACGGTGTCGCCGCCAGCTTCAGGACTGCTGCACCACGACGAGTCACCTACGGGTTGAGTGATCCTACCGATGGTCACGTCGGAACGAGATCGGGCTCACTCTGGTCATGCCTGTCCGATGCCGGCCCCATCCTGCCCATCGAAGATCTTCCACTGATCGGCACATTTCAGCAGGAGAATGCCCTCGCCGCATTCGCTGCGGCCAGACTTCTGGGAGCCGACCATCGGCGAGCGGCGATGGCCATCGCCCGACAAGAAAGTTTGCCCCATCGCCTTCAGCGCCTCGAACCCATCGCGGGTGTTCAGATCTTTGACAACGGGGTCTCCACCGAATGGCGCTCGACCCTGTCAGCCATGCAATCCCTCGATGGCCCCATCCGCTGGATCGGCGGAGGCAAGAGCAAGGGTGGAGACCTGGCTGCCATCGCTGATGCCCTGGCCGACCATCTCCATAGTGCCCACCTCTTCGGGGCGTCTGCCGGGCCCTTGGGGCACATCTTGCAGTCGCGCTTGCCAACGACGATTCACGAGCATCTCCATGATGCGGTGAGCACAGCCTGGGAAGCATCCCGAGCCGACGACCAGCTTCTGTTCAGCCCGGCTTTCGCCTCCTATGACCAGTATCCTAACTTCGCTGCCCGAGCCGGGGATTTCTTGGACCAAGTCGAGCAATTGCGAAGATCTACGGCATCGACAAGGGCCTCTCAAACCACTGATCTACGGGCGGGCTTTGGTCCTGGAGTAACAGAACGCTAGACTGATCAGATTCCAGAGATTCCGCAGATGCAATACTGCACCATTTGCCAAAAATCGATCGCCACGATCCACATCCTCGATCTTCAAGACGGGGCTGTCTCGGAACAAAAGCACCTCTGTCCCGGTTGCGCCGAAAAATCGGGTGACGTTGCACCTCCAGCCAAGTTCGGACCACTGAAGAAACTCTCGACGGAGATTCTCGAAGATCTGGTCAGCGGGCTTAAATCACCATCCGAGCCTTCCCCCGGCACGCAGTCGCCAACCTGCCCGGCCTGCGGCTTGACTGCCGAGGATTTCCGGATGCGCGGACGCTTGGGCTGTCCTCGATGTTACGAGACGCTCCGTGACTCCTTGATCAGCCTGCTCGAGAGGGTGCATGACGGCAAAACTCATGTGGGACGTTATCCCGGACGCACGGCGAATACCGAACCTGACAATTTGACCGACCTCCACCGCAGATTGGCAGACGCCATCCGCGACGAAAACTACGAGGACGCAGCCAGACTCCGAGACGAGTTGCGGGAGTTGAAGCCTTGACGGACCCTACGGAACCATCCCCCGATGGGATGAACCTCGGTGAGTGGCTGCAAGGCGAAGGTCCGCAATCCGACATCGCGGTCTGCACACGGGTACGCTTCGCACGCAATGTCGAGGGTTTTCGCTTTTCGACCAGCATGACGGACGAAGAAGCCTGTCAGCTCACGGAGTATCTGCGGGACCAACTCTGCCAGGAGGGCTTCACCGAGAAGCTCTCGGCCGTCGATGTCGGCAAACTAGAAGAGACCGAGCGGCGCATGCTGATCGAACGGCACCTGATCAGCCGGGAACTGGCCGGCGCAAGTCGCGACCGCTGCGTGGTCCTCAATGACGACGAGAGCGTCTCGGTGATGATCAACGAAGAGGACCATATCCGCGCCCAGGTCTTCGCGTCAGGATTCCGTATCGGAGCGACCTACCGACGGGCGGAAGCCCTCGATGAAGACCTGATGGGTCGGGTCCCCGTTGCCTTTTCCGAGGAGTTCGGTTTCCTCACAGCCTGCCCTACAAATACCGGAACAGGCTTGCGCGTATCGGTCATGTTGCATCTGCCAGGACTGGTCTGGGCCGAGGATATCGACAAGGCCGTCAACTCGGCCCAAAAGATCCACATGGCCGTACGCGGGCTCTACGGGGAGGGTAGCCGCGCCCTCGGAGACTTCTATCAGGTCAGCAACCAGGTGACACTGGGACGATCCGAGGAGCAGATCCTGGGTGACGTGGGAAGCGCCGTCGAGCGGATCATCGACTGGGAGCGCGAAATCCGGGAAGCCCTGACGAGCGGCGACAAGATGGCTCAGACCGAGGATCGTGTGCACCGAAGCCTGGGAACCCTCGAGCGAGCACGCATCCTCACCAGCGAGGAGGCTCTCACCTGCCTCTCCGCCGTCCGTTTCGGCTTGCAGCAAGGCCTGCTCGAACATCTGACCCTCGATCAGATCAACCGAGCCCTGCTCCTGTCCCAGCCAGCTCATCTGCAGCGCTTGTGCCACGCGACCCTCTCCCCCGGCGAGCGGGATCTCCGCCGTGCCACCCTGATCCGGCAAGCCCTCGGCCAGCACTGAGCCCCACCAGCACCTCCCTGGGCCGATCATCCACTCCACCGGAACTGCGGAATGACTCCCTGCCGCCCGTGGATCAAAATCCCATCCCAAGGCCTTTTCGGCCTGGACTGGCACGATGCTTGCTACCAAAACGGGCAAGAAATCAGGGCCGCCAGACGCCCCAAACCCCCTTCGAACAAAGATAAAGGAAATCTAGCAAAGATACGGACCACCACGAGCCGACAAGAGCCATGGAATACCGAATCCATAAACTGAGTGTTCCGATCCTGTCACAGGCTGTAAATCATGGTTATCAGGAGCAGATCCGGAGTCTCAAAACTCTTGCTGCGTTTCTAAAGGGCTAGGAGGAAGCATGTTTGATCGTTTCACCGACCGCGCAAAGAAAGTCATGTCCTACGCGCGGCAAGAAGCGCAAAAGTTCAACCACGAGTACATAGGAACCGAGCACATCCTTCTCGGCCTGGTGCAGGAAGGAAGCGGTGTTGCCGCCAACGTACTCAAGAACATGAGCATCGATCTCGAGAAGATCCGTCACGAGGTCGAGAAAATAGTCAAGACCGGTCCCTCGATGGTCACCATGGGACAGCTCCCCTTCACTCCAAGAGCCAAGAAGGTTCTCGAACTATCGATGGAGGAGGCCAGTCAGCTCAGCCACAACTACATTGGAACCGAGCATCTGCTACTCGGTCTGATCAAGGAAAACGAGGGGATCGCAGCTCAGGTTCTGATGAATCTCGGCGTGCAACTCGAAGACGTGCGAGACGAAGTTCTCGAATTCCTCGGCGCCTCTGATTCCGCGCAAGAAGACGAAGGCGAGATGGCTGGGATCGAAAGCGGTGCCACCCAAGGG
>CAZIVO010000035.1:28646-29413 GCA_964542765.1 uncultured candidatus Brocadiaceae bacterium | reverse complement strand
GCGAAGCGCCGTCTCCCATGCCGTCGCGAAGCCCTGGGCGCCCAGTTTCTCCTCCCACAGCTTTTTGACCAGACCATGCCCCCCCTTGTTCTCTTGCCCGCAGATGAGGCTGAGAGCTTCGAGGGTCGACCTGCCCTCGAACAGCGGCGCGATCAAGGGTTGCACGATGGTCACAGTGCCATCGTGGGCGCGGATATCTCCCCACGACTCCAGATCATGAGCCTGATTCAAATGCCAGTCGCAAGCCTGTGCAGTCTCGTCGACCCACAAGCCAAGATGGATCTTCGTCCCGACCTTTGCGAGACCGGCGGCAAAGTCGAGATCGGGAGCCGAGACTGACGAGCGTGTTGACGCTGCCGGCCTCCATCCTCGCGGCCAGATCTCTGATCGAGTCGAGTTGACCGCCGGCAACCGCTCCGGTTGTCGCCACATAGGTCAGGGGCTTGCCCTCGCCAACATTGCCCAGCGCATCGTTGATCGCGTGGGCGAGAGCGTGGACCAGCGGAGGTTGTCCTTCGCCAGCGACCACGAGGCTGCGGCCGGGATGGTCTTGCAGATCCTTGGCAATGATCGCCGCCCAATCCTTACCACCCCTGTTGAACTTGCCCTTGTGAGTTGAGCAAGCGGCCGCGACACCGCCACCGACATTCAACTCCGCAGCCAAGGCCATGGCCACTTCCGCGATCTGGCCCGCTGCGACACGGAAGCGATGGTCTGCCGCCGTCCCCGTTGTCTGTCCGGGGTGGGGTGGAGGAAATATGCCCAGG
>CAZIVO010000035.1:0-28636 GCA_964542765.1 uncultured candidatus Brocadiaceae bacterium | reverse complement strand
CGCAAAATCCCGCGCGTGGCGAACCGTATTCGGACCTTGGCAGGTGAAGTCTGCGTCGAGACTGACAATAACTTCCGCGCGATCGTAATGAGTCTGAGCCACGTGCGGAGTTCCGTGAGCGATCGTGCTACCCGCAACTTCGTTGTCGCGATTGATCGGATCGTAGGTGTGGAACGTCGCCTCCGGGAAGGTCTCGGCCGCAGTCGCTACCATCTTGATCAGGCTCGGCGAGGTGGTGGCCGGCATCAAGAAGGCCAGGCCGACGCCACGCTCACGTGCCAAGATCTCTTGCTTGCCTGCCCAGAAAGCCTCGAACTCCACCCAGGAAGAAGACTTGCCCTGATGTCTGGGACTTTGCGAACGCCCCTGGTCAAAGATGTTCAGAATCTCGGCCTGCATGTACTGGTCTGTCCCGCCGAGACTCGAGGAGTGAAGGTTATTGCCTTCGACCTTCGTCGGCCGACCATCATTACTGCGGACGAGAATGCCAGTGCCGATGCCGCCCAGGACAAAGGCGCTCGCGTACCAGTCCGGAACACCCGGAGTCATCCCTTGCGGGCGCTTACTGAACGGCAAGATCTTCTGAAAGGGTTTGCGGCAAGATGTCGTGCTGGCCATCGCCACCGCGGCCGCGACCAGGCCCAAAAAGCGCCGTCTTGAGAGGGCGTCGGCGGGCAGGGGAACACCGTCCGCTTGGTCGGGGAATTCGCGATGGAGCAGCTCGCGATAATCATCGGTATCGGCGAGTTGCTCGAAACTACGCCAGTACACGCGCCCGTCGTTCGTGCCTGCGGCGCTCTTGTTCTTCATTAAATCCATGGACTCGCTCATCGGTGGCAAGCCGAGCAATGGGTCGGCGGATACTGGGGTTGCTGGCGATCGGTCGTGTTGAGGCCTCGCTGCTGTTTCAACTCCATGCCAGTGGCGAGAGCTTCCCTTTGCATCGAAGCAACATCCTTGCCCGCATTCCGCAAGGCTTCCACATCAGCAGAAAATTCCGGATCCTCGTAAGCATCCGCGTGCAGGTAGGTCATGTCCGTGACCTTGTCTCGCGGTCGGAGATGGCGCTCCGGCGCTCGGTGACAAGAAATACACCAACCCATGCTCAGGGGTTTGGCCTGACGCACCACCTCCATGCGGTCGATCCTCCCATGGCAACTCGCGCAACCGACACCGGCATTCAGATGCACGGAATGGTCGAAGTAGGCGTATTCCGGCAGCATGTGCACCCGCACCCACTCCAGGGGTTTACCGTCGTAAAAGTTGTCCCGAACCGGAGCCAGCCGCTTGGAATTACCCTTGATGCGCGCGCGGTCGTGACAACTGATGCAGGTTTCGCTGCTGGGGATGGTCGCGTGAGGACCGCTTTCAACCTTCTGGTGGCAGTAGCGACAATCGATGCCGAGCGTTCCCGCGTGCAACTTGTGGCTGTAGGGCACCGGTTGGTCGGGCGCATAACCGACATCGGTATTCCACGGCGAGAAGTAGCGATCGACGATGGTGACGCAGCCGATCAACCCGACCAGAGCGCCGGCGGCGATCATCGGGACGACCCTGTTGGTCCATTCTGGGTAGAGGACGGTCAACGCATACCTCGTCTATGGATCAGGTAGGAGCTCAGGCTTCGAACGAGGCGAGCGCAGGTCAAGAAACGATGTGGGGGAGATGGGTCTGAAACCGAAAAAGTTAGAGAGAATTTCTCTGTAAGCCAATTTTTTATAGAGGCTTGTGTCGAAATATCTCCGCGTGAGGACCGCGGATGGCATCCGACCTAAGTCAGGGAGAATAAAGAACGATTCGATATGTTCAATTTCACAGTAACGGAAAGTAATTGGAGTTCGCATTTTCGAAGGCCTCCCACGCGCCACACGGGGCGGCTTCGGATGCCGCGGTCGGACGACGAGCGGATGTCTGGCAAAGCAGACCGATCAGCACGCCCCCTGGCATCTCGCCAGACTCCGGCGAAATATGACGTAAAGCCTTTTATATAATGATCTTGCGATCATCGCCTCCGGCGTCATCGGTGTCATCAGCGAACCGACATGCGCGGGGTAAGCCGGGAGAGCCCCGAAGGGCCCCATCACCGAAGCAGGTCGCCCGTGAAGCGCGCGATCGGAGGAGTGGCGATGCGGTGCGCGATTTCGTTTGCGTGCTGATCCGATGGGTCGGCCCACAGCGACTGCGCCGCCTGCCCCAGGAATTCTGGCAGGAGATCGAGCACCGGTATGCCTTGCTCGTCGGCGAAATCCGTGACAACGCGATGCATGGCTGTGAAGGGATAACGCGCCAGGGTCTCGGTCTCCTGAAACAAGGGCCAGACAACGATTCCGAAGCGGATGCCGCGTTGCTCGCACCATTCATGCATCCCCCGAAGCGCCTCTTGGGGACCACCTCGCCGCCAGGTTTGTTCGCGCAACATGCCTTGCTGTGCGAACAGGCCCTGGTCAATCTGCGCCCACAGAAGCTCGCGTTTTCGGCTCTCGTATCGCGTCGTAACCAGATCGAAGGCTTCGATCCAGGCCTCGAGATCTGCCTCGCTCAGCGCCTCGATCTCATCACGCGAGTCCGGGAGTTCGAGCAAGCGTCGGCCCCAATCCACCTTCGGATCACGTGCGAGCCGGGGGCCCTGACCCGTCGTTGAGTAGATCGCGCCGATCAGGCGAGACCAGGCCAGCCAGCCCGGTGGCTGCGCTGGCCGCCGGAACCAGCCGAGAGTGTCGGGCATGGGAGCCAGGTCGTTGAGACAGATCGTGACCAGCACCGCGTCCGGCTGAAATTGGTGAAAAAGATTCTCGAGACCCCAGCGATACTCATCGACAAAGAGCGACCACGGACCACCGGCATTGATCGTGCGCACCTTTGCCTCGAGATCTTGTGGGAGAAGGATGCGGCTCTCGATCTGCCGCACCCAACCATCCTCGGCACGCACCCCCCAACACATGGTGAAGGAATCGCCGATACAGAGCACTCGACGATGATCGGGCGGCTTCTCGTAAGTGAGCTCCTCGCGATCCCTCAAGCCCAGCCGATTGAAGCGCACCGGAACGCAGCCACGCAAATCCAGCTGACTCCGTGGATTATCGCGGTAGCACAGGTGGTACGCCGCCGCCCGTGTCCAGGACGGGCGTCCGTGCGGGAACAGGTCGTGGCGAGCAATCCCCCGAGCCACTTCCTCATCGAAGCGAACACGCTCCCGGTCGCTATTCTCGTACCAGGACAGGTAGCTGACGCGCTCCGTCGGCAAGAAGAGTCTGGCCCCCCCCTCCGCGAGCAAGGCCGCTACCACGCCGCTGATCGAGAATAAAATCAGGCGCTGTAAGAACCGCTTCACAGAATAGGATTTATAGCGGATCCCGGCATCGAGGCGTCGCATCTATAATTTCCACCACGGTCGGACCCAAACCCGCAACGCTCCTGAACCGCTCAGATGTACATCCTCGGAATCTCCGCTTTTTACCACGACTCGGCGGCAGCCCTGCTGCGAGATGGCCACCTGATCGCGGCCGCGCAAGAAGAGCGCTTCACCCGCAAAAAGCATGATTCCGGATTCCCATCCAACGCCATCGCCTACTGCCTCGAAACTGCCGGCATCAGCATCGAAGAAGTCGACCACATCGGTTTCTACGACAAGCCCTTGCTCAAGTTTGATCGCCTCATCGAAACATACCTGAGCTATGCGCCCGCCGGGCTGAGATCATTTCTCAAGGCCATCCCCATCTGGTTGCGCGACAAACTCCATATTCCCCGCATCTTGACCAAGAACCTGGGGGGCCGCCCGAAGCATCCCTACGTCTTCACCGAACACCACGAAAGTCACGCGGCCAGCGCTTTCTTCCCGTCGCCTTTCGAAGAAGCTGCCATCGTGACGATGGACGGCGTCGGTGAATGGGCGACGACCTCCATCGCTGTCGGCGAAGGCAATCGGTTGCGGATGCTCAAGGAGATCCGCTTCCCACACTCCCTTGGACTGCTCTACACGGCGTTCACCTACTACTGTGGTTTCCGGGTCAACTCGGGCGAATACAAGCTCATGGGTCTCGCGCCCTACGGCGAGCCCGTCTTCGAAGATCGCATCCGCGAGCATCTCATCGATATCAAGGATGACGGAAGTTACCGGCTCGACCTCGATTACTTCGATTACCCCGTCGGCCTTCGCATGACCTCGGCAAAGTTCCACCGCCTCTTCGGTCAGCCACCCCGAACAGCGGAAACGGAACTCGGCCAGTTCCACATGGATATGGCAGCCTCGATCCAAAAGGTTACCGAGGATGTCGTGCTGCGCACGGCGGCACACGCGAAGGAGATCACCGGCAAGGACAAGCTCTGTCTCGCCGGCGGCGTCGCCCTCAATTGCGTTGGCAATGGCCGCATCCTCCGCGAGGGTCCCTTCGACCAGCTCTGGATCCAACCGGCGGCCGGTGATGCTGGCGGGGCTCTCGGTGTGGCCCAGTTCATCTGGCATCAACTCCTCGACATGCCACGGCAAACGAGCGCCACGGACGCGCAGTCCGGCAGCTTGCTCGGGCCGTCGTTCAGCAATGACCAGATCCGGGATCTACTGGTCAGCGAAGACGTTGTTTACGAAGAGCATGAGGATGAGAAGGATCTCGTCGACCGCGTGGCCACCCTCATCGAAGAAGAAAATGTCATCGGATGGTTCCAGGGCGCCATGGAGTTCGGGCCGCGCGCGCTCGGATCGCGCAGCATCCTCGGCGACGCTCGGTCCTCGAAGATGCAGAGCGTCATGAATCTGAAGATCAAGTTTCGTGAATCCTTCCGGCCGTTCGCGCCCATTGTACTCGAGGAGGACGCGAGCGATTACTTCGGTATCGACCCACAGCACAACAGCCCCTACATGCTGGTTGTCGCGCCGGTGCGAGAAAACAAGCGCCTGCCTCTCGACGCATCCAAGACAGGCCTCGACAAGTTGCACCAGATTCGGTCAGTGGTCCCGGCCATCACACATGTCGACTTCTCCGCTCGCTTGCAGACCGTCGATGAACAGCGCAATCCGCGGCTGACCCGACTTCTTCGAAGCTTCAAAGAAAAGACCGGCTGCCCCGTTCTGATCAACACCAGCTTCAACATCCGGGGCGAACCCATCGTCTGTGCACCCGAAAATGCCCTGCGCTGCTTCTTCGGCACCGAGATGGATGTCCTGGTGCTCGAAAACTTCGTCATCGTCCGAACCGCGCAAGCTGATCTCCCGGCCACCGACCGAGAAAAGTATCTCTCCTCCTTTGCTCTGGACTGATACCTGTGAACACCTCTTCCTTGAAGCCATGATCAAACTCGACCTCAAACCGAAAAACGAAACTGTCCGGCAATTCGGCTGGATTGCCCTCTTCGGTTTCCCGCTGGCAGGGCTCGCCTTGACGCAATGGCCCGGCAGCCTGCCGATCAACACGCTGTGGGTTCTGGTCGGACTCGGCGTGGCCTGTGGTCTCGCGGCGGTGGCGAATGTGCCCGTCATCTTGCGGCCGATCTACCTCGCCATGACCTTGCTCGCCTTTCCGATCGGGCTGATGATTTCGACCGTCCTGCTGTCGACGATCTATTTTTTGCTGTTCACCCCTGTCGGTCTCTTTTTCCGCCTGACCGGCAAAGACCCTTTGGAACGGCGAATCGACCCATCGGCACCCACTTACTGGCGTACCCGCGGCGCTCAGCGCGCTCCCAGCAGTTACTTGAGGCTATACTAGGGGGGAGCCTGCGGCTTTCCCGTTACGTGCCCAGCTCACAGCAACATGGAAGACTCGCCCGACAAGACTCAGATCCAAAAGGAATCGGGCTCCTCGTCCTTCCTCGAAGCATCCAAGCAATCCAAGGGCGGGCTGTTTTCGGATGCTTGGGGCTTCATGCGTGAGAATGCCAAGTGGTGGTTGTTGCCATTCCTGATCGTTTTCGGCCTGCTCGGCATCCTGCTCATCTTCGGATCGGGAGCCGCAGCGCCTTTCATCTACACGCTGTTCTGATCCCGGGTAGACACGCCGGTTGATCTCTCCCCCGGAGAGGCCTCGTCACGCGCCTCTTTTGACATGTCCGCATGGCCATCAGACCCCATGCCAAGGCCGGTTGCTGTCACCGCCCCGACATGACCGGCGAGAAGCGCTCACGGGCATCAAGTCTGACGGGCTCCCCTCCCGATAATTGATCACACACTCCAGGGAGATCCAACGCGATGACAGATCACGGACTCGACACTTATCTGACCGACATCAATGAAGTTTCGCTCCTGACGGCCGACGAAGAAAAGGCCTTGGCGCGGAAGGTCCAGACGGGAGACATGGCGGCGCGCGAACACATGATCCGCGCGAACCTTCGTCTCGTCGTCTCGATCGCAAAGAAATACGTGAGGCGGGGGCTGACCTTCATGGACCTGATCGAAGAGGGCAATGTCGGCCTGATGCGAGCCGTCGAAAAATTCGACCCGAATGCCGGCACTCGCTTCTCGACCTACGCCACCTGGTGGATCAAGCAGGGCATCCGCCGCGCTCTGGTGAATACGGTCAAGACCGTGCGCGTTCCTTCCTACATGTCCGAAATCGTTTCGCGCTGGAAGACCGTTGCCCTGGAATTGACGTATCGCCTGGGGCGATCTCCAACCACGGCAGAAATTGCCGAAGAGATGGAGTTGCCGGCCGCCAACTGGAATGTCGTTCGGGACACCGTCCTGTCCAACTCACAACCAACGCACTCCATGAACGAGGATGCCTCGTCCGTTGCCAAGGAAACCCTCGAGGACGAACGATCCTTGACGCCCGAGGAAGAAATCTTCACCAAGCTCGAGATCGAACGACTCCAAGAACTTCTCGACATCATGGACTCTCGCCAGGCCGAGGTTTTGAGGATGCGGTACGGCCTCGGCAAACACCCACCCATGACGCTCAAGGCCATCGGCGAAAAAATCGGTGTGACCAGAGAAAGAGTCCGTCAGATGGAGAAGGAAGCGATCCGGAAACTCCACGTGACCATGTCGCGCGAGTTCGGCGAAGAGATGATCCCGCGGTAAATTTCAACGCTGGCCGGCAATAGCCATTACCATCCCGGCCAATGGGCGTCTCTCTCTACGTTCACGTCCCGTTCTGCGTCGTCAAGTGCGGATACTGTGACTTCAACTCGTACGAGACTCCCGACCGGAGTGTGCTCGATACGTATCTCGATGCTCTCAGCCTTGAACTCGACATGGCTGCCGTGCCGGAACATCCACCTTCCATCTTCATCGGTGGTGGCACTCCAACCTTCCTCGGCGAGAAGCAGCTCGAGCGCCTCTTCGCCATCCTGGCCGATCACGCCGATCTGCCGGCTTGTGAAGAAATCACCATCGAGGCCAACCCGGAAAGCGTCACCCTGGCGAAGGCTCAGATAGCGAGGGCCGGCGGAGCCAACAGAGCGAGCATCGGCGCACAGAGTTTTTCCAAGCAGCGGCTCGCCTTCCTCGATCGGGCTCACAGTGTCGAGCGGATTGCCGAGGCCTTCGCGGAGATGCGTGAGGGGGGCTTCGACAACCTCAACCTGGACATGATCTTCGGCATCCCTGACCAAACCACCGGCGACTGGGAGAAAGAGTTGGAGCAGGCCCTCTCGCTCCGCCCGGATCATCTGTCCTGCTACAGCCTGACCTATGAGCCCGGCACCCGGCTCACCCGGGATCTCAACAAGGGAAGGGTCGTCCCTAACAGCGAAGATGTTGATCGGGCAATGTTTCTCCATACGCGAAAACGAACTTCCGAAGCCGGCTTCGAGGCTTACGAGGTCAGCAATTTTGCCGGCCGTGGCGGCCCTTGCCGCCACAACGATCATTACTGGCAGCAAGGTGACTACGTCGGAGTCGGACCCGGAGCGGCCAGCCATCATCAAGGCGTGAGGACAACGAACCTCAAGCTTCTCGAGCCCTGGATGGACGCACTCGGCCAAGGTCAGCCGGCCACCGCCGAGACCGAAACTCTTGATCCTCGCCAACGCGCCGCCGAAGCCATCTGGCTCGGCCTGAGGCGGCGCGACGGAGTCGACATGGACCGGCTCGACCAATTCCTGGGCGGACCCGTGCGAAATTGGTTCGCCGCAGAATTAGATCAGCTTGCCGCAGACGAGCTCATCGGATTCGCCGGACCCTCGCTCACCCTGACCGAGCGGGGCCTGCTCTTCGCCGATCTTGTCGGGGAACGAATTCTCGGCGCCGCTCTTGGGTAACGGCACGACCCGCGAGTTCGCGATTTCGATTACACTGGCTGCAGAAGGCTTTGAACATGCAAACACCCATCCATCGCTCGACCCTCTTGGTTCTCGTCTTGCTGCCACTGCTGTCGTCGTGTTTTTTCGCGCGATTCAACACCAACGAACCCCTCTCCAGGCCGGATATCGCCAAGCTTCAGCCCGGCACCACCACGGCCAAGCAAGCCGTCGAACTGCTGGGCGCTCCCACGGAGGTCGTCCAGCTCGGTCGGCGAACGGCCTATCGCTACCACTACACCCTGGCCAAGAATACCGGACTCCTCGTGACCATCTTCGGCCTCTTCAACGAAGACGTGAGGTCCGACCGGCTGTGGCTATTCTTCGATGAGCATCAAAAGCTCACGCACCACGGCGCAACCTTCGCGAGTGGCAATGTCTCCTATTCCCTGCCCTGGAGCAGCGTCCGCGGAGACAACGAGCGGCCGTGAGGATCGGCCTGTTGGTTTGCCTGCTCTTCTTGAGCAGTTGTATCAGCGTCAACTGGAAGCGCTGGAACTGGCACGAGCCCGTCACGGATGCTCAGCTAACTCACCTCGAAGCGGGCCAATCGACCCTCGGTGACTGCTTGTCTACCCTGGGCGCGCCGAACGAGATCGCCGAATACCGGGGCAGCGGCGCAGCCCTCACCTACAGCTGGCTGAACCAGCGCCAGCTCGGTTTCTCCATCAGCTATTCACTCGGGCAGATGTCCGAGTTGTCGATGAACTACGACGACCACGACATCAATATCGAGGCCGTTGTCCTCTTGTTCGACGAAGACCTGATGCTCGAAGTCGTGAGGCGAGGATTCCTGGCGGATGTGGCTCCGAATTCTCGGCGGCCCGCCTCGCTAGAAACCGACAACTGATCCCGCAGAACCGGCTGCAGCGGTCAGGTTGCTAGAGCTCCTTCACCTCGGTGACCATGTCCTGCAACGCCTCCTTGGCATCGGCGAAGAACATCAAGCAGTTGTCGCATTCGAACAAAGGATTCTTGATGCCCGCATAGCCAGGGCTGAGGCTTCGCTTGACCACCACCACGGTGCGTGCGAAATCGACATCGAGGATCGGCATCCCGGCGATCGGGCTCGTGGGATCTTCGCGAGCCGCAGGGTTCACCACATCATTGGCGCCGACGACGATCGCAACATCACAGCTCTGGAAATCGCCGTTGATCTTCTCCATCTCCCACAATCTGTCGTAGGGAACATCCGCTTCAGCCAGCAGCACATTCATGTGGCCGGGCATTCGCCCCGCCACCGGATGGATCGCATAGCGGACATTGACTCCGCGCTGCTCGAGTTCATTGCCGAACGATCGCATCGTGTGTTGCGCCTGGGCGACGGCGAGACCATAGCCAGGCACCATGATGACAGAGCTGGCGCCATCGCAAAGCATCGCCACCTCTTCGGCGCTGGTCTGGGTGATGTTCTCGTAATCACGAGCGTCTTCGGCCATCGCGTCATCGCCGATGCCGCCCAGCAAAACATTGCCCAGCGATCGATTCATCGCCTTGCACATGATCCGCGTGAGGATGAGTCCCGAAGCACCGACCAAGGCTCCCGCCACGATCAACAGTTGATTGTTGATGATGAAACCACTGGCGGCTGCCGCGATGCCGGAATAGGAGTTCAGCAAGGCGACCACAACCGGCATATCAGCGCCGCCGATGGGCAGCACCAAAGACACTCCCAGGATCGCCGCTGCTGCCGCGATCAGCACCATGGCCAAGATCCGACTGTCTGCATCAGGTGCCCACAAGAAAAGCCAGAAGCTGAGCGCAGCGACGGCGAGCAGCAGGATGGCATTGACGAGGTGGCGTGCCGCCCCAGGAATCGGGTGAACCAACTTCTTGCCGGACAGCTTCAGGTAAGCCGCCAGACTGCCGCTCAGGGTCGCCGTTCCGATCAGGATCGTCAGCGGCAAGTTGACAGCAGCAGCAGCCTCGAGTTTTGACAAGTCTCCGGCCTTCGGCACCAGATACGCCATCGCCACGAACATCGATGCGGCACCGCCCAACCCGTTGAAGGCCGCCACCAACTCAGGCATCTGCGTCAACTGTACCCGCACGGCGAGCAGGTAGCCGATCGTCGCTCCGGCAGCCATGCCGCCGAGCGCGGCATACCAGTGGACCGTCCCGGTCTCGACCAGCACCGTGACAATGGCGAGCAGCATGCCGATCGCCGCCATGGAATTGCCACGACGGGCCGTGCGGAAATTCGTCAGGCCCTTGATGCCAAAGATGAACAGGATCGTCGCGGCCAGATAGAGGTATTTGAGATGTTCCACAGTCTCAACTCCTCTTGGACCCGAACATTGACAGCATCCTGTCGGTCACGACAAAGCCGCCGACAACATTGATGGTCGCACAAACAATGGCAAGGATGCCCAGGATCATCGCCGCGGTAGAAAGACCCTCCTCCATGAGCGCCAGCGCACCAACAATGGTCACGCCGGAAATCGCGTTGCTGCCCGACATCAGTGGCGTGTGCAACTGAGGGGGAACCTTGGTGATGATCTCGAAGCCGACGATGGCGGCCAGCACGAGGACAAAAACGATCAAGAACATCAGGATGCTCCCTTTCCGGAAAGAGCCTCTGCCGAGGCGGCATGGCGAACCTCGCCACCGTGCGTGACGACCGTTGCTGAAACAATTTCGTCTTCCCAGTCCGGCTCGATCTTGCCCTCCTTCACGAGGGGTTCGACAAAATCTGCGATGTTGCGTGCGAACATCTGGCTCGCATCCTTGGCGACGAGGGCTGGGAGATTCGGTTCGCCGATGATGGTCACACCATGCTTGGTGACGGTCTCGCCGGCGACGCTGCCTTCGATGTTGCCGCCCATCTCGACGGCCAGATCGACGGCTACCGAACCCGCAGGCATCGCCGCAAGCATTTCACTGCTGATCAAGACGGGAGCTTTGCGGCCGGGGATCAGGGCCGTCGTGATGACGGCATCTGCGGCGGCGAGATGCTCGGTCAGGATCTCGCGCTGCTTGCGCGCGTATTCTTCGGAAGTTTCCTTGGCATAGCCGCCCGAGGTCTCGGCTTGCGGCGGCGTACCGGTATCGACGAACTTGGCGCCGAGACTCTCGACCTGTTCCTTGACGGCCGGGCGGATGTCGTTCGCCTCCACGACCGCGCCCAATCTTCGGGCGGTCGCGATCGCTTGCAGACCGGCAACGCCGGCTCCGAGGATGAGAACCTTCGCGGGGCGAATGGTGCCGGCCGCGGTCATCATCATTGGAAACATCTTCGGGAGATGCGTCGCTGCCAGCAGCACCGCCATGTAACCCGCGGTGGTGGCCTGGCTGCTCAGGATATCCATCTTCTGTGCCCGCGTGATGCGAGGCACCAGATCCATGGCGAAGGTTGTCACTCCGGCCTGCGCCAGGGATTGAACCAGTGGCAACCGCAAGAGCGGTTGCATTCCACAGACCAGGATCGCTCCCGCCTTCATGCTGGCGACAGCCGTGCCACCATCGCGTGGCGGGCGAATCTTCGCCACCAGATCAGCCTCGGCAAAACCCTCGGCCGCAGAGGTAATTTTTTCCGCGCCGGCGTCCTGATATTCTTGGTCCGGGAAGCCGGCTGCTCGGCCAGCTCCCTCTTCGAACTTCACCACAAAACCGAACTTCAAGAACTGCTTCACCGCCGAAGGAGTCATCGCGACCCTTGTCTCATCAGCTTCGGTTTCTCGCGCCACGAACGCCACAGGCATCTGATCATCCTCTTCCATCGTTACCGGGGCGGAAAAACAAGCAGATTCGCACGGCCAGCGCCACCCACTTCTCTGGTTCGATTAACAACTTCGGTTAGTCTTGCTTCATCGATGAAGGATGACTTTTCCAGCCAGTTGAGCGCTCGCATCTTGGCGGGCGCCGCTCCCGTGGTCGTCGGACTGGACCCCCGGGTCCAGTCCCTGCCGACGAAAATCGCTCCGGGGGCAACCGAACCGGACCGGATCCTGGCCTTTTATCGTGAGGTTCTGCCTCGCTTGGCACCCCTTATTCCGGCTGTAAAGCCCAACATCGCCTTCTTCGAGCGTTTTGGGGCTGCGGGGTTCGGGTGCTACGAGGCCACCTGCCAGCTTGCGAAAGAGCTCGGGATGCTGGTCATCGGCGATATCAAGCGGGGCGATATCGGCAGCACTGCCGAGGCTTATGCCGAGGGCCATTTCGCCATGGCGGATGCCCTGACACTGCATCCCTACCTCGGCCGAGACTCCTTGGCGCCTTTCCTGTCCCACTGCAGCGCCTCCGGAAAAGCCGTCTTCGTGCTGGTCCGGACGAGCAATCCATCGGCCTGTGAGTTTCAGGATCTCGAGACTCCGCAGGGCAAGCTCTGCGACGCCATCGCCCGGGCTGTCGATGACTGGGGTAGCGACCTCGGGGACCCAAAGGGCTTCTCCTTGGTCGGCGCAGTCGTGGGAGCCACCTGGCCCGATGAAGTCGTGCGGTTGCGCGCCCTCATGCCACGCGCCTGGTTTCTCCTGCCAGGAGTGGGGGCTCAGGGAGCTGGTTTTTCGGATGTCGAAGGGGCTTTTGACTCCCGTGGCCTCGGTGGCCTGGTGGCCCAGAGCAGAGGCATCATGCAGTGTTTCTCGCCGGATGATGCGCAGTGGCTCGACCGCATCGAGCAAGCCGCTGTCGAATTCGCCCGGGGCATTCGTGAGGTGGCAACCGCATGACGGAAACGAAAAACCCCCGCCTGCGGCACCTCCCCTTCCGACTCCTGGGAACTTCCGAAATTCATCAGCGCTACCTCGAGGAGGATCCTGACCTCGCTCCTTTCCTGGGAATTCGGCCACGCGATGCACAAGAACTCCTGCGGCGAGCACCGGTCAACGCGCGGCGGCTGGTGAGTCCCTCGGATCTCTCCGATTGCTTGCTGCGCTACGCCCAAAAGCACGATGCGCCAGCAGCAGCTCTGGATAACGCTCGTGCCTTGTCGGATGAGGGCGCTTTCGTGGTCATCACCGGCCAGCAACCCGGGCTTTTCGGAGGACCCCTCTACACGATTCACAAGGCGGCGACGACCGTGCGGCTGGCGCACGAGATTTCCGCCCTCGCCAACGCTCCAAAAGTGGTGCCTGTCTTCTGGAACCACACCGATGACCACGATCTCGACGAGGTCAATCGAGCCTTCTTCGTGAATTCGAACCTCGATATTCAGCGCCTTCGCCTCGACCTGAGCCGCGGAGGGGAGTTTGTCCGAGACATACCGATGGGCCACGCCATGGATCAGGCGCTCGCGACGGTCGAGGATCTGATGCCCCGTAGCGAGTTCAGAAACTGGGCCCTGTCCCTCTTCCGGCCGCAGAACCCCGATGAACACTTCGGAGATCAGCTGGCCCGACTCCTGTTTACCCTGTTTGGTGATCAGGGGCTGCTCGTCATCGAACCTCGCGATTTGCCGCCATCGGCGTTCGAGGTCCTCGAGCGATGGGGGAAAAGCACCGGTCCAATCCGTGATGTTGTAGGGAAAAGCCTCGACCACCTGACCGATGTCGGCGTCGCCAACACGCTGGACCCGACCGCAACCTTGATGTTCCAGCGCAACGGCACTCGCCGCGTTCCGCTCGCCGAGGGCGATCCCGTGACCCGGGCCAATGACCTCAGCCCCGGAGCCTTGTTGCGCCCGCTCTGGCAGGACGCATGCTTGCCGACACTCGGCATCGTTGCCGGCCCTGGCGAGCTCGGTTATCTCTCCGCCGCGGGACCACTTTATCGCCACCTTGGCGTGCCGAGCCCCGCCTTGGTGCCGCGTGCTTCCTTGACCCTCGTGGAACCCTCACTCGTCAAGTTGCTCAAGCGATTCGGCTGGGATCTCGCTGACCTGATCGTCGGACCCGAGGTTCTCGCACATGGTATTGCCTCCGAAGAAGATGACCCGATCGAAGAAGCCATCGCGGAAATCAGCCGCCACACGCTCGAGCGGTTGGATGAATTGGGCGCCCCTCTGCGCGAAACAGACCAGCAGATGATCCGGCCGCTGGAACACACCCGCGCCAAGCTCCGAGACGAGCTGGCGAAACTCGCGGTCAAACTCAAGCGGTCTCGCCAGAATCGCCACGGCACCGGCTTACGTCAAATCCGCCGTGTCTGCAGCAACCTGCGGCCCAAGGGTCGCCTGCAAGAGCGTGCACTGACCATTTTGCCCTTCCTCGTTTCCCACGGACCCAGCCTGAGCAACCACCTTCTCGAAGCCGCCGACCCCTTCTCGACCAGCCACGGAATCCTTGAACTATGAGTCCCTCCTTTGCCCTGGTGCTGGCACCGCACCCCGACGATGCAGAGCTTGC
Source organism: uncultured candidatus Brocadiaceae bacterium (assembly GCA_964542765.1). GTDB lineage: Bacteria > Planctomycetota > UBA1135 > UBA1135 > UBA2386 > CAZIVO01. The sequence continues at coordinate 14,120 of CAZIVO010000035.1, read as the reverse complement.
TTGTGGAGGTCTCATCCTGAGGTGGACCGGCGCCGGACGTCGTATTGTTGTGGCTGACATGACGCGCGGCGAGTGCGGCACCCTCGGCTCCGCCGAAATCCGAGCTGCCGAGGCAGCAGCGGCCTCCACCGTGCTCGGCCTGGATGAACGGATCAACCTTGGCTTACCGGATGCGAAGCTCTGTGACGACGAGGAAGCTGTCCAGGCCGTGATAAAGGTCATCCGGCATTACCAACCAGAGATCCTGCTCGCGCCCCTTGCCAAGGACCTTCACCCGGACCACGCGGCCACCGGAGCGGTGGCCGGAAAAGCTTTTTTCCTCGCGGGCCTGAAGAAGCTCTACCCGGATCTCGGTGGTCCCCACAGACCCCGCCTGTTGTTGCGATACCCTCTCCACGAGCAACTCGCCCCCTCTTTCTGTGTTGATATCAGCGAGGTCGCGGACCGCAAACAGGAGGCGATTGGCTGCTTCGCCTCACAACTCGGTGGAAGTGGTCGGAGCGATCCAGCCCGGCTCAATCTTCTGGATCGAGCCGAGGTGAGAGACCGGTTTTACGGTGCTCGGATCGGTGTCCGGGCCGCCGAGCCCTTCGCCAGCGATGGACCCCTGACCCTAACCGGTATAGAGTTGTAGCCATCGACAACGTCTTCGTTGTCGATGGCAATCGTCAGCTCGGAGGGGGTAAGGGATGAGGCGCGTAGCTGTCATCAATCAAAAAGGGGGGGTCGGCAAGACAACGACCACGGTCAATCTCGGGGCCGCGATGGCCCGGCGCGGAAAGCGGGTGTTACTGCTCGATCTGGACCCCCAGGCCAATCTGACCCTTCACCTCGATCAACAACCTGGCCCGGACACTCGCACGATGACCCACATCCTTGTCGATGGCGAGGAGCTCCGGCCGGTGGTTCAGGACACCAGCACCGCCAACCTGTCCATGATCCCGTCCGACACATCGCTCGGCGGCGCCGAGCAGGCTCTCGTCAACCGGATCGGGCGTGAAACCATCCTTCGCGAGGCGTTGGGGCGACTCGGCAGCGATCTTTATGACATCGTCCTCATGGATTGCCCCCCTTCCTTGGGGGTTCTGGCCGCCAATGCTCTGGTCGCAGCCGACGATGTCCTCGTGCCCATGCAAGCCGAGTATTTTTCCCTGCAGGGCATGGCAAAGCTCTTCGAGGTGGTCGAACTCGTCTCCAAACACCTCAATCCCGACCTCGAGGTGCGCGCGATCATCCCTTGCATGGTCGATCTCCGCACGAACCTGACCAGCGAGGTGCTCAATGAAATCCGCAGCCACTTCGGAGGCCGCGTGTGCCAATCGATGATCCGAGCAAACGTCAAGCTCGCCGAGGCCCCGAGTTTCGGTCGCACGATCTTCGAGCATGCGCCGGACTCGAATGGCGCCCAGGATTACGCCGCTCTGGCAACGGAGTTCCTCAGTGCCGTGGCTCCCATGACAAGCATCACCCCGGAAGGCGAACCGGCAAAGGAAGTGGGGGCAAGCTGATTTCCCTCCCTCTTCTGCCGATGATCTGAAGCGCCTGGGCAACCTGACCCGAAAACCGACTAACATCCCCCCCATGTCTCGCCTGCGGCTCGGTGTTGTCTGCTACCCAACAATCGGCGGCTCCGGTGTGATCGCGACCGAAATCGCGACCGCTGCAGCTCGCCAGGGCCACGACGTCCACCTCCTCAGCTACCGAAACCCCTCACGCCTCACGGAAGCTGTCCCGGGGCTGGTCACCCACCCCGTCAAGGTTTCGGGCTACCCCCTTCTCAAATACCCGCCCTACGATCTCGCGCTGGCCACTCGCATGCTCGAGGTGCAAGAGCGATTCGATATCGATCTATTCCACGTTCACTACGCCATTCCTCATGCTGTCAGCGCATTTCTGGCCCGATCCATGTCCGAGAAGCCGCTGCGGTTCGTCACCACGCTGCATGGCACGGATATCACGGTCGTGGGCGCCGACCCCTCCTACCTGCGACCCACCCGCTTCGCCATCGAACAGTCCAATGCCGTAACAGCAGTGAGCAACTTCCTTTCGGAGGAGACCGGGAGAGTTTTCAATACTCAGCATCCGATCGAGGTGATCCCCAACTTCGTCGATACCACTCGATTCCAACCGGGAGCCAAGGGGCCTTACTACCGTCGCCAGAACAAGGAGCGAATCATTGTTCACGGCAGCAATTTTCGTCCCGTCAAGCGGGTTGCTGACGTGATTCGCGTCTTCGGCCAGTTGACGCAACGCCTTCCGTGCCGGCTCCTTCTGGCGGGCGATGGTCCTGATCGCGAGCATGCGCTCGCCGTTGCTGCGGACCTCGGGTGCCTCGAACAGATTGAGGTTCTGGGAAATCGTAGCTCTCTGGATCAAATCCTCGCGGATGCAGACCTTTGTCTGATGGCCTCGGAAACCGAAAGCTTCGGGTTGGTCTTGCTGGAAGCCATGAGCTGTGGTGTCCCTTGCGTCAGCACCAATGTCGGTGGAGTGCGCGAAGTTCTTGGCCAGGAACAATATCTGCGACCTGTCGGCCAGATCGAAGAACTCGCCGATGTCGCTTTCGAACTTCTGACACAAGAAGAGCGTCATCATGAGGTTAGCCAGAGCCTGCGGCAGCGTGCGATCAAATCCTTCGATCGCGACGCCATCCTCGAACAGTACATGAGGCTGTATCAGGAAGTGCTTGCGGTACCTTGAGTTATTACTTCGATCACAATTCGAGCACCTTCGTCGATCCACGCGTGCTCGAACGGTTCCTCCTCATCGAGGAACGCCATCATGCAAATTCTCACAGTCTGCACGGCGCAGGACGTCAGGCTCGGGCCGTCATCGAGCAGGCTCGGGAGGAGATAGGGGAATCGCTCGACCTGGATCCGAAAGGAGTGATTTTCCTGTCCGGAGGGACCGAAGCCAACAACCTCGCCATCCAAGGCTCTGGTGATCAACAACTTCCGGTCCTGCTCGCACCCACCGAACACCCCTCGGTGTTCGATGCTTGTGCCGAGCGAGGCCGGGTTCTCTGGGATGTCGATGGCGGCGGAGCAGCCAAGATTGTGGCCCCGAACCAGCCCGTAGGCCTGATTTGCCTTGTTCACGGGCAAAACGAGGTGGGGACGCTGCAGGCCATCGAGGAAGCCGCTCAACTCGCCGACCAACTGCGCGTGCCGATGCACACAGATGCCTCGCAAAGCCTTGGACGCGTGCGATTGCGGTCGGCCATCCAGGTCAGCACAAGCATCACCCTTTCCGGTCATAAAGCCGGTGGGCTTCGGGGGTCCGGGGTTCTGATAGCGCGCGATCGCCAGGCGATACGGCCCATGCTCCACGGTGGCGCTCAGGAAGGGGGCGCCCGGCCCGGCACACAAAGCCCCGGGCTCATCGCTGCTACCGCACTGGCGATACGGCTCGCCGTCGAGGAGCAACCCGCACGCGCCGCCGCAATGCGGAGCGCCAGAGAGGCCTTCCTCGCTTCCTTGGCCAAAACACCAGAGGTTTCCCAGCTCACACCAGAAAACAGCCTTCCCAACACCTTGATGCTCGGATTCACAGGGATTGAAGGCAGATCCCTCTTGCCCGCCCTCGATCTCGCAGGGGTTGAAGCCTCCCAGGGCTCCGCCTGTGCAGCGGGCTCGCCGTCACCACCACAAATACTGGCCGCCATGGGCCTCTCTGATGAAGAGGCTCGCTGTTGTGTACGATTTAGCTTCTCACATCGAACCTCGGCCGAAGAAGCGGGGGACGGCGGCCTCTTGGTTGCGAAGGTCGTCGCACACTTGCGAGGCTCGAACACCCAAAGAAATTTTTTTGGTAAGGGTCCCGCATAGATTTGGTCCGCGTTCAGGGGTAACTGGTCCTTGGACTTCGCCGCTCACACATTGTTGATGTGTGTTCGCACCAAGAAGAACTCAAACTGATCGTTTGCAACCCGCGTTCAGTCTCGGCAGAATGACCTCGCTGAGGAACTCCCCCTCCGGTTGCCGAACCGGCGGAACCACGACCTGCCTCTCGCGTTGCTGGTCGTGGATACCTCTTGAACTTTACTCCCCCCTCGCCACCCATCCATGTCTGTTCCCTCCGTCCAAGACCTTCTCGCGCGCCGCACAGATTTTTTGAACGGTGTCCTGCAGGGGTTGAGGCAGCGGATCCGGAAAGAACAGTTCGAAACCTGGTTCCGCGATTTCCAACTCATCACCCTTGATGAATCAGGTGTCGAGTTTTCCGTTCCAAACGGATTCGTGAGAGAGTGGCTAACACGCAACTTCATGGCCTTGATTCGCGATTCTGTTCGTCTTGCAGGGGGCAAGGAGCGCGGGGTCCAGATCCGGATTGCTTCGCGACTTACCGGTCCTGGCTCACAAACCCGTGTGGAGCCCAACCCTCCTGAATCACCTTCGCCAACCTCCCAAGAAAAGATGGGGCTTGGAAATTTGGATTCCAGCACTTCGGAGAGTGCCTCGCCCGCCGGCAACAGTGGTCCGGCGGCAAACGTGGCCGACAACGTCCTTGGTGTTATGGGTGGTCTTTCTCCGAGTGCGCCGGCCGAAAGACAAGGGCCTTCGGTTTCCGATCTCGGCAGGAGCCTTTCGCTCAACCACAACTACACCTTCGACTCCTTTGTTGTTGGTCCCTGCAACCGTCTCGCGCAAGCCGCAGCCTTGGCCATCGGTGCCAATCCTGGCCGCGCCTACAACCCCTTCTTTGTTCATGGCGGCGTTGGGCTCGGCAAGACGCATGTCTTGCACGCTATCTGCCATCAAATCTTACGGTCCCGCCCAAACCATCGGGTGCTCTACCTGAGCTGTGAAGAGTTCACGAACGCCTACATCAAGCACATCCAGAACGAAACCCTTGAGGAGTTCAGGAGCCACCTCCGCAGCGTGGATGTGCTGGCCATCGACGATGTTGAGTTCTTGGCCAACAAGGAGCGCACTCAAGAGGAGTTCTTCCACACCTTCAATTCGCTCTACAACTCTCAGAAGCAGATCGTCCTTTCCTCGGATCGTCCGGCATCAGAAATTCCAAATCTTCAGGAGAGACTGGTGTCGCGCTTCAAGTGGGGGCTGGAGGCAGACATGCAGCCGCCATGCTTTGAGACGCGGGTGGCCATCATCAAGCGAAAAGCCCGGATACAGCAGGTCGCCCTGCCCGATCCCGTCGCCCACTATATTGCCGAGACCGTCGATACGAACATCCGTGAACTTGAGGGGGCGGTGATCAAAGTTGTTGGTATTTCAGCCATTACAGACCGCAAGATCAGTCTCGCCCTGGCTGAAGAGGCTCTGCGTGGCTTGGGTGCCGCACGCTCGAATCAGATCTCTCTGGCCAATATCATGACCTTGATCACCAGCGAGTTTTCCATCTCCGCCCGAGATCTGACGGGCAAGAGTCGCACCCAAGCTGTTTGCCTACCCCGACAAATAGGCATGTTTCTGGCCCGTCAGCACACCGATCACTCCCTTGAAGAGGTGGGACGCTTCTTCGGCAATCGCGATCACACAACGGTTCTCTATGCCGTCAGCAAGATCAAAAACCGGATTGCCGTTGACCGCATTTTTCAGGATCTTCTCGCCGGACTCAGCACCCGCCTGCAGTCTGGATACGCCTAGGCCCACCATGGCCAGGCTCGCCGTCGCTGGCCAACCCCCTCGGAAGACTCCTTTTGCCATGGATCCTCGCGCTCACTTCGCGCCAGCTCCGCGGCAAAACTTTTCCCCCCGTGTGTGGTTCCCCTTCAGCCAGAACCATATGTGGCGGTGCTTGCTGGTTAATCTTCGGTGTATATCCACTTCATCATCGGGGAAGAGATTTGTTGCTTCCGGGAGAGATCTACTCCCCCCCTTTATTCCTCCACTTCCTTTCCACGAGAAAACCTTTTTCCTCACTCCGAAAAGAAGATCTTTCCCCAAATCAAAGGCCTCCACCAGGCGGCTTGTTTGGGGGCTCAGCATCGATCTTGAGGGGGACAAGCGTTACTCTTCTCACAGTTACGACGAGACGTTTAATAGGACTGCTGTTCTTTAATTAACCCTTTAATCTCGTCACGGACCCATTGGGATTCTGCAACCATGAAGATCCTTTGTGATCGCCAACAACTACAAGATGCTTTCGGTGTTGCCGTCGGAGTAACTCCGACGAAAACTCCGAAACCCATCCTCACCAACGTCCTTCTTTCCGGAGAGGGCGACAGCCTCGAGCTTTTTGCTACCGACCTTGAGATCTCAGTTCGCCAAAAGATTGGCTCTGTGAAGGTAGGCCAACCCGGAAAAATTCTCCTTCCGGCAAAGGAGATGAGTGCTTTGCTCAGGGAGATCTCGGATACGACGGTCTCCTTGCAGAGCGAGGATCAGCGATGCACCCTTGAAAATAGCAGCGGGTCATTTGTCTTGCTGGGTGATGATCCCGAACAGTACCCAGCTGAAATTTCCCCTGAAGGCGGAGAGGCTTTCACCCTGTCGTCCAAGAGGTTTCTTGAGATGGTTAGGTGCACGAGCTTTGCAGCGGCCCGTGAAGAGACGCGCTATGCCATCAACGGAGTGTTGATAGATGTCGACGCTGAAATCGTTCGGCTGGTCGCGACAGACGGGAGGCGACTGAGTCTCAGTTACGAAAGCATCAAGGGTAAAGCTCCTACCAAGAAGGTTTCGGCGGTTGTTCCTCCAAGAGCCTTGCAAGCCCTGGTAAAGGCTATACCTGAAGCCAGCAGCGAGGAGGTTGAGATCCAGATAGGCCCCAAGCAGATCTCTTTCTCCTTCGGAAACACCATTCTGGTGAGCCAGTTACTGGAGAGTCGCTTCCCGGACTACGAAGCGGTGATTCCGAAGATGGCGGACACCTCCGCCGAGATCTCTCGCGACGTTTTGGAAAAGAAGCTGCGCCAGGTTGCTGTTCTCAGTTCGGGCGACGTAAGGATGGTTTCCTTCAAATTCGAGGACACGGGGCTCCTCTTGTCCGCAGAGAGTTCGGGTGTGGGCCGTGCGGATGTTAATATGGAGGTCGAAATGAAGGGGGCCGGGGGAACGGTCAGCTTCAACCCTGACTACCTTCTGGATGCTCTGAAGGTTGCCGACAAGGAAGTGGTTTGTCTGGACATGTCGGATGATTCAGCTCCGGCCAAATTTACGCTCGGCGAGCAGTTCACTTATGTCTTGATGCCGATCAGCGGTTCTTGACACCGAGGGAATGGGAACGAAAAAAGCGTCTGAACTGATCTCGGTCATCCTCTCGGATTTTGGGTCGAAGGCGGCTCGGGCCGACTTGACTCAATCGTTGGAGGAAATTCTCGGGAGTGATGAAGTAGAACATTGTCGGATCACCGGCTTTAAGGCTGGCCACCTCTGGATTGAGGTGGATTCAGCCCCCTTGTTCGCGGAGCTTTCGGGCTTTCGACAAGAAACAATCAGGAACGAAATGAATCGAAGATTGGACAAGCGCAAGGTGTCGAGAATCACCTTCAGAATGGGTGGGATGGGTCATGCCTGAAAAAAAGAGAGGATCGGACGAGAGCTACGACGCCCGCGCCATCAAGGTTCTAGAAGGTCTCGAAGCTGTTAGAAAACGTCCCGCCATGTACATCGGGGACACCAGTTCCAAGGGTCTCCACCACCTCGTGTGGGAGGTTGTAGATAACTCGGTGGACGAAGCGCTTGCCGACCGCGCTTCACGGATCGACGTCCGCATTCACAAGGACGAGTCTTGTTCGGTGCGGGATGATGGGCGGGGAATCCCGGTCGACCTTCACGAAACAGGGGTCTCGGCTCTCGAGGTCATCCTGACGAAGCTTCATGCCGGAGGAAAGTTCGACAAGGGGTCATATCAGGTGTCGGGAGGCCTGCATGGCGTGGGCGTTTCCGTGGTCAACGCTCTGTCGGAATGGTTAGAGGTAGAGGTGTATCGCGACGGCAAGGCTCACAAGCAGACCTTTTCCCGTGGTGAGAAGACCACGGAGATCAAGGTCATCGGCGATACCGACCAAACAGGAACCCTTGTTAGGTTCAAAGCAGATCCGGAGATCATGGAGGCGACCGTTCTGTCCTACGAAGTTTTGCGGAAGCGGCTTCGTGAACTGGCATACCTGATGGGAACTTATGGTCTGCATCTAACACTGACGGATGAGAGGACCGACCAGAAAGACGAGTTCTGCTACCCGAAAGGCCTCAAGGAATTCGTTACCGACATGAACCGGGCCAAGGAGGCTGTTCATGACAGTGTGATCTACATCGATAAGAGCGCGCCATCACCAGAGGACCCGTCGAAGGAATACCGCGTTGAACTCGCGATCCAATACAACGATGGCTACAACGAAAATGTCTTCACCTTCGTCAACAACATCAATACGAGCGAAGGGGGCACACACCTTGTTGGCTTCAAGACAGCGCTGACTCGAGCGCTGAACAACTATGCTCGTCAGCAGAACCTGGTGAAGCCGAAGGAGTCTTTCCCCTCCGGCGATGACTTTCGCGAAGGCCTCACGGCCGTTCTCTCTTTGAAGGTTCCAGACCCTCAATTCGAAAGCCAAACCAAGATCAAGCTAGGAAATCGCGAGGCGCAGTCCATCGTTGAGACCATTGTTGGCGAAGGCTTGCGGACTTACTTCGAAGAGAACCCCAGCGCTCCGAAGGCTATTTTCAACAAGGCCATGGATGCTCTTCGTGCGCGAGCCGCGGCCCGCAAAGCTCGTGATCTTGTCCGCCGAAAGTCGGCGCTGGAAGGAAGTGGCTTGCCGGCAAAGCTCGCAGACTGCCAAAAGGGAACCAAGCCCGAAGATGCCGAACTCTATCTGGTGGAGGGAGATTCTGCTGGCGGTAGCGCAAAACAGGGAAGAGCTCCTTCTCAAGCCATCCTGCCCCTTCGAGGCAAGATCTTGAATGTGGAGAAGGCTCCGGTGGACAGCATCTTGAGCCACGAGGAGATCAAGACCATCGTTCAGGCGATCGGCACCGGCTTCCTCCACGATGAATTTGACCCTTCATCGCTCCGTTACGGCAAGATCATCATCATGACGGATGCGGATGTTGATGGCAGTCACATCCGAACCCTGCTCCTGACCCTTTTCTACAGGAAGATGCCAGCGTTGGTTGAGCGTGGATTGGTCTACGTGGCTCAACCACCTCTGTATCGAGTCCAAAGAGGCAAGACGGAGCGATACGTTGTCAGCGAGGATGGTCTTCCAAAGGTTGTGTCCGAGCTTGGCCTGGGAAAGACAGCGCTGGTTTTACACGGCGAGTCAGATGAAGAGTTTTCAGGAGACAGGCTCCGGGTTTTGCTCGACTCGATCGATCAGCTACTCAGGCTTGAGCGTCGCCTACCAACCGAAGTAGGGATTTCGATTCTTGATTACATTGCTATCGCGCAGAAGTCGGACCTGAAAGCCCCCAAATATTGGTTGGTTCACGGTGGCCAAGGAAGTTTTCTTTCATCGGAAGAAGATGTTTCGGCAGAGCTCGACAAGCTTCGCAAGGCCGGCCCCTTAACTGTTTATGAAGGGCCGGAGTCGGGCTGTTCTCGTGAGCAGGCAGATGTTGAGGTTTACACGCTTCGCGTCAGTGAGGGTGTGACCGAAGAGCTTCAGCGACTCCGCGAGATGAAGGTGGATTCCCGGTTGTTTGTTGATACCGGGGAGGTGACCTGCACCTTGAGGGAGGGGGATCAAGACAGGGAAATAAACAGCCTCATGGAGGCTTTTGATTCCATCCAGGAGGCCTGCAAAAAAGATCTCAAGATCCAGAGGTACAAGGGGCTTGGCGAGATGAACCCGTCGCAACTCTTTGAATCGACAATGGACCCCGAGCGAAGGACGCTCCACCGGGTCACCATCAATGATGCGGCCGAAGCCGATCACATCTTTACAGTCCTCATGGGCCCGAATGTCGAGCCCCGCCGGGAATTCATCGAGAAGCACGCTCTCGAGGCGACGAACCTGGATTACTGATTGCCCTGGCGGATGAGGCTTGTTCAGAAGCCGCCGGCGGTAGTTGGTCCCTTGCCAGGGCGGGGATCAGCCTCGCTGGCAGCGTTCTGATCCTGTGCGGGGGTTTTCCGGGTGGGGTGGGAAAGGCTGGCTTCAACCCCTCAAGGCGAGACTGCCAAGGGCCGATAAATAGCCTGGTGAAGGGTCTGGAAAAGCTAACGAGCATCCGCCTGGGCGAGGTGCTATCTCAAAGGGAGGCCGTCCCGAGGGACGTCATTACCGAGGCTCTGCGCGCGGATGAGCACGCTGAAGAGTCTTTCGTCGACATTCTTGTTTCTGGAAATCACATCAGCGAGTGGGATCTGGCCAAGTTGGTTGTTGAGCATTTTCATCTGCCTTTTATTTCCGCAGACAATTTCGACGCCTCAGCAACCTCTCTTTCCCTTCTTCCGCAAGAGGTTGTTTTCAAGAACTTGATCGTGCCTCTGGGATTGTTTGGCAGAGTCATGACCGTGTCGATGCCGATCATGACCCCCTTCCATGTGATCGATGAGATTCACAATCATCATGGGTATTCGGTATTTCCTTACGTTGGTTTGATTTCCGACAACCGTCGAGTGATTCAGGAGAATGACCCAGACTTCCGCCAGTGGCAAAGCGACATGGTTGAAGAGAAGAAGAACCGACGAGAATTGGGCGGAGCTTCGTCCAAGGATAAGTGGACGGACATCTTCGATTCGGCGGATGCGGCGGTGAGAGATTCGCTGAAACTCTAGGCTGTCGATTTACGGTTGTTCCGGCGGGGGCTTGTCCACATCGGGGCTCAGGTTTTCGTCATCAGGGCCAAGGCTGGCAGCATCCTCATCCGTGAGTGAATCGAGAAATTGTGCAGGATCTCCCAGTTGCCGAGGAACCGTTGCTGCGTCATCCACCGCTGATCTGAGATCGCGGGCCGCGGATCCAATCTCCTTGAAATCCTCGTCTTCGCGAATTTGATCCTTCAAGGATTGCAGGCCCTTGCGAAACTCGATGAGTGTTTTTCCTACCGATTTTCCCACCTCAGGCAGACGCCTTCCAAAGATCAGCAACCCGACGATCAGGATGATGACCATCTCCTGATAACCAGGGAGACCAAAAGCCAAGGTTTGCGCGATCATCAAGAGTTCAGTTTCGTGAAGGAGGGTCTACTCGGTTCGCGCGCATACAGATCACAATCACCAGAAGAACGGCGAGGATGATCAATATTTCCTGATATCCAGGCAGGCCGAAGGCGGGCATCAAAGTCAAAAACACTTCATCTTGGATGATCGGCAGGGACACGCCGAGTGTCAACGGGAGGGACTTTTCGTTACCCTTCTCGCCGCCATGAGTAGCCAGCCTATTTTCTCCCTTGAGGGACTGTCGAAGACTTACGGCCGAAAGCCGATTTTGAAGGATGTGAGCTTGGCTTTTCTCGAAGACGCCAAGATCGGTGTGATCGGGTCCAATGGGGCTGGGAAGTCGACGCTGCTGCGGATTATGGCGGGCGTGGATAAGGACTACGAGGGCGTGGCTCGGCTGGCGGAAGGCAAGGCGGTGGGCTATGTGCCTCAGGAGCCCAAGCTCGATGAGACGAAAACTGTCTGGGAAAATGTGGATCAAGCGGTTGCTCCGGTTCGCGCCCTGATCACCCGGCAGGAAGAGCTCAGCGAAAAGCTTGCGACCGATCTTGAGCCCAAGGAGATGGAGGAGGTCTTGGACAAACTCGGTCGCGTGCAGATGGAGATAGATGCTCGCGATGGATGGGAAATCGATCGATTGGTCGAGACGGCAATGAGCAAGCTTCACCTGCCGCCGGGCGAGAAAAGGGTGACCGAATGCTCGGGGGGAGAGCGACGGCGCGTTGCTCTGTGCAAGGTGATCCTGGAGCACCCCGACCTTCTCTTGCTGGATGAGCCTACCAACCACCTGGATGTCGAGTCGGTCTCTTGGTTGGAAGAGACTTTGGCGAGCTACAAGGGGACCGTCGTCGTGATCACGCACGATCGATTCTTCTTGGACCGCGTTGTTGGTTGGATGCTTGAAATTTTTCACGGCCAAGCAATCCCTTACAAAGGGAACTACTCGGCCTTCTTGGATGCCAAGGCCAAGCGCATGGCGGTCAGCGAGAAGAGAGATGTTGGTCGCAAGAAAATGCTCGAGCGAGAGCTTTCCTGGATTCAGATGAACCCGAAGGCCCGGACTGCGAAGAACAAGGCTCGGATCAAGAACTACTCCAGGATGCTCGAGGAAGATTACGAGGAGTCCGAAGGCTCGGTGGAACTTCATATCCCGCCTGGCCGCCGGTTGGGCGACACGGTGTTGAGATTCGAGAAGGTGAGCTTCTCATACGATGGAGAAACGAACGTTCTGGAGGATGTTTCTTTCGACCTTCAACCGGGAGATATTCTCGGCATCGTTGGCCCCAACGGGACAGGTAAGACCACCCTGTTGAAGTTGATCACCGGCCAACTTCAACCGGACAAAGGGCGAGTTGTGGTGGGTGCGACAGTCGACCTCTGCCATGTCGATCAGGAGAGGGAAACTCTCGACGCCGAGAAAACGGTCTGGGAGGAGATTTCGGATGGTCTCGACTTTCTTAAACTCGGCAAGCACGAGATCAACAGTCGCTCTTACGTGGCAAAATTCAATTTTACCGGGCCCGATCAGCAACAGTCGGTTGGAACCCTGTCTGGCGGCCAACGCAACCGCGTGCAACTGGCCAAGATGCTGCGCCGTGGCGGGAACCTGATCCTGCTGGATGAGCCGACGAACGATCTGGATCTGGACACGTTGCGAGTTCTCGAGGAGGGCCTTCAGAGCTTTCCTGGATGCTTGGTGGTCGTCAGTCACGACCGCTACTTCCTTGACCGTATTTGTTCGAGGATCATCGACCTGGGCAACTACGAGGCCGGCTTGTTCCTGGACTCCTTGTAACCAAATCGTTTTGGTTACTGAAAAACTCGTCCACCGAACACCGGCGCTACCCAGAAAACCTAGTAGTCGAAGCCACTCTGCCGGAAATGGCGCTGCCTGCCGTACAGGCGCTCGTTGCGGGTGCGAATCAAACCGCCCAGGGTGGGTTCGAAATCGAAGTAGAAGGTGGTGTCGTCGGTGATCATGTTGAAACTGATGCCGATACGAAACCTCCAATCGTGGTCGAGGCGTTGTAATTGCAGCGAATAATGGTTGGCCGCGCGACGCTCGAGGTCGTACTGGTTTGTTCCTACCAGGGCCCATCGATCCAGGAGGCGTGAACTCAGGCCGTAAGTCAGCGCGCCCTTCTCGGCCTCGTCTGTCCGATAGTCGGTAAAGATGTGGGTGTTCAAAACAGGGCCAACCGACAACTCGGCGTTGAAGGTGCGATGCTCCTTCTTATCCCAGTCGTACTCACCCTCGGTCAAGAGTCGTAGCCCGGGTACGGGAATCCAATGTGATGGGCGGAGGATCAATTCGTACTCGAAGAGACCGAGCGACTCCCCATTGTTGTCACGAGAAGCATTCGGCAAGAAGGTTTGCGCGAGGTCCAGCCACAAGAGTTCGTTCGGGGCGGAATTTTGAGAGGAGGTTTGTAGCCGATTGAGCAACTCAAACCGGATCTCGTTTCGCTCCGTCAGAGCATCGACATCGTCGAACCCGTGGTAATCCTCGACATCTCCATCAACCTTGAATCGGTTGGCGAAGGTGATGATTGGCGACACGATGTGCCTCACCGAAGTTTGAGATCCGCCTTCGCCCTGGCCTTTCCAAACACGAGAAAACCTGCTTCCTGCGCTGACGCCTGCGGCGAAAGCCCAGCGGGTGTCCGCCTCATTTTTTTTGGTGCTGTCGAAATATGTGATACGGGAGGATGCGAAGGAACGAACCGCTACAGGTCCGAGGCGAAAGGGAATGGCCAGCTCGAACTCCTCGTCGAAGCGAAAGACCTCTTCCGCGAAGGGCACGGGCGCTGTTCGGTCCGGCTCGGCCTTGAGCCAACCAGTGTTGGTTGAAGAGGTGAGGAGGAGGCTCGTGTCCTCGGTGAAATTAAACAGAGGCTGGGAGAGCCAATCGAAGGTTGCTACGGGTAACTCTTCGACGAAGTGGTCGTTGAGTTCGCGGCTGTCCTTGTAAGAAAAGCCGTTGGCATTGGCGCGCCCGGTTACGGTCAGGAGGCGGTTTTCTGTGGCGCTGCGCAGATGAATGCTGGATT
>CAZIVO010000034.1:0-29579 GCA_964542765.1 uncultured candidatus Brocadiaceae bacterium | reverse complement strand
GAGGCCACCGCGATCGGCATCGCTGCAAACAGAAGAATCCATCGGCGCGCCCCATGCTGAGAACCGATGAAAAAGGCAATGCAATACCCCAAGGTGGTCAGGGCAACCAAGGAGCGGAGTCCGCTGCAAGCAGGAGCCACGTCCAAACGTCTGAGTTGCCCCGGAATGGCAATCTGCGCTCCATAACGCTCCGCTTCCAAACCCAGACCGTTGATCAGCCATAGCGAAGAGTCGATGGCGAGTTCCTTGAGCTGGAATGCCAGATCCCGCGTGACCGCCATGGGCGGTGGCAATGCCAGGAGGAGAAGTACGATGATAGGCCACAAAACACGTATCCGCCGCGTTCCCAGCACAAGCAAACCCAAGCCAGGCAAACTCAGCGACAAGCTGATGGCCGACAGCGAATCAATCGTCAAGGAGGTGCCGCACAGGTGAAGAAACAGACCAGGCCCGAGCAACCACCAGCCTGAAAGGCTCGTTTCCATCACCTCGGCACGCCACTGCGTGCGGCGCAACCATATCAGGACGAGAACGGCCAGAAGAACCACTGGGCCATGAGAGTAATAGGAACCATCTTGAAGCCACCGATCCCAAACCCACTTGATAGCGCCTGCGTACGCCAACATCACCGGCAGCACCAAGAGGAAGAACCGGTTCACGAAGCCAACTCCTCGTACATGGCGATGACTCGCCTGGCGTTGCCTGTCCAGGTCCGGTCATGCTCTATCAAGCTACGCCTACCCGCCTCGCCAATGCGACGAACAATCCCGGTATCGGTCATCAGTACCCGCATCTTCGCTGCCAGAGCTTCGGAACTCCCAGGCGTGAAGAGAAGACCGTTCTCGGTATCCCTGAGAACTTCTCTGAGGTTGGGTTGGTCAGGTGCCAATGTCGCAATCCCAGCTGCGAGTGAATCGAATAGTTTCAGGGGTGAAGCATAAGCATTGATGGCGGGAATGAGAGCCGCATCACATGAACAAACATAGGCCGGCAAATCGGCAGCGCTGACACCGCCGGCGACGATCAGGCGATCCTCCAGACCGAGTTCCACAGCTCTGTGCTGGATGGATGCAGTGGCTGGCCCCTCGCCAACCAGTAACAGGTGCACCTTCTCCAGATCGGCAGCGCTCATCGCCTCGAGCGCAAGATCCAGTCGGTGCCAATCTCGGGCATAACCGAAGAAGCCAATCATGAAGGCCCCTGAGGGAAAGCCTTCCCGCAATTGAGCAGCAGCCGATCGCGCCTCTTCTCCATATCGCATCAGAACCGCGCCATTGCCTATCACACGCGTCCGGTCGGCATCGCTCCCACAAGCGATCAATCGATCCCGCAGAACCTCGGTAACGGCCAGGACCCGGTCAGCCCCTCCCAGAACTTCGCGCTCGGTCCGCCTCGCTCGCCGGGGAAACTTCAACAATCCCAGCTTTTCCATCTCATCACACATCGGCGAATTCACTTCGAGCAGCAAGGGGATACCTAGATCCCGCGCTGTCAGGAGACCTGATCGGCAGTGGAGCGCGTGGCGCTCGTAGATGAAGTCTGGAGAAAAACTCTCAGCTGTCTGCGCGAGCATGCGCCGACCGTGACGATTGTAAGCAACCTCCATCACCTCGGTCATGACACGGGGCAGGCGGAGATGACGCAACCAACCGCCCTGCGACGATGCCTCAACCGCGGCGGAGGATGCGTCCGCCTTCGGAACCAACGCACATTCCATGACCTCGTGCCCCTCGCCGCGTAGTGCATGGATCAATTCACGCACATGCACCGCCTGGCCATCATCGGCTCGAATACGGTGGTGGTAGAGGATGCGATAGCCTTGGGTCACGTGAGGATCTTCCGAAACTCTCCTACGAGAAAAGCCACCGGATCTTCCCAGGAATATCGAGCCGCAAAGGCCCTGATCGCTTCCGGTGCCGGTGGGTGATCGATAAATCTTCGGATCGCCAAGGCCAAAGCATCGGCATCATCGCGTGATACCAGAGTACCGAAAGCTTCGTCGGTGAGGATCTCAGGAATGCCGCCCACCGGAGACGCCACAACCGGCAAACCAGAACTCAACGCCTCGGTCACGACGTTGGGCCAGCCTTCCCTCTGCGATGGGAGCACCATGACATCGCAGGCCCGATAGGCAACAGCAACTCTTTCGGGTGGCAAGGCTCCCAGAAAGTGGGTTTCGCAACCACTCCTCGCGATCGCGTCTCGACAGCCATCACCCGAGTCTTCACCGGCGAGGACAAGGGCTGCTCCCGGAATATTCTTCACGGCCTGGGCGGCCAGTTGAAAACCCTTGGCATGAACCAAACGGCCGACCCCAAGGACCAGAGCACCCTTGCTCGGAAGCCCCAAGGTTTGCCGCGCAACCTGTCGGTCACCCGGTGAAAAACGATCGAGGTCAACCCCGTTGCGCGCCAGAAGGACAGCATCGTCGCGCACTCCCGCGACCTCGACAAAGCGACTGCGCAGCGCAGAACTGACGGCGAACAACCCTTGAGCCACTGGTGCATGCTCACGGATCTGCGCTCTGACCGATGGCTGATCGCCCAGAACATTCACATCCGTACCGCGGGCAGTCACAACACATGGCAAATTCAACTTCGCCGCAATCATCAAGGCTGCCACACCATCAGGATAAACATAGTGGGCATCGATCACGGCTCGCACACCATGACTCAACTCCTTCACTGCCGGCAGAGCCGCCTTGGCCATACGCCGTGCCTGCCGCGCCAGCGAAAGCTTGGGAAGGTGGAAGTAACGAGGATGCCGGACCTCGATGCCGCTCACTTCTTCGGACTCAGGCATACCGGCAGCCAGGCGATAATCCCCCCAGCGCACGGGCCAGGGCGCAGTCGCCACAGGTGAAACGACTTTCCAATCCACCCCGAGTTCCTTCGCCACTCGCCTCATCCGATCCTGAATAAACAGGCCATGTGTCGGACGAGATGCCGACGGGAAAAGGTTAGAGAAAGTAATGATGCGATCGATCACCTTGATAGAACTCGCCTATTCAACCCAACACTCCAAGAAGCGATCGAGAATCAGGATCCCCCAGAGAAGTTCCGAATGATCCCTGCTCCCACCTCGATGTTGCTCCAACTTCTTGCGAACCGCATCGGTATTCACTATCTCTGCGAGGCGATCCCCTGCCAGCGATCTCCCCAAGGCATCACCCAGATCACCGGCCATCCAGTTCCGCAGAGGCACGGAAAAACCTTGCTTGGGCCGATCCATGGCCGCGCGGCCAAGCCGTGGATGAAGGGCCCGCCGAAGGAATCCCTTGGTGCGATGCCCCGCAAACTTCATGGCCGTCGGGATGCGCGCCGCGAATTCAACCAATCGATGATCCAGGAATGGTGCTCTGACCTCCAGTGAAACAGCCATGGACGCCCTGTCCACCTTGGTGAGGATATCGCCTGGGAGATACGTCGCAAAATCGGCGAGCGCCGCTCGTGACAGGGCATCGGACCCGCCCGAAGCCTCGTAAGCACGCCGGACAGGCCCCAGCGGATCAGGCTCAGCATCGCGATAATCCGCACGAAGAAGGCCCAGCACCTCCTCGGGGAGATTCGCGCTCACCGAACGGGCATAGGCCTCGGCAGGCGATCTACCCATATTCTCGAAGGTCCGTTTGAACCGCATCCATCGCGGAAGGAAGTCAGCCTTTGGATAAAGGCTCCCGAGGAGGCCCCACAGCGCCTTGGGTGCGAGACGCCGGATCTCGTTCTCCCAGTTGTCGATCCGGTAACGCCTGTAGCCAGCAAAACTCTCATCGCCACCATCTCCCGACAGAGCCACCGTAACGTGCTGGCGAGCCAACCGACTCACGTGGTAGGTCGGGATAGCACTGCTGTCCGAAAACGGCTCATCAAAAGTCCTGGCGAACCAATCTTGTTCCAAAAGATCCTCGACCCCCACCACCCCCTCGTGCAATACCGCTTCGGCGTGTGCTGCAGCAGCGCGAGCATGGGGGCGCTCATCGAAACGAGGGTCTTCGAAACCCATCGAACAAGCGATCACATCCTTCGACGACGATCGTGCCATGCTGTCAACGACAGCGAAGCTATCGACACCGCCTGACAGGAACGCGCCCAGGGGAACTTCACTCATCAAGCGAATCCGCACAGCATCGTCCAGCAAAGCCCGTAATTCTTCGGCCATCTCATCGAACCCTGTCGACTTCTCGGCCGGGGATGAAAGTCGCCAGTACGGATGGATCTGCGCCACTCCATCTCGATAGATGAGACGATGACCCGGCGGCAACTTCTCGATGTCTCGATAGACCGTCAGGGGGTCGGGCAGGTAACGCAAGCACAAGAACTGCGCCATCGCCTCGGGACGTAAGACACGATTCGAAGCATCGTTCGCCAGGATTGCCTTGATCTCGGAGCCGAACAGCAAGCCGCCATCGGTCTTCATGTAGTGCAGTGGTTTCTTGCCAAGACGATCACGTGCCGCGAACAAGCTGTGTGAAGCCTCGTCCACGATCACGAAGGCGAACATCCCCAAGAGCTTCTCCGGTAGACGCTCGCCCCAAGCGCGGTACCCATGCAAGAGAACTTCGGTGTCGGAACCTGTCTGGAAACGAAAGCCGAGAGACCTCAACTCGGCGGTCAGTTCGAGGTAGTTGTAAATCTCGCCGTTGTAGGTCACCCACAGCTTGCCCGAGCCATCCTCCATCGGTTGCTGGCCGCCATCGATGTCTATGATCGATAGCCGTCGGTGCCCGAGCCCATAGCCCGCTCCACACCGTATCCCACGTCCATCAGGCCCTCGATGAACAAGTGTCTCGACCATCGCTGCGACGGTGGGATCCTCCACACGCTCGCGCGGGTCATCTCGAAAAACACCGGCAATGCCACACATGTGGAGCTCTGGTTATCTCCCCCATTTCGGCAACATTCCCGGGCCCGAATCCGCCGTTCGCCATCGCCACCGGATTCCAGTTTTCTGGGACTGCTCCGGGTTATGTCCACGCGCATACTCGAACTTGACGATCACAAACATACAGCTGATCAGCGCAACCCAGTGGTAGAGCAAATCGAAATGCCCACGGTTCAAGAAGACTGCGCCGATCATGAAGCCAAAGGTCGTCGCCTCGAACATTCGAGCATAGAACCAGGCCCATTCCATGTCGGGTCGGCCCTCGATCATCCGGCGCATCCGGTAGCAGACGAAAAACACCGAAAGCAGAAGGACTACATAAACAGCAAAAGCAAAGGTGCCTGCTTCAGCCCAAATCTGAAGATATGAATTGTGGGCGACGTAGATGAACTCCTTCCCCGCGGCACCAGTATGGAAGACGCCATACGAAAAGTCCTGCCAGTGCATTTGAAAGTTGCGCAAGCCGACACCAAACAGTGGGAATTCCACGATCATTCGTGCCGCCACCGTCCAGGCAGCAATACGCGCACCTGCCGAACTATCCGAGGTTCCCTCAGCAATGCTTGCAACACGCTCCATGACATGCTCTGGAGCAAAGGTGAAAAACAGCAATACCAGCAGTGCAAAGAATCCCAAGCCCCTCAAGAGGTACTGGCTACGCCAGGCCATCAAGAAAGACATGCAGGTAAGAGCGACAAAGGCACCGCGCGAGTGCGTACACAATATCGTGACGATTGTGAGGAAGATCGTGATATTGGTGAGCGTTCGGATCCAGCGAGTCTTCTCTGAACGCCCCAAGTAAAACAACAGAGGGATGTTCATGACCAGCGCGAGGGCGAAATCATTGTTGTCCTCCAGCATTCCTCCAGGACCCCGAAGAATCGTCAGGCCGCCGTTCAGGAAACACCAAACCCCACCCTTGAACCCAAAGAAGCCCAGGCAGATCGCGATCGTCCACAAGAGAGTGCGAAGACGCGCCTTGGTGTCTACCTGACCAGTCGTGAACAAGGCCACGATCATGATCTTGACGAACTCGAGGTAATAGCGCATCACCCACTCGTTTTGCATCTTGGCCGTGGCAAGACCGACGCTGGTCAAGATGACGAGAACTATCATCAAGATGGTACGCAAATCCGGACGCCAGAACCGACGGGCGTGAGATTCATTGACGAACCAGCCCACGATCATGACCATCCCGACAATGAAACTGAAGCGCATCGGACGCGCAAAGGACCAGCAAAGATCCTGCGGTCGCATGTAGGCTAGCCAGGAAAACAGTAGCAGGCCCACGAAAGGTCGTCGAAACGCCATCGGTAACGACAGCATGACGAGGCCAAAGACAAATAGATCACGCATCGGGCATCAGCTCCTGGCGTGCACTGTCACTGAGCTAGGGTGAACCGAGGATCAATCCCAACACATCCCGAACCATGATCGGAAGTCGCGTTGGCGCTACATAATAGATGGTTACGAGAGAGATCATGAGCACCAGGAATGCTCCTGCCACAAGGCTCGCACGAGTGCGACGTGCATGTGTCTCACGCGCTTGCTCGATCGTCAGCATGTGACTCATGCTGCCCAGAACGGGAACAGAGAGGCCGCGCGAAACATCACTCACTGTTTTATAGGTTGTCTGGAGCACATCGATCAAGAGAACCAAGCCAATCGCCAAGGCCAATCCGATCGCACTTCCAATCAGGGCAACCAGCGTAATATTCGGTTCCGTTGGCAGCGGTGGTACGTAGGCCGGTTCAAGAATTTCGTATGGTTTGTCGTACGCAAGAGACCGCTTTCGGACTTCCATCGCTGAACGCGATGTCACCAATCTCTGTAAATTCCCGCGTGCGTCGGCGCGCTTGGATTCCAGCGCCCTGTGATCTCGGACGATCTCCGGCAGCCTCGCAACCCGGACACTCAACTCCTGCACTCTTTGCTCACGGCCTACCAGTTGCTCCCTGAATTCGGACAAGCGCGCATCATCAGCATCGATATCCAGCTGTAGCTGGGCATAGACAGGATTCTCAACTTCCTGCATTTGAGTCTCGCCAACCGACGCCTGAAGTGCCGCAAGGGTGGCTGTTGCTTCCTGCTGCTGCCGAAGGTAGTTGAGATAGTTCGGATGGATCGGCTTGATGCCGCCGAGGGCCTTCGTCGCCACCAGCAGCTTCAGCGTGGCTACCTGAATAGCTTCCTGCAAAGGACTCGACATGCCAATTTCACGCGCCACCGAAAGTTTTGTTGGCGTCTGATCCAGCTTCGAACGATTACCCGCAATACGGCTAACGACCCCAGCAATCTGCCCACGCAGCGACGACACCTGATCGGCCACCATCTGCATTTCGCGACTGCGCTCGCTCAAGCCACCCGTGCGACTGCCTACGAAGTCTTCGGGGTTCAGGTCATTAACCTTCTCGAAGCTGGCCATCTCCTGCTCAGCATTTTCAAGGGCGTCGGTGGCGATCCGAATACGCTCGTTGATACCGCCCAACTCCTCATCAGCTCGCGCGATCAAATTTTGCTTCTGCTCGACGCTCCAGACTTCGAGAAGCTTGTCCGCAAACTCCTTGGCCCGCTCACCATCCAAATCGCTGTAAGACACCATCAAGTGCGCTTTAGAACGCCCCTTGTCCCATGGCCCCAGATCTTGAATCTTGATGCGTTCGCGAACGGCATCCACATAGCCACGACGCTCGGCAACTTCTTCAACCCGGGCCTCCGGCCAACCGATCTCCTCCAGCACCTTGGGGACGATCGCAGGTATCGTGATCTGCGCACTGTCAACAACTACCGCCATCGGATCATTTCCGACCAACTTGGGGTTGAGCACCGGACCGTTGAAGGAGACCGTCGTGCTAGCAACATAGTACCGCGGAATGACAAACGCCACCAAGCCACCTACCAGGAGACCTACGAGGCTTATCGGTACAACCTGCCACCGCTTCCTCTTGAGAAGCTCGAAATAGCGGCCAATCGAGATTGGTGGAAGTTCGAGTTGAGTCATCGTCAGAAAGCGAATGGAAAGAAAAGGGAGCCTTCGGGATCCACCAAGAAGTTGTATGACATCCTCAGGCTGGCGGCGCTGAACAGCGTCTGCGAGATCACGGCAACCGGCGACAAGAGTTTTTCGACAAACCTCGTCATCGTCCCGAAGAACGTCGGTGGGATGTAGACGATATCGTTGTCCTGTAACCGGATATTGTAAGTCGTATTACCGGTCAGGATCATCTCGCGGATATTTGCCTCGATGATCAGCGGATTCTGGGCATCAGGCCTGACCACTCTGACCCTACCGAGATTTGCCAGCGGAGACGTGCCGACACTCGCAACGGCCTCGAGCAACGTCAAATCAGCCTTCAAAAAGGGAAGTCGGCCCTTAGCTATCGATTCACCAAAGACATAGTAGGCTTTGCCAGCATTGATAATCCGAGCCTGCAGCTGCATCTCCACATTGAAGAACACCTGCACCTGCTCCTCTACGAGGAGCTTCACTTCTCGCTGCGTCAGGCCCAGCACAGGAACCGGCCCAACGTATGGCACGAAAATCGTCCCATCGAGACTGACTGATTGCGGCTGGGTCAGCAGGGCCAGTTGCTCGAATCCTGGTTGGAGATACAAGCTCGGCTCGATGAAGAAGACAACGCCATCACCACCAGCCACATAGTTCTCGTAAGTACCCACCCCCTGGGCGCGGCTTCCGAAGCCCTTCTCATGAAGAAGCTGCCTGATGCGCTTGCTCTCCATGCCCGAGCAAGAGGTGAAGAGAGTCGCCAGGCACAGGCCAAGCAACATTAAGGTCCAGCGGTGTTTGATGTTGGATCGTGTCAACGTGAACTCCGAGCTTGGTTCCACCTTCTAGCGCGATCATGTTAGGTCGCACTGCGTGACCGTGAAAGCACTAGAAGAATCACGAACCTTCCGTTCCTATCGGGTTTTGCGCCCGCAAATCCTCAGCCGGACCGAATGTTCTGTGTCGAAAGATTTCGCAGCGGCCAGAATTCCGCATCGGAGCAGGCTCTCAGCACCATATCAGGCCACGATCAAGCCCCGGAAAAAAAACGGGCACTACCCTGCAGGCCGCTTACCAGGCCAATCTCAGCCGAGACCCCATCGAAAGCCCCCCGCTTTCGATCCAACCAGCCCCACCAGCTGGTCGCCGTGGCCCTCCTGCGGGGAGATCAATCCTCGAGACGCTCTCCGTACCAGCGCTCGTAATAGTCCCTGTAAACCCCGCTCCGGACTCGCTGCCACCACTGCTCATTTTCTTTGTACCACCGCACGGTCTCGTCGAGCCCCTCCTCGAAACTGAACCGTGGGGACCAACCGAGCTCCTCGCCTATCTTCGATATGTCCATCGCGTAGCGCCGGTCATGGCCTGGCCGGTCCGTGACATACTCGATCATCTCCTCGCCCTTTCCGAGGGCTGAAAGGATCTGCTTCACCACAGCGAGGTTTTCCCGCTCAGCATTCCCACCGAGATTGTAGACCTCGCCAGCCACGCCCTTCTCGAGCACCATCAGGATGCCCTCGCAGTGATCGACGACATGGATCCAGTCACGGACATTCTTGCCATCCCCATAAATAGGCAACTTCTTGCCCTCCAGGGCATTGGCAATCATCAGCGGGATGAGCTTCTCCGGGAACTGATAAGGCCCATAGTTGTTTGAGCATCGCGTGGTAACGACCTCGAAACCGTGCGTGTGAAACGCTGCTCTAACCAGAAGATCACTTCCTGTCTTACTGGCCGAGTAGGGAGAATTGGGCTGCAGCGGGGTTTCCTCGGTGAACAGTCCTGTAGGACCCAAGCTCCCATAAACCTCGTCCGTGCTGACATGCACAAACCGACGCGACTCATGTTGCCGCGCCACATCGAGAAGAACCTGCGTACCCATCACGTTGGTCCGAACAAAATCGCTCGCATCCAAAACCGACCGGTCGACATGGCTCTCGGCTGCAAAGTGGACAACATGATCAGGCCGATGACTGTCGAACACAGCTGTCATCGCTTCCCGGTCAGCAATGTCACCCAACGTGAAGGAGTAACGTGCATCTGAATCCACGCCGCGAAGATTCTCTAGATTGCCCGCATAAGTCAGAGCATCGACATTCACCACCTCGTAGTCAGTCTTCTCCAACAGGAGTCGGATAAAATTGGAGCCGATGAATCCGGCTCCACCGGTCACTAGGATCTTGCTCATACTCAAAGGCTCTCGGCGAGGTAGCGGTCCAGTCCTTCGCGCCAATCCGGCAAACTGCACCCCCTGACAGAGGCCAGCTTGGAACAATCGAGTACCGAGTATGCCGGTCGAGCAGCCGGACGGTCCAGTTCCGAACTGGAGATCCGGTCGATAGAAATGCCCTCGATCCCGGCTCTACGAAGAATTTCACAGGCAAAATCGTGCCAGGAACAAGTTCCCTCATTCGATGCGTGATAGATCCCCGGCGCTGGTTCCGCCCGCTGCAATTCCAGGATTGCCTGCGCCAGATCGTGCGTCATCGTCGGCGAACCGACCTGATCATCGACGACACGAAGCGGCTGATTCGCCTGCGCCCGGGCGAGAATAGCTCCCACAAAGTTCTTTCCGCCGGGGCCGAACACCCAACTCGTGCGGACAATGAAGAAGTTCGGCTGCGATGCCGCCAGCACAGATTCTTCACCGAGCAACTTGCTCCGCCCGTAAACCGATATAGGGTTCGGCTCGACTGTTTCCGAATAGGCCTCGCAACTCGCCCCATCGAACACGAAGTCCGTGCTGACGTAGATAAGTCCTGCCGCCACCTCCTGACAGGCGCGAACCACATTTGCAGTACCCTGTCCGTTGATCAGATCAGCCCGCTGCGGATCTAGTTCGCAGCCGTCCACATCTGTCCATGCCGCGCAATGGATCACCCATGCCGGACGCTCGGCACTGATTCGCTGCCGAACAAGCTCACCGTCCTCGACAGATAGATCTTCATGCGAGGTTCCAACCACACTCGCACCCTCGCTACCGACGATCCCGGTCACTGCCCGCCCCAACTGCCCGTCAGCTCCCGTGACGAGAAAGTCGGTCATGCTCCTTGCGTGCCCGGCATATCGAGCTTGTTCGCGCCCCCTTCGGCGATCAATGATGACGCCCTGTACAAGGACTCGAAGGTCCCCGCATCGGTCCACCATCCCTCCATGACATCCGCTGTCATGGTACCATCCTGTATGTACATGTTGTTGACATCAGTGATCTCCAGTTCCCCTCTATCCGATGGCTTCAAGGTCTTGATCATGTCGAAGACCGAAGCATCGAACATGTAAATCCCGATCACCGCCAAATTCGACTCGGGCTGTTGCGGTTTTTCGACGATCTTTGCCACCCTGTCCTCGATCATCGATGCAACACCGAATCGGTGGGGATCGGGCACCTCTTTGAGCAAGATCTTGGCGCCTCGCTCCTGCTGGCTAAACGCGTCAGCCGCGGCCTTGATATTACCCTCGATGATATTGTCACCGAGAACGACGATGACCTTGTCTCTATCAACAAAGTGCTCGGCCAACCCAAGAGCTTCGGCGATCCCGCCCTCGCCTCTCTGGAACGTATAGTTGAGATCCTTGAGTCCAAAATCGGCGCCATTACCGAGAAGCTGCAAGAACTGCCCGGCGCTATTGCCTCCGGTGACGATCTGGATGTCGGTGATCCCGGCATTGACCAGACACTGGATCGGATAATAAATCATCGGCTTGTCGTAGACCGGGAGCAGGTGCTTGTTGGTCACCCTGGTCAAAGGATGAAGCCGACTTCCCAGCCCACCAGCAAGCACCACACCCTTCATCTGTACGACTCCCGATACCACTCGAACGTTCTACGCAATCCCTCGGAGAAGGACGTTTCTGGCTCGAACCCCAGCAACTGCCGAGCTCGGGCTATGTCAGCACACGATTCCCGAACATCTCCTTCGCGGGCAGGCCCAAACGATGGCTCAAGAGGGTTGTCCGCATACTCCTGAAGATTAACAAGCAAGTCCATCACCGTATGACTCCCACCACAGGCCAAGTTGATCGTAGGACAACCTTCAAGCTTTGTCTCCAGTGCCGCATGACAGCCACGGACAATATCCTCGACGTAGGTGAAGTCACGCGACTGTAGACCATCACCATCTATGTGTGGCCTTCGCCCTTCGAGCAAGGCCAGACAAAACGCAGCGACAACTCCCGAGTACGGATTATCGGGAACCTGTCGGGGGCCGTAAACATTGAAAAACCGAGTTATCACAACCGGCAAGCCATAGACCTTGGCGAACACTCTGCAGTAGTGCTCGGCAGCAACCTTGGAAGCTGCGTAAGGCGAGATCGGCATATCCTTGAGATCCTCGTTCTTGGCTACCACATCCTGATCCCCATAAGCAGACGAGGAGCCAGCAAAAACCATCTTCACACCCTTGCAACGTGCAGCATCAAGGAGCGTCACCGTCCCTGTCACATTCACTTCCTGGGTCAACACCGGTTCCTGAACGCTACGAGCAACCGAAGGCAGCGCTGCAAAATGGAAAATGCCATCAACCCCATCGATCGCCGCAGCAACATCCTTGGGATTGACGATGGACCCTTCGAAAACCCGAAGGTCGCCATCGAGACCTTCGAGGTTGGAGGTGCTGCCGCTGCTGAAGTCATCGAGCACATTCACTCCGACACCACGAGCGAGCAAGTAGGCTGCCATATGAGATCCGATGAAGCCGCCGCCGCCGGTAACCAGAATTCGCTCATGCATCACGACACCCTCCCGGCCTCGCGTTCTGCCAGATACCAGTCAGCGAAGTGACCGATTCCATCTTCGATCGAAACATTGCTGACAAAACCCAACTCCCGTGCAGCTCGCGATGTATCTGCAAACGTCTGCTTCACATCCCCGTCTTGCTCGGGCAAGCGATCGAGAATCGCCTGCCGCCCGTAGGCACGCTCCAGTAGTCTTATCAATTCTGCCAATGTAGTCGTTGCTGACCCACCGAGATTATAGATCTTGTAGCCATCGCAGCGATCGAAGGCAGCCAGCACTCCAGCTACGATATCGGTGACGTAGGTGTAATCTCGCCGGGTCGTGCCATCACCGAAAAAGGGCAAAGGTTCACCAGCAAGGATGTGGCGACTGAACTTATGGATAGCCATCTCCGGCCGCTGACGGGGCCCATATACCGTAAAGAACCGCAGACAGCTGACGGGATTGCCATGCAGGCGATGCCAGGTGAAGCATTGTAGTTCACCGGCTTTCTTGCTCGCAGCATAGGGCGAGATCGGGTGATCGACACAATCGTCCTCGCTGAACGGCACCTTGTCACTACCGCCATACACCGACGAGGAGCTTCCAAACACGAAGGGAACTCCCGGGTGTCCACGCAAGGCCTCCAGCAAGGATTGCGTGCCAGCAACATTAACCTCCATGTAACGCACCGGGTCCTCGATCGAAGGACGCACGCCCGCGAGTGCCGCAAGATGGATCACTCCATCGACATTCTCGACGCATTCCTCACATGTCTTTGCATCCCGAATGTCGCCCTCGCGGAACGAGAATGACTCGCCGCCGGCATCCTCGAGCATCGCCAGATTCCTACGCTTGATCTCCACGTCATAAAAAGGATCCAGATTGTCGAGAACGGCCACGGAGTCGCCGCGCGCAAGCAGCGCGTGTGCGAGATGGGAGCCGATAAAGCCAGCGCCACCTGTCAACAAGATATGCGACATGACAGAGTCTGATCTAAAATCCAGATGAGCCCACGGTCACGGCAACTCCTCATACTCAGGACTCGACCGCTTCCACCTTGCCCTTGAAGTAATCCCAGGTTCGACGGAGCCCCTCTTCGAGATCGATCTTCGGTTCCCAGTCCAAAACACGCTTCGCCTTCGAGATATCCGGCCGGCGAACCTTCGGATCATCGACAGGAAGAGGCTTGCGCACGAACTTCGACTTCGACCCCGTGAGTTCCAGAATCGCGTCACCGAACTCCTTGATCGTCATCTCCCGTGGGTTCCCCAAATTAACAGGCTCCTTCTCATCACTACGAAGGAGACGCAAAAGGCCCTCCACGAGATCATCGACGAAGCAGAAACTGCGTGTCTGCGAACCATCGCCAAAGATCGTCAGATCCTCACCTCGGAGTGCCTGCCCCATGAAGGCCGGCAACACCCGCCCGTCATTGAGCCGCATCCTTGGCCCATAGGTATTGAAGATCCTGACAATCCTGGTTTCCACACCGTGGTATCGCTGATAAGCCATCGTCATGGCTTCCGCAAATCGCTTAGCCTCGTCATAGACACCACGCGGCCCGACCGGGTTAACATTCCCCCAGTAGTCCTCGGTCTGAGGATGAATCAGCGGGTCGCCATAAACCTCACTGGTGCTCGCAAGCAACAAGCGCGCCTTCTTCTCGTATGCCAGACCAAGAGCCTTGTGCGTGCCGAGAGCTCCTACCTTGAGGGTTTGAATCGGCAATTCAAGGTAGTCGATAGGGCTCGCAGGCGATGCGAAGTGCAAGATAAAGTCCAGGTCACCAGCAACGTGGATGTAGCTGGTCACATCCTGGTGCACGAAGGAAAACTCAGGGCTCGGCATCAGGTGCTCAACATTCGCGAGATCACCGGTGATCAAATTATCCATGCAGATCACCGAAAGCCCATCAGCGAGCAAGCGCTCGCACAGATGCGAGCCGATGAAACCCGCTCCGCCAGTAACAAGAACTCTCTCCGGTCGCGTCATTTGCCTGCACTCCCATCCTCCGGAAAGCCGTCTCCCGAGAGGGGGTCCAGCCGGACAGCCACCCCCTGCGCGACTTCAATCCTCGCCCCACACCAGTTCAGAACTCCTCCCTTGCCCGTCGCTTCAACTTCGATCGAGCGCCCATGCCGCATACTCTTCAGCGGCCCTCGCAAACTCAACCCAAAGGACCGATAGGTCCGAGATCGTGGACGCTGCATGACCTCTACCCGTTGCCGAGCCTTGAACTCGACCTCACCGACTGCGGACTTGAGGGTCGCAGTCCCGGGCCCTCTGTTGTACACGAGCAGAATCTTCTGGTGATCATCTGCCTCGATGTAAACTCGCGAGTCCTTCAACATGAGTTCTGAACCATCGGGCATGCTGACAATGAACGGACGTGCCCGGGCAAGCAGCCAGAATCGACTGACCAGATCCAGCCGCAGATGGCCGACACCCTCATCGAGGATCTCAACTTTCATGGTCACCGGACCCGTGGATCGCAACTGGCCGCCATCGTGAAAGGCAACGCTGAACTCACCATCATCACGCACCCTGAGTCCGGTCCCACTACGGACAAATCTCATCTTGTCATGGAACGCAAGAGCCTCGTAAGCCGTCTCATTCGGGGGGAGGACCCATACGCGATCACCACCTCGGACAACGATCGCTTGGTCTGAGGTCACGACGCGTCCATCAGCACCAATACCTGGCAACATCCATGACGGCCATAGTTGGTGGCTGTACTTCGGCGCAGGGCGTGGCCGAAAACCATCCCTGGGGACAGTCCGCTCGGCAACGCCGGGAAGCTTGGCTCCTGGCAAAAGCGGATAGGAACCAAAGCCCTGCATCGCCTGTGGATAGCTGGGAAAAACCGAAAGCGTGGGCAGAGTCCGACGAAAGGCTTGGAACCCCGGTTGTAAGTATGGCTGGCTCAGATCCAGCAAGGGGTCCAGAGGGCCGGCCGGGTTGCTGGATCCCTGCCCATCCTTCTGGCCACTTCCCCCGGGGTATGCCGGGAGATTGCTCTTTCGAGGTTCGCCACCAGCACGAGGGTTCTTCTGCTGCGACGGCAACGCGGCAACCGGGACAATGATCAGAAAAGCTAGTTGCAACAACCTGTTCATGATTCGACGCCAAAAAACAAGCCTCGTGGTATCTGAGTCTCTATCGACCATAGACCCCTACGCCCATGGGGAAAAGCCGACAGATCAACATGAAAGCAGGTCCACCATCTCTAGCCTTCATCGCCAATGGGGTAGCGAGGCCCTGTAAACATGGGAACTCCATTCTCCGCCAATTCATCGCCACCATCTTTCTCGGGAATGAACTTGCCTGCGAAGCCCACAAACTCGATCTCGAAATTCGCCTGATCGCTCTCGGGGAGCGTCACCAATTCCCTGAAGCGCGCGTCAAGCCGCTCTCGCAACGCCGAACTCAGCACAGGTATGGCCACACCCTCAGGCGCCTGGAACTGTGCCCGGATCACCAGACTCTTCATCCCGTCCCGGCTGACAGACACCTTGACTCGAGTCACCTTCTCGACGGCTTCGCCAGCAGCGCGAAGGCCCGATTCAATGACTTCACGTAAAACCATGACACGCCCGGAAGCAGTCTCGCTTGCGACACATCGCACCAACGCATCGGGTCTACGGCCATAGCCCCACCACAGCCCATTCACCAGCAAGAGCCCCAGGCAATAGAAGAACATGATGTCGAAAGCTGCCGACTCTCTCACACGGACCAGGACTCGCGTTCCCGAATCATCCCACGCCCCCAGCATCGAAGGCACCAGATAGAACGCCACCAGAAGAATGGCCGCCACGATGCCCGTGATCGTATTGGCGAAACCAAGAAGGCTGCGGCTGAACCCTAAAACTCCACTCACCACCCCTAGCTCTCCCCGAAGTGCTGGTCGATAAAACTGGTGTCGATCTCGCCATTGATGAAGTCGGAATGCTCGAGAATCTTCCGGAAGAAGGGGGTGGTTGTGGCAATTCCTTCGATCGTGAGTTCCTCCAGAGCGCGTCTCGCCGTCTGCAAAGCTTCTGCTCGCGTGGCACGGTGAACAATCAACTTGCCAACCATCGAATCGTAGTAGGGCGGGACCGTGTACCCCTGGTATGCGTGTGAATCCCACCGAACACCCGGACCTGCTGGCGGAACCAGGGTTGTGATCGTACCTGGACTCGGTTTGAAGCCACTATCAGGATCTTCCGCATTGATCCTGAACTCGATTGCATGGCCGCGTGATTCGACATCTGCTTGCGTCAACGACAAACGATCACCAGCCGCAATCCGGATCATCTCCTTGATCAGATCGACGCCCGTCACCTCCTCCGTCACCGGGTGCTCCACCTGAATACGGGAATTGACCTCGATGAAGTAGAATTGGCCGTCACGATCGAGAAGGAACTCGACAGTGCCCGCGGAATGGTAATTCGCAGCCCTCACCATCCGCACCGCCGCATCCGTCATCGCCTGCCGGATCTCATCGCTCAATACGGGGCAAGGGCTCTCTTCGAGCAATTTCTGGTGCCGACGCTGCAAGGAGCAATCGCGCTCGCCCAGGTGAATCACATTGCCATGTTCGTCGGCAAGGATCTGTATCTCTACATGCCTGGGCTTCTCCACGAACTTCTCGATGTAGAGGGTGCCGTTACTGAATGCTCCCTCGGCCTCCGCACGCGCAGACTGCAATGCAGGGATCAAGCCAGCCTCATCGTCAGCGACACGCATGCCACGGCCACCACCCCCTGCCGCCGCCTTGATCAGAACCGGATAACCGATCTCCGATGCTATGGCGCGAGCATCCCCCTCGCTCTCGACCGGACCACCACTCCCCGGAACTGTTGGAACATCGGCGGCCCGAGCCGCCTCGATGGCCGTCACCTTGTCACCGACCAGCGCGATCGTCTCGGGCGAGGGGCCGATGAACTTGAGATTACAAGATTGGCAAACCTCCACGAAATGAGCATTCTCGGCCAAGAAGCCATACCCAGGATGCACAGCCTCAACATCGGCTATCTCCGCAGCTGCGATCAGGCTCGGGATGTCCAGGTAACTATCCGAACTCGCCGCCGGCCCGATGCACACGGTTTCGTCGGCATAACGCAAATGCAGAGATCCACGGTCAGCTTCCGAGTAGACAGCGACCGTCTCCACACCGAGTTCCTTTGCCGCACGCATGATCCGCAGAGCAATTTCCCCACGATTCGCGATGAGAATCCTGCGAAACATCACGCTTTGATCACGAACAGGGGCTGGCCATAGTCCACAGGCTCATTGTTCTCAACGAGGACCGCAGCAATCACACCCTCCATATCGGCCTTGATCTCGTTCATCAC
The DNA here is from genome assembly GCA_964542765.1 of uncultured candidatus Brocadiaceae bacterium. Classification (GTDB taxonomy): domain Bacteria; phylum Planctomycetota; class UBA1135; order UBA1135; family UBA2386; genus CAZIVO01. The sequence goes on along the minus strand of CAZIVO010000034.1, from coordinate 11,638 downwards.
CTTCATGGCTTCGATGACGCAAAGAGTCGAATCCTCTCCAACGCGATCACCCTCCTTGACGTATGGATCGGCTTCCGGGCTCGAAGCCCAATAAAAGGTTCCGACCATGGGAGATTTGAAGATTTCACCCTCCACTTCCGGAGCCGCCGATACATCGACCAGCGGCGTAGCAACCTTCGGATCTTCCGCACCTACCACTGGCGGCGGCGCTGAAACCGGAACGGCTGCCGGCGCAAAGGCCAGCGGTGCCGGATCCTCTTTCAAGCGAATGCGAAGCGCCGTCTCGGCATCTTTCATCTCGAGTTCGACGACACCCGCCGCCTTCATGACGTCGATCATTTTCTGGATCTGAGCGACTTTTTCAGGATGCGAGGTACCGGACGCCTCGGTAGCGCCGGTGTTCTTTGCCCCGCCCTTGGGATTGGATCGTTTGGAAGCCATGTGGACTCCTCGACCTGAGGATTTTGGAAATGGACCAGATGCACACTACACGCGCTCTCCACCCTCTAAACAAGGTTATTAGGAGAGGGCTATATCGAATCAATCTTTGCGAGCAGAAGTTCAGCTATTTGGACCGCATTCAAGGCTGCACCCTTGCGAAGTTGATCCCCGACCAGCCAGAAGGCCAAACCACCATCGAACACACGGCTCTCCCTGACACGCCCGACAGCAACGTCATCCTGCCCGGACATGGCAGCCGGCACCGGATAATCGCCGGGCTCATCCCGGACGATGAGTCCAGGTGCCCTGGCAAAAATCGCCCGAGCCTCATCGGGGGATAGCGAGCGATCCAGTTCAACGGTTACAGCCTCGCTATGACACCGCTCCACTGCCACCCTCACGCAAGTTGCCTCGACCAGAAGCTCTGGCGATCCCAAGATTTTACGCGTCTCATGAAGCATCTTGTCCTCTTCACGCGTGTATGCGTCTTCACAGAAGACATCGACATGAGGAAACAGATTGAAGGCGAGGGAACCAGGCAAAGCTTGTGGCTCATGAGAACGGCCATCGAGGAAGCAGCGGGTTGATTCGCGCATCTCTTCCATCGCCTCCCGCCCCGCCCCCGATGCAGCTTGGTAAGTGGAGACCACGACTCTACGAAGTCCCGCAACCTGAGCGAGCGGCGCCAACGCCATGATCAGGATGATCGTCGAGCAATTTGGATTTGCAATGATTCCGGCATGCCCATCGAGGGCTGACGCATTCCACTCCGGAACCACCAAGGGCACTCCGGACGACATCCGAAATGCTGAGCTGTTGTCCACGACCACGGCCCCTGCCTCGACTGCTTTCGAAGCATGCTCCTTCGATACATCACTGCCGGCCGCGAACATCGCGATATCAACTCCTCGGAATGAATCGTTGGCCAGTGGCTCGACAGCAATCTCCTCATCACGGAATCGAACCTTCTTGCCAGCACTCCGAGGCGATGCCAGCAACCGCAACCCGGCCAAGGGGAAGGATCGCTTCTCCAGAACATCCAGCATCTCAAGCCCCACGACCCCGGTGGCACCCACAACGGCGATGACAGGAAGAGTCACTGCGCATCCTCATCGGAACGATTCCACTCGCCCGATCGTCCACCAGCCTTGTGCACCAGCTCGATGCGGAGGATCCTGATCCCCCGATGCAACGCCTTGCACATGTCATACAAGGTCAGGGCTGCCACGCTGGCGGCAGTCATCGCCTCCATCTCGACACCGGTCGGTCCCTGACAACGGACCAGAGCCGTGATCTCGACACTATCCTCGCCACAAGGTTGCAGATCGATTTCCACTGCCGAAAGCGACAGGGGGTGGCACAGGGGGATGAGACGCGATGTTTCCTTGGCCGCCTGGATACCAGCCAAGCGAGCAGTTGCCAGCCCCTCGCCTTTCGGGAGCTTTCCATCCATGAGCACGTTTAAAATCTCCGGCGTCAACTCGACAACGGCCCGAGCCAGAGCTACTCGCGAGGTTGAAGGCTTCTCGGACACATCGACCATCCGCGCCCTACCATGCGCATCCATGTGGGTCGGGCGGAAATCGGGGTTGTCATCAAGGGATACCAAGGGCCTAAAAGTCTAAGCCCCCGGGGTTTCTACAACAAATCCAGAGTCTCCTCCCCTCCATATCTCGCACGCGATGCTTTTGTGACGTAGCCTTTATCAGACATATCTCGCATTGCTCCACGCCGGAGCCACCATCAATATCAATCTCAGCACCAAAGGGATTCATGCGCCGACACCCATTCGCAACATCGCTGGTCCTCTTCGCCGTGGTCACGGGCACTCACGGCCAAATCACCGGCCAGGCGGATCTGCAAGCCAAGGTTCAAAATCTCCTGCGCCAGGCAGAAGCCAGCCCCCTTGCCGATGTCTGGTCCATCAGTCGCAAACTCAGCGACCTGGAGGGCACAGAGGACGCCCTGGCCAAGGCCATGGTCGACGCCGCTCACAACACCGGAAGCAAAGCGCGACTGGCAACTGCGCGGGCCCTGGCCGACCTCGCCGATGGCTCTACCTTTGGCGACAAGATCTTCGAGACGCTGCAGCCCGTGTTCTCCGCCAAGAGCCAGGAAGCCCAAGCTGCCGCCATCAGCATCCTTGGAAAGAGTGGCCTCTTCAATCGGCAGGTCCTCGGGGATGTGCAAGTGCAATTAGAGAAGTACGCCACCTCGGAACTCATCCCGGCGCCTACCCGTGTTGAAGCTGCCAAGGCACTCTGGAAAGTAGGCACTGACGAGCAACGGATCAGTGCTCGCGCGGCGCTACGCCTCTTTCTCCTCTCGGAAGATCGATCACTTAAAATTCGTGGAGCATTGGCGCTTGCAGAAACGAACTCGGATCTCAGCGGCAACGTCGGCCGAGTCCTCCGCGAAATTCAAGATGACCCAGGTACCGAAGGGCAGTTGGCCCGGAGCTATCTGAGGATCGAAAACGAGCGGCGCAACTTCTTTCGCCAGCTCGCTCAGATCGATTCAAAAACAGGAACTTCCAGTTCCCGATTCAAAACGCTCGATGAGATCATGCGCCGGGCCAGGACCTTCCACATCCGCGGCGACAAGATCACCGACGACAGCATGCTCGACCATGCCGCCAAGGGCATCATGTCCTCCCTTGACCGGCACTCCTCTTATTTCACTGCCGACGAGTTCCAGCGCTTCTTTTTCGATCTCAACCGCCAATACGGAGGCATCGGCGCCTTCGTCAATTTCGATCAAGACGATGTCTTCTCGATCGTGCGCCCGATCTACTCCGGACCGGCCTACCGTCAGGGGCTTCGCTCAGGCGACAAGATTCTTGAAGTCGATAGCTGGGAGACCATCGGACACACTTCGGAAGAGATCATCTCCAGGCTGAAGGGCAAGCCGGGCACCACGGTCAAGGTGAAGATCTTGCGTGCCGGATGGCCAGAAGCGAAAGATGTCTCCATCGTCCGCAAAGAAATCCGCGTCCCTTCGATCAATCACGAGATCATCCCCGGCAAGATCGGCTACATCGAAGTTGTCACCTTCGGCGCAAGCACCGCCAAAGAATTGCGTGATGCGCTGACAAAACTCAAGAGCCAGCAGGTCAACGGCCTGATCCTCGACGTACGCAACAACACCGGTGGCTACCTGATCGCCGCCCGCGACGTTGTCGAACAGTTCATCGGCGGCAAAAAGATGGTGGTCTACACCAAGAGCCGCTCCGGAGTGGAAGACACTTACCACACCCGCAATCGGGCGATTGCTCCCGATCTGCCACTCGTGGTTCTCAGCAATCGATACTCCGCGTCGGCATCCGAGATCACTGCGGGCTGCTTGCAATTTCACAAACGTGCCAAGGTCGTCGGTAAACGCAGTTTCGGCAAGGGCAGCGTGCAAAGCTTGGTCCCCCTTCGCTCCCAGCCAAAGGAAACATTCAAAGACGAAAACCGCAACGGTGTCCGCGATACCTGGGAAACATTCGATGATCGCAACAAAAACGGGAAGTATGACGCCGGGCCGCGGTTGAAGCTGACCATCGCACGCTACTACCTTCCTGACGACCGAACTCCCAATAAAGAGTTCGATGAGAAGGGTCAGATCATCGATCCTGACTGGGGAATCATTCCGGATGTGGAAGCCGAGGTCCGCGTCAACAAGCCTGCCGATGCCTGGAAAAATGGCGCCATATTCGAACTCTTCAGCAAAGATATCTTTCGCAGCTACGTCACCGAGAGGATCGAGAAGCATTCCGAGCTCTTCAAAGAGATCGCCCATGGCGACGGTGGAGACTGGAAGCGCTACCCCGACTTCGAAGAACTCTACGAGGGCCTGGACACCCAACTGACTCGCGATGACATCCGGCGGTGGCTACGTTACGAAATCCGTGATCAGATCGCTGACCTGCGCGGCAAAGCATTCGCTGGCAACCGTGCGCTGGGCGACCACCAAGAAGACGGACAGCTACAAGCCGCTGTTCGAATCATCCTCGAGCAGACAGGCCAGAAAATCGAAGATCTCAAGGCCTACAAGAACGTCCTCAAGACCGCCAAGCATTAGCCACAGCAGAAGCCGTGATTGAAACGGCCGGGATCTGGCAAGACCATCTGCCGCTCAGTCAGCGGCCGCCAACCGATCCACTGATGGAAGAACATAGGCCCTCAGCAGGATCTTCAGCGCCAGGGTCAGCGGAATAGCCAGCAAGGCGCCGAACATCCCCAGCGCCGTCCCCCAGAAAAATACGGCAACAAGAAGGGTCAGCGGATGCAAGCTCGCACCTTTCCGCATGACCAAGGGGATCACCACGAAACCTTCCAGGAGTTCGGCGATCAAGAACACCCCGAGGACCCCTGCACCCGCCAGCGCCGATGGGTTTTCCGCCATCGTCAAGGCAACCGCAGCAACAAAAGCGATGACCGATCCCAAGAAGGGCAAAATGGACAGGACACCGGCGGTCAAACCCATGACGATTGCGAACGGAGTCCCACAGATGATCAAGCCGATCGCCGTCAGGGCTCCGCGCACGAGAGCGGCAACGATCCGGCCACGCAAAAATGCTGACATCCCGGAATGAAGTTCCGCGATCACACTCAAGGATCGTGCGCGGTCATTCGCTGGCAGACGCTGCTTGATCCACATCCAAACAGACGGCAACTCCAGCATCAAATAGAAGAGATACAAAGGCGTCAGGATCACAATCGTCGCCAGACTCGTCAAAGACATCAGGGCTTCAGCAATCCCCACAACGATGTTTTTCACGAAACCAACGACCGCACTCAAAGCCTCTGAATTCAGAGCGTCAGGATCAGACAATTCGCCCGGAAGTTCCGGCTGACTACCCACCGGCACGATGCTTTTAACCCACTCGATGGCGGCGCCGACACCTTCGCTGATCTTCTCCTTCTCAAGAAGTTCCACAAGCGCTGCTCCCTGGTAACCCAAGAACAAGAGCAGGGTCCCCGCGATGACCACGAAAACAAAAAAGATCAAGCCGACAGCAAGACGTCGTGACATGCCGCGAAGAGTCAAGCCGATCACCAATGGCTCAAGGATGTAGGCAATCGCCACAGCCGCTAACAGCGGTCCGAAAACCGAACGGAAGCAGTAGGTGATCGCAAGCGCAATCGCCACCACAACGAGGACGATGATGGCAGGCCCGCGTGTCGACGGTTTAGCCGGTGACCCGGTTTCAGTCATAGCAGTTCAGTTGCTAGTCGCTCGTGCGGATGCTTGCCAATCTCACCCGGAAGCGCTGCTCGAACACATGGTTGAAATCAACACCGCCGATGAAGTCCAAACGAGAATCTTCCTCCCGACGACTGAGCAAGCCAGCTTCGATCAGATTGAACACAACCTCGCCAAAGTCTTCGGTGCTGCGGATCCCCCACTGCTTGAACACTTCCATCGCCATGGGGCCGAACTGTTCGGCTGCCATATCCGTGATGCCCGAAAGAAGTTCGCGAGCGCCAACATGCCGCTCTTCGCCGGCCATGTCGGCACGCCCGAGATTGTTCATCGTGTAATCGAGCGCATCGAGCACGAAGTAGTACGCATTGCGGCCGAATCTGCGATCCCGCCGACGCAACTGCAAGACGATCTCCTCAGGACCATCGCTTTCGTATTCGCAACCCATGTAACGGCTCCTTCAATGATCTCGAAGCCCGCCCTCGCAGGCCCCTGTGATCTCTATCGACCATTGTTGAACCGCCCTTGACATGAACCTTCCACGAAGATGTGGAAGCCTGTCCTACGGAGCCTTACCCTCGCCATACCGAATGGCGCAGGCAGACCGAGACTCCGTTTTCCCCAGTTTCCTGACATGGTTTCCACCATCAGGTGGATGGACGCGCAGCCAGCATCTCCTGCCAACGCAGCAAGGCCACCGTCAAAACCTGCTCTGGTGCAATGCGCAGATCCAGATCGGTTTCCGCCTCGAAAATTGCTTCGACCATTCCCGTCCATCGTTCGAAACCTGCTGCAAAGTAAGCACCTGCGTCGGTAGGCGCAAGGCAGCTCTCCAGTTCAACCCGCATGGTTGCCCGCAAAAGACCCAGCAGAAGGCGGCTCCGCCGCAAGGTTTCGTGGGTTGAACCAGCACCCGCAAGGGCAGATCGAGAGAGGCTGACAGCCGATATCTGGTGATCCTTGTGGATAAAATCCACAATCTGTTGATGGATCGGGCATAAATCGGCCTCGATCAGATCGGCCGCCACCCCCAGGGCCCCACCACAAAATGTAGATGCCCAGCCGCGGGTCGCGTCATCGCCGATTTTTTTTCTCTCCAGCTCCTCGATGATGACCTGTGAAGGCAGCGGGAGGATCTCCAGGCGACTCGCCCGGGAGCGGACCGTCGGCAGCAGAAACCCCTGCCGGTTACTCGTGAGGAGCAAAAAAGTGTTCACGCCCGGTTCTTCGAGAGTCTTGAGGATGGCGTTCTGCCCCGATGGATTCAATCCATCGGCAGGGTCGATGATCACCACCCTGGCACGTCCCTCTACCGCCCATTTCTCCAGCTTCGATGACAGCCCACGAATGTCGTCGACAGGAATCTCCACCTTGTCCTCCGGAACCGTCACCATGTGGAGATCCGGGTGATTGGTCATCATGACCTTCTTGCACGCACCACAATCACCGCAAGCCTCTGATGTTTCCTCGCCCTCGCACAACAAGGCTTGTGCAATCAGCATCGCCGCAGTCGTCTTACCGCTTCCACGACCACCTTCGATGATCACCCCATGGTGCAAGCGCAACGACCGCGCTGCACGCAGCGCGCCCACAAAGGATTCACCTTGCCCACGAAGATTCATTCGCCGCCCCGCGACAGTGCTGACACCCGGCTCATCAATTCCTGGTGAACAATTTCCACGCGCTGTGATGCATCCACGACATCGATCCTCGGATCATCCTCCGCCAAGGAAAGATATGCTCCGCGAACGCGCTCATGGTAGTCACTCCCCCGGGCCTCGATCCGATCATCGCAGCTGTTCGATCGCCGCTCAAGACTGACCGCATGATCCACATCTAGGACAAAGATCCTGTCCGGAACAGTCTCGCCATGCGCGGCAGCCGTCAGCTCTCGGACAAGATCCACGGTGATGGCATTCGCTTCGCCCTGATATGCCAGGCACTGATAGGCGAGAGTCGAAAGGTAACTCCGCTCACTGATGACAACAGTCCCTCTCGCCAGCGCAGGTTCAATCTCTCGCCTGACGAGTTCGGCTCGGGCCGCCGAGAACAGAAGGGCTTCGGTCACGGGAGCAATTCGCCCGGTAGCGGGGTCCAGAAGCAGATTGCGGATTGCCTCACCCACCGGAGTCGAGCCAGGCTCACGTATATGAAGGACCTCGCGCCCGGATTCTTCGATAGCGGCGCGCAGCAGCTTGCTTTGAAGGCTCTTTCCGCAGCCATCGGGCCCTTCCAGGACCAGATACAGACTCACAAGAGGCTCTCCACCTGCAGCCTGACTTCACGTGAAAGCGACATGCGGCCGGCCAGCGCCTTGACGGCGTAACTGATCGCAGCACGCGATCTGCCGCCGAGATAGCGCCCGACCTCGGCCTGGGTCAGACCCTCCCGCACGCAAATATGGGCAAGAATCTGCCGCGCATGGCTGATACGCCGCGCCTGACTCTTGCTCGCAAGATCCTCGGGCTCCAGGCCAAATCGATCCATCACGCGGTCATGTAAGCGCTGAAATACCGAACGAGGGTCAATCAGTCGCAGGTAACCGGAGTTCTTCCCGCCACTCTCACGATGAGTCGCCCAAGCCCGCCGTAGATCCGGGTAGCTTCCACGGAAGTCGCGCGCTAGATGCTCGATAGCATCAGCACGACCATTACGCGATGCGGCTCCCTCCAGTGCACGCAAGTAGACAATGCGAGCTGTAGGACCCGGATAACCAATCTGACTCACAAAACCCGACAGGAAATACGTCCGCAAGGAAGGATCGAGGCCCCATATCTCCTGCGGATGCCAGCGAGAAACCAGGATTGTGGGAGACTTCAACTCTTCACGGCGGCGCAAGATTGCCAACAATTCCCGCTGTAATCGGCGATGCCGAGAGATGCGATGGATCTGATCGATCACCAGAGGTTTCTCGGCAAGGAGTTCATCGCGAAAGCCATCCAGTCGTCCATCACGCAGGCAAGCCTGCATGGCCTTGAGCAGCAAGTCCTCGCCAAACCACAGCAGCGGTCCTCGGCACTCATCCTTCCACCACTTCAGCAAGAAGGTCTTGCCAACGCCGGCGGGACCATGAAAGAAGAACAGGCCGGACGGCAAGGCGCGCCCTTCGAGCAATGCTGCCAGCACGAGAGCCACCTGACGATTGCTGGTATCGACCACCGGTTTCGACGGCCCGACCTCCAGATGATCAGGCAACAGGGACTCCGATTGGGAGATCAGAGAGATCGATATCCGAGTCCCGAGTTTCTCGGACAAGGCGTCCTCGATCACGCTCAGATACAGCTGCTGCACCCGGTCGCAAACGAGGCGGTTCTCGGCCTGCAAATGGCAGACGCCACGCTCCAATGCAATCGGGCGCAAGTGGGCCAACCACGAGGAATAAGCAGCATCACCCACCTCCTTCTTGAGGAGGGGTTGAACTTCTTCCCAGGTTTCCTTCAAAAGCAGCAGCATCGGACTTCGATCGAGCCAAGCAAGCCTACACAAGGCCAACAGGCACGGCAACAGTAGGTACACACGGCCATCGACAGTGCGGCATGCAGAGACGGCCTCCCATCAACGTCACTCGCGCCGCAAGGATCTCGCCTGCTCAGCGGCATCACTGTCCGGCGCCATCTCGATCGCACGCGAAAGCCAAGCTTGCGCCTTTCCGGACTCCTCCATCTGCAGGTAGATCCGCGCCAGTTTCACGCAGATCGCAGCTCCGCCGGCTTCGGCAGAGTCGGCCTCCCCGATCGGCGGAGCCGACGGATCGCTCAAAACATTGTCGCGGTCCAGGTCAGCAGGGACAGCCAAAGCGACCTCGTATTCCTTGATGGCGGCCGGTAACTGCTCCAGGGCAACCAGAGCATCCCCCAACCGAACGTGCAGGCGGCGCAGGAAAGGGTCGATCTCGGCCGCCTCGCGCAGATAGCGCGCCTCGGCCCGACGATCACCACGTTTGCGCTCGATCTCCGCCAGTTCGAGGCGGGGCTGAAAAGCACGGCCCGTCAATTCACAGAACGCCCTGAGTTCCACCATGGCATCATCTTGGCGACCGAGTTCGCGATACAGCCGGGCGAGCAACAAGGAGGGTGCCACCTTCTGATCCGTGCAACCCGGCCAGCAATCCTTGGCGCGCTGATACTGCTCGATGGCACCCGCAGCATCGTCAGCACCCTCGAGCAACTGACCAAACCGCACGTGCGAGTCGAAGTCGGAAGCTCCTGCAGCAAAGCCTTCCCTGTATGCCGCAGCAGCATCCTCGGTCGCTCCCCGCTGTCGCAACAACTCCGCATGCAGCAACTTTGCACGGCCATTTTCAGGGTCATCTCGAAGCACCTTCTGCAGATACCTCGACGCATCGATGGGATTCTGGCGCTGGGCATAAGCCCAGCCGACGAGCAAAAGGGCTTCGTGATCACTGGCATCTGCCTGCATCCGGCCGAGCGTGCGATCATTGAGTTGCGGTTCGAACCGCAATTTATCGATCCTCGTTTTCTTGACGTGAGCAAGAAAACGTCGATCGAACTCTCGGCGAGAAATTCCGAACACGCTACGGAACAAGGACTCCTCGGAGCGATCCTCGCCATAGCCACGCAGAAACTTCACTACCTTGTCGAATCCATGCTCGCGGGCCAGGTAATCGACGATCAACCCACCCTGATAATAGCCAAACAAGATCCGAGGCCCGCGGAACAGCCTGTTGAGGAGTTTCAGAGGAACAATATCTTTGTTGTGGTAGGCATCGAACAACTCCCGGTCCATGCCACGCTCCCACGCCGGATTGCGCTCCTTCTCTTCATAAACGGAAAAACCTTCGGTCAGCCAACGCGGTACCCGCGCCTTGCTCAAGCCCAGAGTCAGAACATGCGTGTACTCATGCCAAACCGTCGCCGACCACATGAAGTCCTGCTGGCGCAATACAAGGTCGGACGGCGACACCAGCGTGATCACCTTCCCGAAGCATGCTCCCAGAGCACTGAACCCCTTGAAGCCGATGGTTCGGACGCTGAAATCCGCCCAGGTATGGAACACCTCAATGGTGACCTCCTCTTCTGGTTCATACCCATACTTGCGCCCCAATACACTGCGCGCCTGCGCGTGTAGCGGCAGCAGGTATTCCTTGAGGACCTCAGCGTCATCGCGATGAAACCGAAACTTGAAGCCCGGTCCTTTCACCTCGACATATTCGTCGGCAAGCAACTTCTCGACAGCGAGGAGATTCCGACGCCATGGGTCCACAAAGCCTGTCTGCCGCTCCTTCGCATGCTCGAGCAAGGCAGCCGCCTCTTCACCCGCACCCGTATAGGCCAGAGCCTTGGCCAACCCATGGAGGGCGCTCACGGAATCGGGATCCAGAGAAAGGGATTGGCGGTAGTAAGGAATGGCATCCGCAAAGCGATAGAGCGCAACCAGATGGTCACCGATGATACGCTCGAGATGATCGAACGACTTGTCGACGGCCAGAGCCCGCCGCCGATACTCTGCGGCCACCGATAATTCACTCATCAGCAGCGCTACAGCAGACCGATGTGCAAGAACCCACTTGTCACGGGGATTGACCTTGAGGGCCGCATCAAATTGACGGGCGGCCTCTTCGAAACGCCGGTCATCGAAGAGAACGATGCCACGCTCCATCATGGCGGGCACTGAGGCGGGGTTCAGCGCGAGAATGCGACCCAGATAATCTTCTGTGCGCGATGAATCGAGCAGGAAGTTGGTTTTGCGGAGCCTGTAAATCCCGAGCAAGGCCTCCTCGACATCTCCGTTTTGCTCGATGACCTTCTTGAAATCACGCTCCCCGCTCGGATGGCCGCTCGCCTCCTTGTAGACCCTGAACTTGAGTTGCCCGTAGGCCACCCGAGCCTCCGGGCGATCCGGGGCGGCCTTGATCGAGTCCACCAGATGTTGACTCGCGGCCATGATGTTCTCCTTGCCGCCGAGTTTCGCCAGACACCGGCCGAGCCAGTTCAGGGCGAGCGGATCTTGCATCTCTGCTCGATTCGCAATCGACACAGCGGCCTCC
>CAZIVO010000033.1:30455-30878 GCA_964542765.1 uncultured candidatus Brocadiaceae bacterium | reverse complement strand
ACCCGCAACTTTTGGCGGGCGAACTCGACCGGGGATGGTTTCGAGCCAGGGAGCGTCCGGCCAGGGCAGCCCGGAATCTCTCCGATCCGGCATGAATCTTGTATCTAAGGGGACTGCTCACTGACGGTCTCCGGGCGTTAGTATAACCTGATGCCTCGAAGGGGTCCCGGCGAGCTAAACGAGTTCTCGCGGCGTGACGCGGGCGCACCTCATCGAGTGATAAGGAGAGATTTCGCATGATTCGTTCCATCTTCCTGGTTCCGTTGCTCTTTTCGGTCGCGGTGTCCGGCCAGTCATCTCCCAAGGCTGGTAATCCGACAGAAGCCAAGACAGTGAAAGAGCTTGTGGGAGATCTGAAGGCCCGGGAGAAGACTCTCAAGGCAGCCCATGTCGAGATGGTGACGACCGGCTCCTATCCGGGAG
>CAZIVO010000033.1:0-30445 GCA_964542765.1 uncultured candidatus Brocadiaceae bacterium | reverse complement strand
TTCGAGGTCAAGGGGGTCATGCGTGTCCTCAAGGGGACACATATCCACACCAAGACCGTGGCCTCTTTCGGCAAGGAGATCACCACCGAGTCGGAGGTCATCAAGACGCCTGATGGTGTGTGGACTCGCGAAAAAGACCCCAGCCACGGGGAGGTTTACACGCATATGAAGCCTGACTTGATGAAGCGGCTCGAAGAGGCCAGCAAGAAGATAGGCAAGGAGGGCCAAGGCCTCGGTCAGATCGCCAGTCAGGCGAATGACCTTCTTGGCAGTAGCATGCTCGAGGGTCTGAACGGTCAGTTCGATCTCAAGGTGGATCGAAGCATGATCGAGGGGCGCAGCTACTGGTCAGTCAAGGGGCCCTTGCGCGCAGCAACCAGCGACGGGGATCAGTTTGGCATTCCATCTGCCGATGCAGTGGAACTCCTGGTGAGGACTCGTGATCTGGCCGTGACCCGTATGGTGCAGTTCAGCAAGGGCAAGGAGTTCATCCGGGTCGAGATCACGCGGATCGAACTCGATGGCTCGATGAAGCCGGAGTCCTTCAAGATCGATCGACCGGAGGACAAGCCGCTGATCGACATCATGGACCATGCGCCGGCAGCCGCGCATATCCAGAACATCCTTGCCGAAGCCGAGGGTGCCAAGAAGGATGCGGACAAGGACCGCTGAAATTCCAGACTGACTCAGCTGTGGGGCGGCTTTTCGTGTAACTCCAGATCCTCGTAGCGATCGAGCGCGTAGCGGATCTCGAAGTCACTGTTGAACAGGGCGACCGGTCGGTCAGCCTCGTCGAGGACGATCATCGGCAGGAGGTCGGTCAGTTCTTCGGTTGTCTTGTGCAGCCAGCGCGCACACCGGAACCCCTTGCGCTCGAGGACGATGTCGACGTTGTATTCGAAGTCGAGTCGGTGCCGAAAGACGTCGAGTTGCAACTCGCCGATGGCGCCCAGAATCGGGTCGCGGACTCCTTGTCTTGGCCAGAAGACCTGGACCACGCCCTCTTCCGCGAGCTGTTTGAGCCCCTTGCCAAAGCCCTTGCCCATCGATGGCTCCTTGGGCCGGGCCTGTGCGAAGATTTCCGGAGAGAATCGGGGGAAGTTTTGCACCTCGATACGCGGGCCCGAGGTGATCACATCGCCGACCCGGAACAGTCCTGGGTTGATGAGGCCGATCACGTCACCTGGATAAGCGCGGTCGATCGTCACTCGTTCCTGGCCGAAGAATCGGTGGGGATGGGACAGGCGGACATCGCGCCCCAGACGTAGGTGCTTGGCGCTCATTCCGCGTTCGAACAGCCCCGACGAGACTCTCAGGAAGGCGATCCGGTCTCGGTGCTGACGGTCCATGTTGGCAGCGATCTTGTAGACAAAGCCTGAGAAGAAGTTTGCGGTGGGGAGGACTTCTTCGTCGACGGTCTTCAGCGCACCGGGAGGGGGGCTCAGATCTATGAAGCGTCGCAGGAGATTCTCGACGCCGAAGTTGGTCAGGGCGCTGGTGAAGAACATCGGCGTGATCTCGCCACGCAGGAAGCGTTCTTGGTCGAAGGGCTCGACACAGACCTGAACCGTTTCTACTTCCTCGACGAGTCGCTCGTGCTTGGCATCTCCCAGGCTCTCGCGCAGGAGAGGATCGTCGGGGCCAGTTACCTTGACTTCGGATCGGCGTGAATTGTGGGCGGTCTTCTCGTAGACATGCATCGATTGGGACTCGAAGTCATAGACCCCGCGGAAATCATTGCCGGATCCGATCGGCCAGGTGAGCGGTATGACGGTCAGCCCCAGTACCTTCTCGACTTCTTCGATCAGATCGAAGGAGTCGCGTGCGGGGCGATCCATCTTGTTGACAACGGTCACGATGGGGAGGCCGCGGTCGCGGCAGACTTCGAAGAGCTTGATCGTTTGCGGTTCGACGCCCTTGGCACCATCGATCAGCATCAGCGCGCTGTCTGCTGCGACCAGGGTTCGATAGGTGTCTTCGGAGAAGTCTTGGTGACCTGGCGTATCGAGGAGGTTGATGCAGTTCCCTTCATATTCGAACTGCAGGGCGGAACTGGTGATGGAGATGCCGCGCTTCTTCTCGATTTCCATCCAGTCGGAGGTTGCATGGGCCCGTCCCTTGCCGCCCTTGACCGTGCCAGCCTCGATGATGGCGCCTCCGTAGAGAAGGAGCTTCTCGGTCAGGGTGGTCTTGCCGGCATCGGGATGCGAGATGATCGCGAAGGTGCGTCGGCGACGCACTTCTTCCGCGAGATTGGCAGGATCTGTGGTGGAATCATTCATGGAGCGAGGAGCGCGAGGATGGTACGAGTCCCGAAGAGGGAGTCCACCCTCAGGTTGGAGCTGTAGATGATTGCCGTGCCTGCGCCTTGTTTCGGATGGGCGGCGCAGATCCTATGGAGTGTGCGTGGCGACGCTTCGTTTGGCCAGGAAGTAGCCGAGCAGTCCTGCTGTGGCATAGGTCAGGCCGGCGGCCATGCTCATCTTCGGGAAGCCGAACATGATGGCACCGGGGAGCACGATGGTGCTGCCGATCACGGAGAAGACGCCATTGATCCCGAACGCCCATGGAATGAACAGAGGCGATGTCTTTTTGACCATGGCCAGTCCCGTTGGAAACATCATTCCGAGCGGCACACCCAGGGGGATCAGGACCAGGACCGAGATGACAATGCGGCGCTTCAGAGCCATGTGCGCGGTGGTGCTGAAGAGGTGGTCAAGGCCGTAGTGGAGCCCGGCGAGGGCCGCGCAGATCAGGGGTACCGCGATGGCGATGGCGAGGTGCGGCCGGTTCTTGAAGAAACCCGAGATGAAGCTGCCCACCCCTGCGGCGACCAGGAGGCCGCCGATGACGGCCGGGAAGGCATAGGCTTGGTGGCCCAGGAATAGCACGTAGCGCTGGATCAGACCGCTCATCGCGAGGATGAAGCCTGCGCCCAGGGCCGCGAAGTAGAGGGCGAAGGGGATGTTCTTGACGGTGGCAGTGAGTGCCAGCATGGTCGGATTGCCTTGCGCACCGTCTTCGCCGGACGAGGAGCCGTGGCCGCGCGCTCCGAAGACCATCAAGGGCCCCGTGATCAGCACGAGGCTGAGGGCGAGCATGATGAACAGCAGGTGGAACATGCTCCAGACAGGTTCGCTGCCGGGTTGTTTGCTCCAGATGTTGGCATTGCGGATGGTGTTGAAGAAGAAGGGGCGCCAGTCCGGAGCCGGAGAGATGTTCTCGGTGCGTTCGGCCACATGCTTTTGCAAGGCCTCGTGGCCCTTGCGTGCCTCTCGCATCACCTCGACGCCGGTTTCACGGCCGTCGGGGATGAACAGAGCCTTTGGTGCGTTGATGAGGCTCAGTCCCGGGGTGAGTAGCTCGTAGACCATCACGACGATGCCGGTCAGACCGTCGGTGGCGGGCTTACCCTGTGCATCGAGCTTTCCGCCGCTGTCGCAGTGCAGCAGCCAGGCATCCATCTGCCGGCATTCTTGCTCGGTGAACTCGGTCTTCTTGACGAGGAAACAGAAGATGCTGCTCTGTTCGACCATCATCAGGTGCTTGTGCGGGTTCGAGCAATCGAACTCTTCGCGCAGCACCTCGAGTGCGGTGACCGCGAAGCGATCGCGCAGGGGATTGCCGGCATAGATGATGCACAGGATGCCGTCATCCGTGAGATGTGAGATGTACTCGACGAAGGCTTCGCGGGTGTAGAGGTAGCTCTCGTTGAGGGCCAGGGTACCGCTCGCCAGGATCGTCTTGGTATCGACGCCGCTCAGCTGAATCAGGTCGTACTGGTCTTTTGAACTCCGGATGAAGCTGCGGCCGTCCTGGACATTGATCGTGAGTCGTGGGTCGTCGTAGGGTCGCCCGAGAAAGTCTGCCATCGAGTTTCTGGCCATGGCGATGGTGGTGGCGTTGATGTCTACGCCATCGACGCTCTTCGGGTCGTGGTGGAGTGCGGTCTGGATATCGGGAGCTCCGCCAAGGCCGATGCACAGTACGTCCGGTTTTGGTTTCTTGCGGAAGTAGCCGACGCCATAGACCGTGCGCGTGAAGAAGTCATCGCTGCTTTCGGGATCATCGAGGTTCCGGCCGATCAGGGGTGAGCCGTAGCTGCTGTCCTGGGTGAACCACTTGCTCGGTAGCTTGTCGAGGACGGTTCTGTATTCGGAGTCGCTTGTCTCGATCTCGAGCCCATGGACCTGCACGCGGGCCGTCGGGTCCCACCGGTCGAAGTCCGCAATCACATCGATTTTCTGGATCTTGTCGTTTGTGCTGGCCAGTTTTTCGGCTTCTCGCACGATCAGTGCCAACTGGCCGCCGGCTTGTGCCCCCTGGATCTGGTAGGGCAGGATCCGATCAGCGAGCAGGTAAGCGGGGGTGCCGAGCAGGATGACCAGGGCCAGTGGCACGGCTCTTTTCTGGCACAAGACGACCCCGAGCAGGGCGCAGATGATCGCGCAGGCCATCAGACATTGTGGGCCGGTCAGCGGGCCGAGGATGAAGAAGATGCTGACGCAGCCGAGCGCGGACCCGATCAGGTTGATCGCGTAGCGCGCATGCACATTGGCCTCGGAGTCGGCCAGCATTGCCGAAATGGCCATGCCGGCCGTGAAGTAGGGGGCGGCGAGCAAGACGAGGATGCTCACCGTCACGGCGATGGACGTGAGGTCGCCCGCGAAGTCCAGTCGATGGGACATGATCGCGAACCATACGTGTGCGACAACCAGCAAAATGGCGGTGAGAAAGAGGTTGCGCCGCACCAGGGGGCGGGGAGCTTCGAGTTTTCGTTTGAGTGAAAGCGCTGTGCCGCCGGCGCCAAAGCCCAAGAGCACCACACCAACGACCAGGAAGATCAGGTGGTTGGCCAGGGAATACGCGAAGATCTTGGTCTCTAGGACCTCGAGGGTGAGGACGAGGAAGGAAAGGACGAAGAGGATAACAGCCATAAGGGACGCGATGCGCGGTGCTGATTGAGCCTGCGTAGCCTACCCCGCGAAGGAAGGAAATCACGCGCCGGGTCACGGCGGAAATCGACAGAGTGGCTGTTTTGCCTGCTCCTTTGCAGCCATCTAGCTACATGTCCCGGTGATCGGCGGCTTCGCTTGGCGCTCGATGAGATTGTCGGTCAGAAGCTATCGGGGTCCTGGCCTCGCAGGATGGAGTTTCCGTCCAGGGTCTTGCGGCGATCGATATTCGCGGGCCTTTCGAGTTCGCTCCGATCGAGGCGTCCCCCCTGTTCGAAGAAGCTGATTGGATTTTCCCAGACGAGGGTCTCGATCTGCTGCTGCGAGTGACCGGCCTGCTCCAGTTTGAGCACCGTCTTGGGGACCATCAAGGGATCGCTCACACCCCAGTCACAAGCGCTGTTGATGATCATGTGGTCGGTGCCGTAGTCGTCGATGATCTTCACCATGCGTTGACTGTCCATCTTGGTGAAGGGGTAGATCGAGAACCCTGACCAGCAACCGAGGTCGCGCGTGATCTTGATGGTTTCTTCGTTGCCGTGGTCGAGAAGGATATGAGCCATGGGGAAGTCCATGTCCTTCAAGATGTCGATGCAGCGTTCGAAGCCGCGTACCTTGTCTCGGTGAGGTGTGTGAATGAGGACCGGCACGCCGTGTCGCTGAGCGAGCTCGAGCTGGGCGATGAAGTAATTCTCTTCCTTCTTGGTCTGGTCATCGAGTCCGATCTCGCCGACGCCCAGACAGCTGTCTTTCTCGACGTAGCGGGGAAGGATTTCCATGACGGCATCGTTGACCCGGTCGTCGTTGGCTTCCCTGGGATTCAGCGCCATGGTGCAGTAGTGGTGGATGCCGAACTGCTGAGCACGGAAGCGCTCCCATCCCAGGATGGTGTCGAAGTAGTCGATGAAGCTGCCGACGCTGGTGCGATTCTGACCGAGCCAGAAGGCTGGCTCCAAGACGGCGCGGACGCCGGCCAGCGCCATCCTCTCGTAGTCGTCGGTGACCCGGCTGAACATGTGGGAGTGGGGTTCGAAGATGCGCATGGTTCTTGGTCTATGGGTTGCCTTCGCGTTTTGCGAGAGCTCTTTCGATTGCGGTACGGACTTCCTCATGCGGTTCACGCGGCAGGCGTTCGGCGAGGAACGCCGAGCATTGCGGATGGTCGTAGTCCTCGAGTCCCGAGACGGCAGCGAGCCGAATGGCGTCCGCACCGTGCTCGAGGTGACCGATGAGCCGAGCCAGAGTGCCTTCGATGGGGGCGCGGGCGATCAAGCGGTCGGTATCCGACCAGACAGTGCGGCCAGCGGCCTCGCGCTCGGTCGCCAGCCCTTGCAGCATCCGGGAAAGCTCCGGGTTCGCCTTGTCGAGGGCGCCGAAGATCCGCGCCAGAGGTGTGTCGATGAAAGCGGCCTTGAGGATCAGCCGGTTGAAGTCTTCCAGGGGAAATTCCCCATGGTCGAGGGCGCGCACGGCCATGTTGGAGTCACAGACGGCGGCCTCGAAATGTGTCACGGTGTTGGTGCGTTGCGCTTCGCCGAGCAGTCGCACGCCGGCGTTGGTGACCGGCATGAGGGCCAGGCACCGCAGCACCTGGGTGCGCTCTTCCAGGTCGCCATGGGCGAAGAGCTCCTCGATCAGTTCATCGCTGATTTCGGCCTTGTGCATCAGGGCCGCGGCGGCCCCGTCGCAGAGCCTCCAGGCGTCGAGGTCGAGGGAGATTCCGTCGGTGTCGATGCGGCCGCCGCCGATCGGGTCGCGCCCGATCCGCCGCGCGAGCTGGGGAAACAACTCCGGGATGCAGCTTTTCCCCTCGGTGTCGACACGTCCCAAGGCCTCTTCCAGCCAAGCCGTTGCCTCGGGTGTGAGGTGTGTCTGGAACCATTTCGTCAGATCGAGCATTGTTCCTTCAGGGTACCGTCTGTGGCATGCGGCGCCAGCGCGGTTAATGTTCCGGCATGGGTGAGATTGCTTTTCCGAACTGGGACCCGGTCATCTTCAGCCTGGGACCCCTGGCGATCCGGTGGTATGGGGCGATGTACGTGGTGGCTTTCTTCGTCGCTCAGTATGTCCTCACGCGTCTGGCCCGTGCGCGATTTCTGCCCCTGGCTCCCGAGCGGGTGCCGGACCTGATCATCTGGATGGTCATGGGGGTCTTGCTGGGTGGAAGGACAGGCTACTGCCTGTTCTACCAGCCCGAATTGCTGAGCAGCTGGCGGGTGATCGCTGTCTGGGAAGGCGGTATGTCTTTCCATGGCGGTTTGCTGGGAGTCTTCATCGTGACTCTGATTTTTTCTCGTCGACAGGGATTGCCGGTCTGGCGGCTTGGAGATGCCTTGGCATTGGCGGTGACGCCGGGAATTTTCTTCGTCCGGATCGCGAACTTCATCAACGGTGAACTCTACGGGCGCGTGACCGACGAATCGGTGGCCTGGGCCATGCGTTTCCCGAGCGATCCGAAAGCGCGCAGCCTGATGGGGCTCGGCGATTCTCTGTCGGCGAACGAACTGGTGGGCAAGCTTCAGGAGGCGATCGATGGTGGCAAGTGGGATGAGATCAAGGAGCATGTCCCTCTCCGTCACCCTTCGCAGATTTATGAAGCTGTGGGTGAAGGCTTGCTGGTCGGTGTGTTGCTCTACCTGTTCTACCGCGTCACTCGTGATCGCGGTGTCGGCAGGGGCGTCTTCGGTGGTTTGTTTCTGATCGGTTACGGCGCGGTTCGTTTCGTGGTCGAGTTTTACCGCCAGCCGGATAGCCAGTTCGAGGACAGTCCGGGGGAATTGGGCACGGTGCTCGGCCCCTTCTCCATGGGGCAGGTTCTGTGCATGGTGATGATTCTCTGTGGCGGTTTGCTGATCTGGTGGAAGCACAATGACAGGCCTGAGATGGTGACGGAAAGCAGCGAGGTGACCGATGGGTGACTCAGACCAGTTGTTCGTCAAGGGTGGCGAGATCGTCGGTAGATCCACGGATCAGCCGCTCGATATCTACATTCGCGAGGGCCGGATCGAGGCTGTTGCTTCTGATCTGTCGCCACCGCCGGGCTGCACTGTGCTGGATGCGCACGGAAAACTGGTGTTTCCAGGACTCATCGATCCGCAGGTCCACTTTCGTGAGCCTGGCCTGACGCACAAGGAGACGATTCACACGGGTTCCCTGGCGGCCATCGCGGGTGGTGTGACCAGCTTCATGGAGATGCCCAATACGCGCCCGGCCACGACCACGCCGGACTTGCTGGCGGACAAGCTCGATCGTGCGGCCAGCGGCGCCTGTGGCGATCACGCTTTTTTTCTCGGCGCCACAAGCGAGAACGCCGAGCAACTTGGCGAATGGGAGAACCAGCCAGGATGTGCGGGGGTGAAGATCTTCATGGGGTCTTCGACCGGCGATCTTCTGGTCGCGGACGATGAGAACATCGAGCGCGTACTCCGCTCGGGCGTGCGCCGCGTTGCCGTGCACTCCGAGGACGAAGAGCGCTTGAAGGAGCGCTACGCTGCTTTGTCACCAGGGGCCGAGGTGAGTAGTCATCCCGATGTGCGCGACGTCGAGTGCGCGTTGCGGGCGACTCGCCGTCTGCTGGATATCGTCGAGAAGACCGGGCGCAAGGTGCATGTCTTGCATCTGAGCACCGCCGAGGAGGTTGCTCTGATCCGCGAGCGGGATCTCGGCGATTTGGTGACGGCGGAGATCACTCCCAATCACCTCTTCCTGGAGGCTCCGGAGTGTTACCAGCGTTGGGGGAGCGGTGCGCAGATGAACCCGCCGGTGCGCGACCGGCGTCATCGTGAGGTTTTGCGTGAAGCTCTCATCGAAGGAACGATCACCTGCATCGGCAGCGACCACGCTCCGCATACCGCCGAGGACAAGGCGAAGCCCTATCCCGAGAGTTCGGCGGGAATCCCCGGAGTCCAGACGATCTTGCCGCTGCTGTTGACGGCCGTGCGCGATGGTTGGATGTGTCTCGAGGACATTCTGCGGGTAGCCTGCGAGGGCCCCGCTCAGGTCTATGGGATTGCCGATAAGGGCCGTCTGGAGCCCGGGGCTGATGGGGATCTGGTGCTTGTCGACCCTTCGATCACGATCCCCTTGCCCTTGGAGTGGCTCCGGTCTCAGGCCGGCTACAGCCCCTACGAGGGTGTGGAACTGGCTGGGTGGCCGGTGGTGACGGTGCTGCGGGGGCGACCCGTCTATCGTGATCACGAAGCGATTGGGGAGCCCTGTGGCCGTCCGCTGGTCTTCCGGCAGTGATTGGAGGGGACTTTTCCTGCCGGGTCGCCCTTGCCTCTGTCGGCTGCGGCGCTATCCTCCTCGCCCCTCACCTTTACGGAGAATTCGACAAGAGAGCTTGCGATGGCGAGAAGATGTGCAGTCACCGGTCGGCGCACGCGGGTTGGCAATAGAGTCAGCCGTCGCGGCTTGGCGAAGGCCAAGGGCGGTGTCGGTCGCCGTGTGACCGGCCGTAGCAAGCGGAAGTTCAAGCCCAACATCCAGCCGGTCAGGGTCTTGACCCCCGATGGCACGGTGCTGCGCCTCAAGCTCTCGACCCGCGCCATCAAGAAGGGCGTGGTGATCCTCCAAAAGGGCGACAAGACGGTCAAGTTCCCGCTCGTGAAGGCTCTTCGTGGTCGGAACCGCGCCTTCACCAAGGCGCAAAAGAGCAGCTGAACATCCTCTGACGGGGGGTGTGAGCAGCGCTTGCCGGTGAACTAGAAGTTCGTCGTGACCGCGTTCGTCAAGATGCGTGGGGCGGTGCCTTTGAACTGCACGGCCTGCCAGTGAATACTGCCCTTGAGTCCGCCGGGGATCGTCAGTTGATTTGTCGCGGCAGGCAACCGCGGGCTGGCGGCGAACTGCAGAGTCGGCAAGGGCACGGAGGACTGCATGTCGAGGTAGAGGATGCCCCAAGGTGGCAGCGATAGTTTGGATTGGCCAGCCGAGGCGATCAGCACAACGCTGTCCTTGGCGATGCCGTAGCTGTCTATGGTCAGTCGCCCAGGTGACTGGTAACCCGAGCGTGCTCCCAGCCCGCTGATCTGTGCCAGCTTCAGGCTTTCCCACAAGAAGGCGATGGTGTGCTGCGCGTGGTATTTGGAGAAGTAATCTCCCCATGGACCGTGGCCACCATCTTGGATGGGATGGAGTTCCGCCGGCACACCGACCAGATCGGCGCGTTGTTTCAGGATGATGCTGCGCTGATAAGGCACGGCGGGGTCCTTGGTGCCATGGACGATGATCACCGGCGCTTCGCCGATCTCCATCTCGCTGGGGTCCCACAAGAATCCCCAAAGGTCGACGACGGCGTGGAGCCGAGACGGATGGCCGGGGTTGCCGCTTTTCCCCTCGCCCGGCACGTAGGCAGCTTCGCAGCAGGTGATGGCGCCAGCGGAACCGCCGATGCAGCCGATGCGGTCAGGGTCCAGCTTGAGCTTTACCTTGTTCTTGTGCAGCCAGCGCACGGCTGCCTTCATGTCGTGAGCGGCATCGACCACATTCTGGTAGACGAGGGACCCGCTCTTGCGGAGTCGGTAATTGATCGAGATGGCGATGAAGCCTCTCCTGGCGAAGTCCTGAGCGAGTTTTCGGAACTGCCCGGTCGCCTTGTCACCGTTTTTGAAGCCGCCGCCGTGCACGATGACCATGGCGGGGCGGGAAGTGGCCGTGTCGCCCTGGGGAAGATAAAGATCCAGCTTCAAGATCTCGGTCTTCTGCGTGTAGCTATTGAGTGCCGAGCCAAAGATGAGATCGGTTTGGACGGCTGCCCGCGGGAAGATCATGTCACGGTAGCGCGTTGTTTGCGCCGGCAGGCATGCCGCCAGCGCCAGGATGACAGCAAGGAGAGCGGGTAGTTTCATGATGTTTCTTGGTGTAGTGGCGAAGCTTGGGTGACGGCTGAATCCTGTAACATCGAGGTCGCCCGATCTCACTCCGGCGCTGGTGTCATGTCTCTGATTTCCGGAGATCAGTCCGGCAGTCGGCAGTCCAACCAGAGCTTGCTCCTGCGGTTCGCTGACTCCCGGTTTGTCCAGCCGCTGCGATGTCTGCGGCCGCGGATCGTCAGGCGCGTGGTGTGACGATCGCCCGGAAAACAGGATTGCAGTTTCGCGACCACCTGATCGGGTTCGAAGAAAGAGCAGGAGAAGAGGTCGAACCAGGCCACCCTGGCGTCCTTGTTCACGTGGATTGCGATATGACTCTCGGCGATCATGGTGATGGCGCTGATGACGGCGGAGCCGTCTGCGAGTTGTGAGCGGAGGATGCAAGGGCGCATGATCGGCGTCATGCCGATTCGATCAGGCAGGCGATCGAACAGGGCGAAGAGATCGTCCATCGAATCCGGGCCGCAGTAACCTTCGACCTCCATCATCAGATGAGGTCCGAAGTCTGCTTCGGATCGACCGTTGGTATCCAGATCGTCGGAGTCTCGGTCGATCATCTGAGTGGCGACCCGGGTTGCGGGCAGGGTTCGGTTGCAGATCTTCTCGACGGCCTCCGCATCGAAGGCCTGCGGTGCCAGAATGTCGGCGAAGAAGCACTCCCGAAAGGAGAAGGTGTGGAGCGTCATGTGGCCGCCGTTCAGGATGACGAAGGCCGAGATCCCGCAGTCGTCGGGGGTGACGCCGTTGTAGTACGGCAGCACGATCGGTGGCATGGCCGGTGTGAGGTTCAGGGCCGCTGGCAACTCGTCGAGCAACTCGTAGATCAGCGATGTATCGTCGTAGCGGGAGCGGTAGCCGCCGTAGCCATCGAGAACCAAATGATGTGGGCTGAGCATATTCATCGGTCGGCGGCAAGTAGCTTAGCGATCCCGGTCCATTTGTGGACGGTCGAATTGCCGCTGTGAACCTCGCCCTGGAAGGTTGGATTGGGGATGGGTGTGGTCATGAGTCGGGAGTCACGGTTGCCTTACCAGTGATTCAGGGGGTAACGTCACGGGCATGCGAGTGACCATCGAATATTGCACGGCTTGAAACTATGAACCGGAGGCGTCCAGTTTGGATGCCGCGCTCCGTGGGGCCTTCGCCGATGCCGAGATTGAACTGATCCGCGGTGGCGGCGGTGACTTCATCGTCATTGCTGATGGCAAGGAACTTTGGAACAAGCGTCAGCAGGGGGATGCCTTCCCCGAAAATGCCGAGATTCTCGGTCAGCTGGGCGCTTAGGCAGGCTGCTCTCCGCCACCGACCCTTCAGCTATACGGGCAGCGATTTCTTGCGCGGAGGTCTCGACTGGGGGAGGCTCTCCCACCGTGCCCTCGATTCTGCAACTGCTGGACCTCGACCGCTGTCCCGAGTCGGTCGACTACATCGAGAACAAGCGTGAGTTCCACCTGCATGATCTGCTGACCGAGCAGCGTCATGACCGGACCTGGGATCTGGGTTCGCAAGTCATGGATGATACGCAGGGGGGGCTGCGTGCGATCCTGTCAGTCGATGAGGATATAGAGCATCGTCTGGCCGAGCTTTCGCGCTCACCGGTCGATCTCGAGCGCGCTGTCGAGGCGATCGTGGCTTGTGTGCAAGGTGGTCGCAGGGTGTATCTCTACGGTTGTGGCGCGACCGGCCGGTTGGTCAAGCAGATGGAGAGCGGTTTCTGGCGACCGTTCTGGACCAGGCTGGGGCGAAAGGATCGGGCCGGTGCCTTGATCGGCGAGATGACAGGAGCCGATCGGGCGCTGGTCTCCTCCCTCGAAGGCTTCGAGGATCTTGCGCTGCTGGGCGAATTGCAGTTGCAAGACCACGGGATCGAAGTCGGCGATGTTGTCATTTGCGTGACCGAGGGGGGCGAAACCTCTTCGGTGATAGGCACTCTGATGGCGGCGGCGGCTCGGTATCAAGAGAGAGACTTCGAGGATGCGCGCAGTCACCTTTACTTCGTCTACAACAATCCGGATGAGGTCCTGCGACCGTTCGAGCGTAGCCGGTCGGTCCTCGACCACCCGGCGATCACGCCGATCAACCTGACAACGGGGCCACAGGTGATCGCCGGTTCGACGCGCACGCAGGCTGCGACGATCGAGACTTTCGTGCTCGGCGTACTTCTCGAGGAGGCCGCTTATCGATTGCTGCGCGAGGAACTCTCGGCGGAAGAGCTCGCGGCTGCCGGCTTCGTGGGGGATCCGGGCATCGCCGGCCGGCTGTCGGATTTTACCGCTACCAGGACCGCTGTCTCAGGCAGCGTCGAGGAACTCAGCAGATTCACCGAGATGGAGACCATGACCTATCGGCGTGGCGGTGCGGCGACCTACTTCGCCGGTGAGGCCATTCTCACCATGTTCATCGACTGCGCGGAGCGGAGTCCGACCTTCCGGCTCTTCCCCCTCGATCGTGTCGATCTGTCTCCGCGACGTAGCTGGGTCCAGGTCTGGACGGATGCGGACAGTGCTGATCAGGCCTGGCTGAGGATTCTCGGGCGTCCGTTTCGCGGTCTCGACCCGGAAGTCTATCGCCGCCCGCTGGAGGACAGGGTGCAAGATCCCTACCTGCGCCAGGCGGCGCTCGCGAGTCTGGAGATGGCCGGCCACGATCAGCGGCACTGCTATGACTTTTCCGCGTCGCTGGACAATATTGAACGCCGCAGCCCTGGCCCCACTGACCTCGGCGTCATCGTTTTGGTTGGCGAAGAGATCGAAGCGTGTCAGGGGATGGAATCGCACTTCCAGCGTTTTTGTTCCCTGTGTCGCGAGCGGGGCGCGAAGCTGGCGATCTTGTGCGTGGCGGATCGACCCCGGAGCTGTCGCACCGATGCTGATGTGACGGTCGATCTCGTTGTTGGTGCGGCTGGTGATCCTCTGGGCTTGCGACGACAGATCGCCCTGAAGATTCTCCTCAATGCACACTCGACCGCGACCATGGCCAAGATGGGTCGCGTGACCGGCAACACCATGACCAGTGTCAGCCCGAGCAATCTCAAGCTGGTGGGGCGTGCCAGCTTTCTGATCATGAGCCACGTCAATGATGCGCTCTCGCGGGGTGGCGCATGGCAGTGGCCGGACGTGGAATCGATCAGCTTTGCCGAAGCGAATGCGATCCTCTTCGATGCGATGGCCTGGACCCGCGTTCAGGAACTGGGGCAGACGTCCGAAGTGGATCTGAGCATCGTCCGCATTCTGGAGTCGGTGCGCCGGGGGACGGCCGTGGGGTGGGAGGAGGTGCGGATGATCGTGGACGAGGAAGGTCTTTCCGGCTTCTTGGCCCGCGCCAATCCGCTCCCGTAGTTGCCGTTACGATCTTGCGCTCAGCGCTCGCCGATCGTGCCGGTGATTCCGTTCGAGACGATGATGCCGGCACGGTTGGCGCCAGGATCGAGGACGCTCGCCTGGGCATGGAAGGAACCCTTGACGAGCCATTGGTTGTTCGGGATGGCCAGGGGCAGGGAGGCCTTGCCGTTGGCCGCTGTAGCACCCAGGGAGATCAGGGGGTCGACGAGGAGATCGCAGCCGGGCATGCCGAGCACGGAAAGGGAATAGGGCAGCGTACCGCCGGCCCAGGACTTGTTGGATCCGCCGAAAAGGATGCCGGTCATGCTTACTGCGGTTGGCAGGGAGGTGGCGCGCAGGATCACGTTCGCGCTGAGCCAGGGCTGACCGAGGAGGGTGAGCCGAGGGATGCCGCTTCGGCCGCCGCAGCCCTTGCCAAAACTGGAAGAGGAGGCCGGAAAGCGGGTTTGGTAGCCCCAGGTGTCGTTGAAGAAGGTGGAGCTCTTCCAGCCGCCGAAGAGGATGACCCGTCGCCATGTCGAGTCGTAGGCCAGCTGAGCGCCGCCCCGGGAAGGAGGCGTCTGGCCGGGCCGCCGGACCAGCCAGTCCTTGCCGTCGAACTCCCAGGTGTCGGTGAACCAGGTTTGGCCTCCTTGACCGCCGAAGATGATCGTTCGGTTGCGTAACTTGTCGTAGGCCATCCCGAAGGTGAGGCGTGCGGGTGGCGAGCGCGCTGTCAGGGCTCGTCGCCAGATTTGTCCATTCCACAGCCAGGTGTCGGCGAGTTCGGTCGTGCCGGAACCCTTTCCCCCGAACAGCACGCAAGCTCCTCGGTCGCTGTCGGTGACCATGCCGTGATCGAAGCGTGCGGGCGGTGAGATCGCCGGGTTGAGTTGTCGCCAGGATCGGCCATCGAATTCCCAGGTGTCGGCGAGGGGCCCTGAGCCGTTGCGGCCGCCGAACAGCAGGGTTTTGCCGGTCATCGAGTCATGGGCCATCGCATGGTCGCGGCGTGGGCTCGGTGCTGGCCCCGGTGGGGGTTGTGACCAGTTCGTACCATCGAATTCCCAGGTGTCAGCGAGTAGTCCGGCATTCCCGTCGATGCCGCCAAAGACAACCAAGCGCTTACGTCCTTCGTCGAAGACTCCGGCGTGGCGGAGTCTGGGCGTGGGCTTTCTGGCGGGCGCCAGCAGCGTCCAGTTCTGGCCGTCGTAGCGCCAGAGTTCGTTCGTGACTCCTTGGTTGCTGTTTCCGGCGAAGGCGAGAAGGCTGCCGTTGGTGGAGACCATGACATGACCGGTCGCGCCCGGCGGGCTCGCTGCAGCCTTGCGATCCTTCCATTGCACGGGATTGCTGCCGGGTCCTGGATCGCCGGGCAGCCCGACCTGCTTGGTGGTCCCCTTATGGAAGGGCAGGGCGGCCTTGGTCTCCACGAGCCATGCGCGCAGTTCCTTGGTCAGGGACTGGACGATGCTCGGGTTTGCCGTCGCCAGATTGGTCTTCTCGCCGATGTCGGTGACGAGGTCGTAGAGTTCAAAGGTGCGGGTTTCGTAGTAGAAGTGCAGCTTCCATTTTCCCTTGCGGATCACCGACCCGGGTGTCGTCCTCCAGGTGCTGCCGCTGGAGTGCGATTGGAGATAGCCGGGAAAGTGCCAGAACAAGGAACTGCGCTTGGTCTTGCTGTTCTTGCCGTTCAGCAAGGGCAGGATGTCCTCGCCATCCAGGGGTTGCTTGGTCGGTAGTTGCGCGCCGGCGATGGTGGTGAGCGTCGGATAGAAGTCGATGCTTGCGACCGGCGCACTGCTGGTCGTTTTTGCTGTGACCTTGCCATCCCAGCGGACGATCAGTGGCACGCGAGTTCCGCCCTCGTAGAGGGCCCCCTTGCCTGACTTGAGGGGGTGCTGGTGAGTGACTTCCTTGCCGCCCGGCGCACCCGCCGAGGCATAGCCGCCCAGGCCGCCATTGTCCGACGTGAAGATGACCAGAGTATTGCCGATCAACTTGTTGCCCGGCCGCCGCGGGTCGGCGGTGGTCTCCAGGAAATTCATCACCCGGCCCAGGCCATCGTCGAGATTCTTGAGCATGCCAGCGTAGGTCTGGTTCTTGTGGCGAACGCCTTTGGGGACACTGTTGAAGGCGGCGATGTCGCCGGTCGGAGCCTGGATGGGGGTGTGCACCGAGAAATGTGACAGGTAGACGAAGAAGGGTTGCTTGCTCTTCATGAAGGCCAGGGCTTCTTCGGTGAGGCGGTCGGCCATGAACTGGTTCGGCTTGTTGTTGGCGGGCATGTTCGGCAAGTTGAACGAACCATCGCCTCGCGCGAAATGACCCTTGGAACCACCGGAGACGCTACCGCGGTTGGTGCCGCCGATATTGAGATCGAATCCCTGACCGTTGGGCCCATGGCCTTGAGGGTCGTCTCCGAGGTGCCACTTGCCGAAGTGGCCGGTGGTGTAACCGGCCTTCTTGAGAGTTTCGGCCAGGGTGATGATGCTCGGCGCCACCTTTGTCTGGTTAGGAGCAGCATCGAGTTTGCGGTACTGGGATTGGCCGCGGTTGCCGGTGTTGACCGTATAGACTCCAGTGCGCGGGGGGTACTGGCCGCTCATCAGAGCAGCGCGGGTTGGCGCGCAGTTGGGTCCGCATGAGTAGGCATGATCGAAGCTCATGCCCGCTGCAGCCAGAGCATCGATGTTTGGTGTGCGGTAATAGTCGGAGGCATTGCCGAGATTGGTCTGTCCGCCGGAGACATCGGTCCAGCCCATGTCGTCGGCCAGGATGAAGACGATGTTCGGTTGCGGACTCTGCGTGGTAGCCGTGACCGTGAGTGTGGCGAAGACTAGAGCCTTGATGCCGTGCATACGTCGGGAGGAAGAAGTGTTCGTCATGGTGGGGGCCTCGATCTTGTATCCTAACATGAGCTAGCGAGCTTCCGCCTCATGGCTTTGGTCTGGCTATCGGCGAGAGCTTCAGGCTGGCAGGTGGTCAATATCAAGGGGGCTACCGGTCATGGGTCGACAGCTTTTCCGTCCGGACATTGCATGAGAATCCGCGTGGATGGATACTCCGCGGGGCAGCGCCGGTGTGCGCCTGCACCGATCACGAAGAGGGCGCGACGCATGATCATCGAGATGGCTCTGGCTTTGCTTCACCTGCAGCAGGTTGAGAAGGCCGCTGTCTCACCTGTGAGTCCAGCCGTCGTGGTTGGTGTTGAGGATGTCGATGCGGTTCTTGCGGCGTTCGCTGCGAAGTCGAAGGCTCGGCAAAAGCGCATTCTGCAAGCGGTGCGCGATGCGGTCGGGAACATCGACGAACCATTCGCGAAAGCGATCACCGAGTATGCCGAACGGGGCGCCAAGATGGGTGCCGGCAAGCGAGTGGCGATCACCAAGAAGACCAATCGTCCGACCGGCGACGTTGATTGGTGGGAGAATCTCAGTTTCCCGGTCCACGATGAATATCGCTTCGGGCTGCGCGGTATCACACCGGTCGACGGTGCCGATGAGCAGGAGGAGTGGAAGAGCGAACTGCGCGCGATGCTACTCGGATATCCGCCGCATGCACACTTCGCGCTGGCCGCGATTCTGCAGGAACTGGATGCCGGAAGCGGTGTCGAGAATTTTGCGACGTTTCTCGAAACATGGCGCAATGGCGACGAGTCGTTCTACCAAGCGCTCGATCGGACTGCCGGCACCGAAGAGAGTGTTTTCTTCTACGACGTGATGATCGGTGATTTCGTCAAGAAGTTCGTGCCGAAGAACCACCCGGGCTACAAGCAGGTGACCGAGAGTCTGAAGACGGCGCACGATGCTCTACACGCGTCGTTCCTTGCTTACCGACAATATCGGGCGTTCCGCGAGGCGGTTGCTTTGTCGCTGTTGTTACCACCGGACAGCGAGTTGCCGCGACGACTGTCGCGCTACGATGCAGGGGGGGCAGGGGGCTATTCGACGCGCAGCCAGATTGAAATTCTGCTGCGATTGTACGGTCAGGACCCGGCCAAGGTCGTGAGGATGATCTGCGAGAGCGCACCGCCACCGCCGGTTCCGCTCTGGAGTCGAAATTACGATCCATTCACATCGTTCCACGGTGCCTTCCAAAAGCTGATCCCGGAGATGCTCGAGATCGAGAACAACACCAACCTGCTCCTCTCGACACAGGCCGAGTTGCGCAAGCATGTAGCAGGCCGCATCTCGAACACCGCGTTCCTCGCGCTCGAAGGTCAGGGTATCACCGCGCCGAATCGCTGATCGGATAGGCGCTGGTCGAGCAGAAACTTGTTCTGTGACTCAGCAGAGGATCCGCGGGAGATGGCAGCGGTTGATTTCTACCGACGTAGCTTTCTTTCCCGTGTTCTGTGTCCTTGGGCACTGCTTATCTGGTGGCTTCCCGTGCGGTATATGGCTTTTCTTCTGTTCCGTGGACCCGCCCGATATGGCCTGAAAGTGTGGTAATGACGGGTTGGTCATCTGCGCGTCCGGTCATCGCCGGAGGTTAGGGGGTAGGTGTGGATGCGCGGGGATCGCGTGGGTAGCCGCTGAAACCGTGTGATATGAGACGGGGCAGTCGTTTTGTTGTAGTTTTAGTCTGCTGTTTCCCGATATACGGCAGAGGATCGGGCATTGGCCTCCGGTCCGCCGGACACACACCATGCAGACGCTAAACCCACGCCGCGCAGGATTTTCGAGATGGATGGAGTGTCGCGTACACGCCCTTCTCGAAGAGTGTGCGGTTTCCCGAACGGGTGGCCCTGCATGACCGCTGATTCCGTATCGCTGCCGGTATCTTCGTCGGTCGATCGACAACTTGCCCACGTTACCTTGGTTCGTCCGACCCTGGTTGCCTCCGGCGGCGCTTGGGTATCTTCGCTGACGCCTCCGCTGGGGCTGGCCTACCTGGGCGCAGTGCTGCGCGAAAATGGTAATCCGGTCGCCATCATCGATGCTATTGCCGAGAAGCCTGATCAAATCATCGAAGAATCGGGCTACCTGTTCCATGGGCTCACGATCGACGAGACGGTTGCTCAGATTGACCCTGATACCGACATCATCGGTATCAGTTGCATGTTTACCCAGGACTGGCCTTGGGTTCGGCAGTTGATCAGGGCAGTGCGCGACCGGTTGCCCGACAAGCTGATCGTTGCTGGCGGTGAACACGCGACGGCGCTGCCGGAGTTCAACCTTCGGGACCGTCCGGAACTTGATTACTGCATCCTTGGCGAAGGCGAAGAAACGATCCTCGAAATCGCTGCTGTGTTCCGCGATCCGGAGAAACTTGCGAAGGTAGCGGGGACGGCATATCTGGAGGATGGCCGCTACGTTCAAAACCTGCCTCGACAGCGAATCCGAGCCGTCGACGAGTTGCCCTACCCGGCATGGGATCTGCTGCCGATCGAAACCTATCTGGACACCCGCAATGGCTTCGGAGTGTATCGGGGTCGCAGCATGGGCATCCTGGCAACGCGGGGCTGCCCTTACCGATGCACGTTCTGTTCCAACCCGCTGATGTACGGCTTCGTCTACGTCATGCGCAAGCCCGACGACTTGCTCGATGAGATGCAGTTCTACATCGATCGCTATCAGGTCGAGAATTTCGATTTCTTCGATCTGACCATGGTCGTCAAGAAGAAATGGGTCCTCGAGTTCTGCGCTCGCATCGAAGAACGCGGCATGCGGTTCACGTGGCAACTTCCGGGCGGAACACGGTCCGAGGTCATCGATGACGAAGTCGCAGCAGCGCTGTATCGCACCGGCTGTCGAAATGTGACCTATGCCCCCGAGAGCGGTTCCGTCGAAACACTGAAGTTGATCAAGAAGCAGGTAAAGTTGCCGCGCCTGCGGGCTTCGATCCGCTCGGCGCTGCGTCAGGGAATCGTCGTCAAGACCCACGTCATCTTTGGTTTCCCGCATGAACGGCGGCGCCACCTTCTGCAGACGCTTTTGTTTTGCTGGAAACTTGCGGTGATCGGCGGACACGATCTGGCCTGTTTCATGTTTTCGCCCTACCCGGGTACCGAGTTGTTCGACGAACTCCGTGAGAAGAAGGTGATCGGAGAACTGGATGCCGACTACTTCCGCTCGCTGGTCGGCAACCGCAACTTACTCAGTTCCATCGACTACTGCGAACATGTCGGCGCGCTCGAGCTCGGACTCTGGCGGGGTTTCGCTCAAACGTCGTTCTACGCTCTTTCGTTCCTGATTCGCCCGTGGAACTTCCTTCGTTTGATCAAGAACATGATCACCAACGAAGGTGTGACCTCCCTCGAGCAACGCGTCAACGCATTGTTCCGGCGCCGCAGCACACCAGCGGCGGCGCCCCGGATGGCAGAGCAGTTGAACGAGGGCTAGCGGTCCGGGCTGGAGTTGCGACGGGGCGGTCGTGTGGGCGAACATCGACCGAAAGCTTGCGCGACGAGTTGAAACACAAGAGCGAGTCGGAGAGCTTGGGATGAGTTCGCTCGTGTTCAGCCGCGGTTACTCGCCTTTGCCGATCGAGAAGATCTGCGAGAAACTGCGCCAGTAGATGACGCCATCGCCGATGGCCGGTGTTGCGTGCACTTCTTCGCCGAGTTCGTTCTGCGCCAGTACTTCGAAGGTGTCGCTCGCCGCGATCACGGTGATGACGCCCTTCTGGTCGGCGCAGTAGATACGGTCGGCAACGCCGATGGGAGAACTGAAGAATGTCCCTCGCACTCGGTCTTGCCAGATTGTGGTTCCGGCCGCCGGGTCCACGCAAGAGATGATGCCCTGATCCGACCACAAGAAGAGTCGCTGGCGATAGACCAGTGGCGTTGGCACGTGCGGTACCTGCTGGCCGAGGCGATAGATTTCCTTGACCTTGCCATTGGCGCCAGGGCGGACGGCAACGATGTTCTTTTCCTTGCTGGTGAAGCCGCTGCTACCGATGACAAGGTCGCCAAAGATCACCGGCGATCCGACCGCACGCTGCTTGTGGGTGCCGAAGACATCGATTTCCCAGTTCTTCTCGCCGGTCTCGGCATTCACCCCGGTGATGCCACGGAACGAGTGGGTGAAGATGATCTCGGGATCGCGACCGGTTGGCTGGTAGACGCATGGTGTGGAGTAGCAGGCTCGGTCGCCGATTCGTGGCATCTTCCAGCGGACCTTGCCGGTTTCGCGGTCGAGTGCGATCAAGAAGCTGTCGGCGTCGTGGTCGTTGCAGACGATCACCGTGTCCCGGTAGACGATGGGTGAACTCCCGGCCCCATGCCCGCTCTTGTAGGTCCCGAGGTCGAATGTCCAGACGGACTTCCCTTCGTGGCTGAGGGCATGCAGGGTGGATCCGGCGGCGGATTGCCACAGAACATAGATCCTGGCTTCGTCCAGCGCGGGGGTGGTGTTTGCGAAGGTGCTGTTCTTCTTGTGTTTGCGGAAGCTGGCGAAGGGAAATGATTGCTGCCAGATCGTTTTGCCGGTGACGGCGTCTAGGCACAGGAGATGGCGTTTTTGCTCATCCCCTTCGGCGCTTGTGACGAAGAGTTTCTTGCCCCAAAGGACCGGTGAGGAGTTGCCGCCGCCGGGCAGGGAGACCTTCCAGTTGTAGTCCGCCTCGCCCCATTTTGCGGGAATGTTCTTGGCCGTGCTGGTACCGGCTCCGTTCGGGCCTCTGAACCGCGGCCAATCTTGTCCCGGCAACAGGGTGTTGCTGATGAGCATCGAGACAAGCAGGAGAGAGGCGAGCCGTTTCCCGCATCGGTTACCGATCCTCTTGGCGATCCAAGCCGAGGTGCTGGTCGAGTTGTCCATTTTCGGAGCCATCGTGAAGATCTTGATGTTCGGATATCAGTTGGAAGAGTTGCGGATCGAGTAGAGGCGGCTGGCTGTGCGGATGAAAAGACTGCCGCGTATGATCGCCGGCGTTGCCAGGCTCAGTTCTTCGAGCGGATTTGTGTGGAGTCGCTTGAAGGTGTTACCGGCTTCGATCACTTCTGTCTGGCCCTCTTCGTCCAGGCAGAAGATCTTGCCGCCGTAGGCCCATGGCGAGGCGGTGAAGCCTGTTCCCGCGCCCAGGCGGGTCTTCTTGTAGATCTGCTTGCCGGTCTTGGCGTCGTAACAGGCCAGGAAACCACGGTCGAGCAGGACGTAGAGGCGGCCTTCGTAGACGATCGTGGAAGGATTGTAGGGTGCGGCTCTCGGCTGGCTCCAGGCGATGGATGCGTTGGAGGTTTCGCCGCTTTCGAGGCTGATGTCACCCTGCGCGCCGGGACGGATGGCGTAGATCGGCCTGCGCCGATCTCCGACGTAGCCCGAGGTGACGTAGAGCAGATCGCCGACGGCATAGGGTGTGGCGATGGTGATGCTCGACATACCCTTGAGTTCCCACAGGAGCTTGCCTTCGAGATCGTAGGACCGGACCCGGCGGGAGCCTGGTGTGATGAGTTCGGTACGCTTCGTTGTCGTCCAGATGAAGGGAGTCGACCAGTTGCTGGGTTCGTGCCGATCGACCTCCCAGATGGTCTTGCCGGTCTGTGCATCGAGGGCGAGGAGATATGAATCCTCCTCGTTGTCATTGACGATGTAGACCCGTCCATCATGGTAGATGGGCGATGCGGCGGACCCCCAGCCCAGGCGAGTGCGCATCGGTTCGACGCGTCGTTCCCAGAGTTTCTCGCCATCCATGTCGTAGACGAACAGGCCGAGATTGCCGAAATAAGCATAGACGCGTTTTCCATCGGTCACGGGTGTCTCCGACGCGTAGCTATTCTTGATGTGGATAGGCATCTTCGGCTTGCCTTCGTGTACCAGTTTCTCCCACTTCATCTCGCCGGTATCGAAGTCGAGACAGGTCACGGTCCAGCGATGCTTGAAGGGCACCGGTTTTCTGCGTTCGCCACCGAAGTAGAGTCCTTTTCGCACCTCTTCACCGTCACCTTCGCTGACCGCGTTGGTCAAGAAGATGCGATCCTCCCAGATGATCGGGGAGGACCAGCTCTGTCCGGCCATGGGCGCTGACCAGGCGATGTTCTTGCGCTGGTCCCAGTGACTCGGAAGGTTTTTTTCGAGCGACACGCCCGTGCTGCCGGGGCCGCGGAAGCAAGGCCAGTTCTGCGCTGATGCGCAGGACAGCAGGAAGGGAAGAATCAGACAGGAAAGTTTGGTGGCCGATGGGCGCATGGAGAGTCTCCGAGCGAGAACAGGCAAGGCGATCCAGTGTCCATGCTGGAAACATGGTGAGCAAGATCTGTATTGCTATCGAGGAATACGATGGTCGTGAGCCTGCGCCGGGGGGCGGTCAATCGAAGTTCTTGCACAGCCACTCGCTGACCTTCTCCACCATGCGTGGCGTTGCGTCATCGGTGAAGACGTGATCAGCGCCTGCGAGTTCGGAAAGTTCAGCGGTGTTCCTTGCTCGCTCGAGGATGTCGAGCGAATCCTGCAAAGGAACGACGGTGTCTTCGGTCCCGTGAACGAGGAACCATGGTACGGTGATGCCACTGCCGCGTTCGACGACGGTTGCGATCGAGGCCATGTCGTCCATGTAGGCCTGCGAGAGCGGACAGTCAGGTTTGTCCCACATGCAATCCTGCCCGGGTGTGTTATCGCCGAACTTTCGTTGTGCGAAGTCCTGGGTGTGGACCATGCCGGCCAGCGAGACGAGGAGGCGGATGCGAGGATCCTGACTTGCCCGGATCACGCCGACGGCGCCTCCCATGCTGTGGCCGACATAAGCGATGTTCCAGCCGTCGAGTGCGTCGAGCACGTGGCCGAGATCAGCGACTTCCTTGGTGATGGTCGAGGCGGAGAACTCACCTTGTGAGTTGCCGTTACCGGAAAAGGAGATGCGCAGCGCGGCGAGGCCCTTGTCCGCCAGTGCCTGAGCCAGTGCGACCAGAAAGGGGCGGTCCTTGTTGCCGGTCACGCCATGACCGAGCACGACCAGATCGCGGCGGCCGGGCGCGCCCTCGTGAAGGGATGCGTCGATCCGCTCACCGCAGTCGTTGGAGATCTCATCTGGGAACGAAGTCATGGCGAATGATCATCGCGCCCGGCTTCGCTCGAACAAGCCCCGCTTCGTATGACGAAGGTGCAGCCGCATCTCGGCTTCGGTTTCCTTGCCCGGAGCGGGAGGATCACCGCTCATTGTCGCGAAGGGCTGAGGAAATCGACGAGATCAGCGCCAGCCGCCGAGCGTCACATCGACGGCGTTGGTCATGACTGCCTTGATGGGTGTCTTGACATTGGCGTTGGCGACGGTGGCCTGCGCGTAGAGATGAGAGCCGACGAGTCCCGAGCCCGCAGGCACCTTGATGAGCATGGATGTGCTGGAGCCCGAAGAGTTGGTGGAGAAGGGCACGGTCACTTCGATGCTGGTGTTAAGCCAGCAGTTGTTGCCCATGCCGATCAAGCTCAGCGAGAAGGGGAGGTTGAACGATCCCCACTTGCTCTTCGAGACGCCGACGTAATAGACCCCCGGTGCCTTTGCGTTGGCGCCGGTGACGCGCAGGCCGAAGGTCTGCTCGGTCTGCGGCTTACCGGTGACTTTCAGCGACTCCTTGACCGCGCAGGACTTGCCATAGCTCGTCCATTTGCCGTTGACATGGCTGCGGAAGGGGGGGATCCCGGTCGAAGCGAAGAGGTCGTGCTGTGGCCATGCCGTCAGCTTGTTGAGGATGTCGTTGATTTTCTTCCCGTCATTCGACGTGCTGACCGTTCCGTCGGTGTTTGTCAAGAGGATGACCGAGATGCCATCATCACGGTGGAACATGGTCGTCGATGTGCCCGAGAGTGATCCGCTGTGGAACTGAGTTTTTACTGGCTTGCTCTTTGCGTCGAGCATGGTTGTGGCCTTCCACCCACGAAGCATGTCGATTTTTTTTCTGGGTTCGGGTGCGGTGAACATCGTCTTGACGGTGCCGGGGTTCAGCAATGGATTGCGGGTGCCCATGTCGAAGGCGGCCAGGATCTTGGCGTAGTCCGGCGCCGACAGGATCCAGCCACCGAAGGCGTGGTAGGTTTCTCCGATCGCGAAGCCGCCATACTGGCGTGGCACGTAGCGCCGATCATTGTGCACCACGCTCCGCACCGTCTGCGGTCTCAGGGGGTGGTAGCGAACCTCATTAGGGTAACGCTGGCTCCTCATGGCCAGGCCGGCCTTCGGGCGTGTCAGTCCGAGTTTTCCGAAGACATTGGTCTTCATGTAGGCCTTGTAGTTCTGTCCGGTCTTGGCCTCGATGATCCGTCCGAGCGAGAGGAAACCGTAGTTCGAATAGGCATATGCATCACCTGGCTTGGACTGGAGATCCTGGTATTGCGTCATGTAGCTGGAGATGTGGCTGGTCTTCAGCGGCAGCGGGACTTTCAACTTGTCGGCGATGTCATGGTCTGCGCTGACCGGGTCGAAGGCCTTCTCCCTGTCCCAACCGCTAAAATGGGAGAGCAGGTGCCGTACTTGAACATCGCTCGTTCGCGCGTCCTTTGGCTTGCCGAGACTCAGGATCGAGGTGAGTTTGTCGTTCAGCGTCAGCTGTTTCTTCTCGATGAGTTGATGGATCGCGATGCTCGTCAAGGGTTTGGACATGCTGGCGATCCGGAACAGATCGGTCGGCTGGGTGACCGGATAAGAGTTCTCGGCCCAGGTGTAGCCGCGGGCATAGACCAGCCGGGCGTCCTTGACGATGGCGATCGATCCAGCGCGCACGCCCTTGTCCTGCATGACGCCCTTGAAGTAGGTGTCGATGGGGGCGAAGGCGGTGACCGAAGTCCCGCGCGTGTTCCAGGAGCGCTTCAGCGGAGTGTCACTCTTGACGAAGACCGCGGCATAGCGCGTGGAAGTGCCGATGCCCCCGCCCTGGACGCTCATGGGCCAGTAGCCGCTTTTCGCGTAGGAGTCGAACAGGGTCTGGTACTGCGAATGGGTCAGGTTGTGGTGCGCGAAGTGGCCGCTGAGGCGGTCATCGCGCCAGATGGCGAGGTAGCGTTGATCGTTGCAGAGGGTGATCAAGGACGGCCGCACGCCGACAGCCTTGTAGCCGACCATGAGGTCGCCAAAGCTGCTGGCGCTGTAGCCGGTATTGGCGTTCCAGTGAACCGATGGCGTGGCCATCTTCTTCCAGATGCCGGTATAGCGCAGCTTGCTCGATGGGCCGTGGATGGCGGCCGAGGTCAGGATGTAGCCGTCGTCGCGAGCATCCGACCCCTTGCCGTGGAAGGTTGTCGTGTCGACATCGAACACCTGACGAGTCTGCACACCATCTTTTTCGAGGACGCCGGCGTAACTCGCGGACGCTCCCGAACCGCAGACGGAAATCAGCTTGAGCTTGTAGCCCTGAGCGGCCCACTGTTTTTGGTAGGTCAGGAAGGAGTCTCTTTTTCTGTTCCAGAAAGTTCGCCTTGCCGGTCCGGTCTGCTTGCGAAAGACCGCGGCGTACCGGGCGCTGGACGGGCTGCCGTAGACCGAGATGGAGATGACCTGATAGCCCTGCTTGGAAAGGGTATCGAAGCGAGTCTGGAGGGTGGCCCCATCGATGCCGTGGGACGCCTTGATCTGGGCGGGGATCGAAGCGGCCCCGGCGGACAGAAGGCTGATGAGCAGGGCGAGCGAGCAGTGAAGTTTCAAGTGTGGTTTTTCTCGTTCGGGGGGTGGTTTTTCTCGTTCGGGGGAAGGGGTGGTTCAGGGGGTGAAAGGATAACAGATATGGGTGAGGTCTGTTTTCTGGTCCTGAGTGCTGGCGGCGGCATCGCCGGGGATGAACTCCGGCAGCATTCCGATCGTGGCGTGTGTTGCCGGGATCTTCAGCGAAAGCCGCTGCGGCCGGGCTTCACTTCTTGGATCTCTTCAGCCTGGCTCGTCCGCGCTGCTTGCCTCGGTTTTGCGTCAGTGTGTCTGCGTCGATGGTGGCGGGCTCGGGAGTTTCAGAAGTCAGGGGGACGGGGTCGCCGAAGAGTTTTTGTTGCTGTGCGAGCAACTTCATCATCGCCTCGACCTTCGATGGCTGCGCATCGGCCAGATCCGTGATCTCATCGGGGTCCTCTCGTAAGTTGAAGAGCTGCGTGCGATGGACTTGCGGGTAGCGGATCAACTTCCAATCGCCCTGCCGCACGGCGCGCATCACGTCCTTGTAGGCTGTGAAGATTTCCGTGCGGACGTGCTCGGTACGGCCGTCGATGATGTCCGCCAAGCTGATGCCGTCGAGGCCATCGGGAGTTTTTCCGCCGACGAGTCCGACGGTGGTCGGAAAGATGTCGTGGAGATAGACAAAGGCATCGCTCGATCCCTCGGGGATGCCGGGACCCGAGAAGATCAGCGGCGCCTTCATCGAGTGCTCGTACAGGCTCTGCTTGCCCATCAGGCCGTGGCTGCCGACGGCCAGCCCGTGGTCCGAGGAGAAGATGATGATGGTGCTCTCGTAGAGGCCGAGGTTTTTCAGCGCCTCCACCACGCGTCCGATCTGTCGATCCATGTGAGTGATGACGGCGTAGTAATCACGAAGATGCTTTCGAATGATTGCCTTGCTGCGAGGCCAGGGAGCGAGGCCTTCGTCCCGGATGGTCATCTCACCATTGTTGAACGGATGCAGTGGCAGGTAATTCGCCGGGATCTGGATCTTGTCGATGTCGTACCTTGCAA
The DNA here is from genome assembly GCA_964542765.1 of uncultured candidatus Brocadiaceae bacterium. Classification (GTDB taxonomy): domain Bacteria; phylum Planctomycetota; class UBA1135; order UBA1135; family UBA2386; genus CAZIVO01. The sequence continues at coordinate 2,710 of CAZIVO010000033.1, read as the reverse complement.
GATCATCGGCGTTGGCGATTCTCGGATCATGTGGACCGGCAAAGCCGAGATACATGAAGAAAGGATTGCCGCCTTCGAATCGGGCGAGGAAATCGATGGCAGCATCGGCGGCCTCCTTACCGGGATAACCGCTCTTGCGGACCGAATTGTCGAGGTAGCGGCTGTGATCGAAGGTCTTGTGCAGAGCGTTTGGCGTGTTGCCCTTCTTGCTGTGGTGGTAGGTCACGTAGCCAGCTTCCTTCATGGCCTTGCCGAAGTGGGGATCTTCAGCGGTGGTGCCCTTGATACGGAAGAGTGAGCGGCCGCTGTGCATCATGGTTCGACTGGGCATGCACACGGCGCCGCTGTTCGATCCCATGCAGTAGGCATTGCGGAAGGTGAAGCCTGACCGTGCGAGGCGATCGAGGTTTGGTGTGATGATCTGGTCGTTGCCCAGGGCGTGGATGGTGTCGGCGCGCTGGTCATCGGTGAAGAGGAAGAGGACGTTGGGTTTGTCGGCCAGCTGGCCGGTAGCGAGGTCAGGTAGGAGGAGTGTTGCGGCCAAGGCGAGGCCAATCATCCGAGCCGAGTGGTGAAGATCCATGGGAGATGTCCTGTGTGTGGTCGGGGGCAACTGGTTTGTTGCTCGGTCAAGAGTGGTATACGGCGCCATTGTCACTTCGATCGGGGCGAGCGCCAGTGTCCTCGCCGTGCCATTTTCAGGGTCAGAGGATGGCTGCCCATGATCTTCAGGGTGGAGATCTGGGCCGTTTGGAGTTATGTAGCACTCATATTTCTGATCGAGCCCCGTGCATCGCATTTTGGCGATGAGTCCCTTCTGGTGCGTGTCATGCAAAGATCCCTACTCGTTGTCGCTGCTTGTCTTTTGAACGTTGCCTGTCAGATGCCCGGTGGGGGCAGTCCGACAAGCAAACCTTCCGCGGGTCGTGTGCCGATGATGGAGCGATCCGATTTTGATTACTTCGGCGCCGGCGTGACCCTTGGCTCGACCGTGTCTGCCGGCGATGTCCTCGCCCAGCCGAGTGAGTTCGGTGGGAAGATCTTGCGACTCACCGGGAAGGTGGACAGCGTTTGCGCCAAGAAGGGTTGCTGGATGCGGGTCGGAACCTCCGAAAAGAATATCCTGGTGAGGTTCAGGGAGTATGGCTTCTTCGTGCCGATTGAATCGGCTGGGCGTGAATTGATCATGGAGGGTGTGGCTTCGATCTCCGAGATTTCCGTCGAGATGCGGCGCCACTATCTCGAGGATGCCGGCAAGCCTGAGGAGGCTGCCAAGGTGACCGAACCCGAGACGGCGGTGACCTTCCTTGCGACCGGCGTGGCCTTGAAGAAATAGCCGGGCTGCTTGGTGTTATCGAGCGCTGGCTTGCTGGAGCAATGCGGGCTTTCCGCTTCGACTCCACGCCGTCCGGCATCGGCGGAGTGTTTCGCGAGGGCGTGCGGGTTTGTTCACTTGTCGGCGTAGGTGAAGGATGTGGCGACGAACTTGCCGTCTTCCAGTGTTCCTTCCACCTTGGCTCGCAGGCCGGTCTTGCCGCAGAAGGGCATCTTGCCGAGGTCCTGACCGGAGATCTTGAGCGGCCAGAATTTTCCATCCAGCTTGATGTGTTCGCTGCAGTGTCCAACTTCAGGAAGGACGCATCCGCAGGCAAGGTCACAGGTTTGCGAGTTGCTGGTCCGGGTATCTGGGTCCTTGGAAACAGGCGGCGTCGTCGGTTCGGAATTGCAGGCGATGAGGGACAGAGTGACGAGGAGTGCCGGGATGAGCTTTTTGGTCATGGGGGTGTTCCTTGAGTGTTGCCAGCATCCTTTGGTTCCAGACCGGCGTCAATGACACAAGTTCATAACAGATCTCATTCTTATGTAATGAGTTAGGAGGTTATACGGGGTGGGTGGTGGCTCCCAGATGGCGGTCTTGTCGGCCAGATGGCTGCATATGTCCACCGGGGGCATCCCTCACACTCTATTTCCGTGGCGATCGAAGGAATTTGCTACCATGGGAGGGCAACTCAGTACTCAGATCTCTTTCCCCCCGCCGTCCACCTTCCAGTTGTGGGCCGCACCATTACCCGAGGTTCAACCATGCGTATCGCTTTCCCCCTCATCCTCGCTCTGGCCGTTCCGGCCGTGGCCCAGACCAGCGTGATCGTTCCTTCGGGCGCGGCCACGAAGATGCCCATGAACTGGGCTCATTATCCGTTCTACGGAACGTCGTCCCAGACCCTTCTGAAGGAAGGCCGGGTTCAGTATTGCATCGATACCTTCGGCATCAGCATTCCTGGAATGAACATCAAATCGCTCCAGTATCGGCGACCGCAGCGACTCGGCAATGTTTGCCCGGCGATGGTGCTCACGGCCACGATCGGCATTTCGGTGTCCAAGAATCCTTCGAGTGCGGCGATAGCCACATACGCCAGTAACCACGGAGCGGGTGTGGTCCCCGTGTTCAAGGGCACCATCAACCTGCCTGGCGCGTCCCGGGGTCCTGCATGGCCCGACCCATGGCAGGCGCCGATCTTGTTCAACAACCCTTACCCCTACGCCAAGGCGATGGGTAGCACGCTGGTCATCGAGGTCATCGCTGCCCAGACATCGGCCGCAACGCAGAGCTGGTACGTCGAGACGACCAATCCCAACTCCGGCGCGCGATTGACGACGTCCAGCCCGACCAAGTGCTATCACAGTGGGAATGCTTGTCCCTGCTCGATGA
>CAZIVO010000032.1:19402-31488 GCA_964542765.1 uncultured candidatus Brocadiaceae bacterium | reverse complement strand
GATACCAACCGCTATCTGAACATCTACACCAACAATGGAGGCAATGCCCTGGGCTATGTCCCCGAGATTCCGCAATCTGGAACTCTCGTCGGCAACAAAAAAGACCGCGTGGTCATCTTGTGGAACACCTTCGGACGCAATGCTCCCAACGCTCCCTACAACAAGGGCAGAACAACAACTCACGAGGTAGGTCACTACCTCGGACTCCTGCATCCCTTCGACAACAAGTGTGGTTCCGCCAGCGCCTGCTACACCACTGGCGATCTGATTTGCGACACCAATCCTGACCAGAAACCGCATTACGGCTGCGACACCCAGGCCCGGAGTTGCAACACGCCCGATCCAATCCACAACTACATGGAATACAGTGATGACACCTGCATGTGGTGGTTCACGAGCGAGCAGGTGCGGCGCATGCGGTGCACGATCGAGCACTGGCGACCGAAGCTGGCGACTCGATATGAACTGGCGAGTGTCAACCTGCGTAATGCCGGTAACAACATCAAGTCCTACACGGCAACGCGACCCATCCTCGGCAGCCAGTTCACCGCTTCGATCAATCTGCAACCCACCGGGTATCAACGGGCTGCCATCTTCGGCTACACCGCACCAGCAAAGACTCCCACCATCCTTGGCTACATGTTGCTTCTCGATCTCACGGCACCGCCGGGCAACATCCTCCCCCTGCCTTCCCTGCCCGGACCGATAGCCCGCTTCTCCTTCCCTTTACCCAACCTGGCCGCGCTATCCGGATTCAAGCTCTACACCCAGGCTGCTCACTTCGGCGGCAAGGCACTCTTCTCCCTGAGCAACTCTCAGGATCTGATCTTCGGCCTGAACTGACGGACCTCACCTGATCCGGATGCCTGCTGGTGCAAGGTCGAGAGATGTTTTCCTGCTGATCCTGCCCGGGAGCACACACGACACGGGCGCCCGGCTCCGTATCATGAGCCCCGGCTTCGCCTCTCCGCGAAGCATTCAGGGTATGCAGAACTTCATCCGGAACACCTGTCCGGTACCGATACGGTCGACGATCAGGCTCACCAGCGCCGAGGCCAAGGCATGAAGTGGGGACCCTTCCTCGCCATGGCAGCCCTGTTCTTCCTCGGGGTCTGGCTGGTCTGGGGTTCGAACGCCGACCGAGGTCTGGCTCCACTGCGAAACGGCGCCCATACCCTGCCCGCACAGATCGGCAATGAACGTTGCCGCCTCGAAGTTCTAAGCCAACCGGATGGTGCGAAATCCTTTCGTTTCCTCTACCGGGACGGGTCGGCATCGGACGTCGTCGGAGCAAGCGAATTCATCAACACCTTCGGCCAGCAGCGCTTTGAAGATGTCACCGCGAACTCACAGAATCCCCTCTTCAAGCTGCTCAATATCACCAGCTGGGGAAGCCTCTTGTGGATCGCCATCGGTCTCGCCGGGCAGTGCGCCTTCTTCGGCCGCATGCTGGTGCAGTGGCTCATCTCCGAACGCCAAGGGGAGTCCATCATCCCCATCTCCTTCTGGTGGCTCTCGTTCTTCGGCGGCCTGACGCTCTTCGCTTACTTCGTCTGGCGCCAGGACATCATTGGCGTCATGGGGCAATCCACCGGCATCGTCATCTATGCCCGCAACCTCCGGTTGATCGGCAAGCAGAAACGGCGTGCCCTTGCCGCCACAACGAAACTCGCCGACTGACCCCCGCGCACCAACCTTGTCCACGTCTCCCTTCGGGACCGCGCGCAACGAGATCTAATTGGCTGGAATCCCCGCACCATGGGGGGCCGGTCGTCACCCATCGCTCAGGCGGTGTCAGCTGACTCCAAAGATTTCTCTCTCGGCGGCCAGAGGGGTGGGCCAAACGGACGAAGATAGGAGTTAATGAAGGGTGGGCCTGCCCCGCCAGGCAGGGAGAAACTTCATGACATCATCCGTTGGACTCACCGCTCGCGAAGTAATGGTCGCCGGAATCAAGACCATGAGTCCTGACCAGCGCGTCCTCGATGCCGTACAGCTTCTGCTCAAACACAGATTTTCCGGTGTCCCTATCGTGGACGAGGAAAAGAACTTGATCGGAATGCTCACCGAGAAGGACTGCATCCAGGCTCTCCTCCATGCGGTGGAAGAGAACATTCCGCCTCTGTGTATTCGTGACGTGATGACCACCGAAAACCTGATCACCATCACCGAGGACACTCACCTCCTGACCATGGCGCACCTCTTTCTGACCAATCCGGTCCGGCGGCTCCCCGTGCTGCGTGACGGGTGTCTGGTCGGCCAGGTCAGTCGCCGGGATCTCCTCAGGGCCGCGATGACCATCTTTGAAGGCTCTCCCGATCGCGAAGCTGCCATCCTCTATTTGAGCGCCATCGAAGCCGAGCCACCAATCTGATGGGTTTCGAGTTTGCGGAGTGCAAACCCCTCCCGAGGGCGCTGTCCCGCTGAAACTCGGGTTTAGGGGGAAATGCTTGGGTTTCGTGATGTTGTTACATCCAAAGTCCTTTCTCCGGTGGGCACATTCGGTGACCTTGCGTAGTCCTGAGTGCCCCCATCCCTTCCCTCTATAGCCCTGGGGCGTGCCTTACCGGAGATCAAACCATGAACGTCACTTTCCCCAGCCTGATTACTGTTCTTCTCGTCGCGGGTGCAACCGCCCAAGAGGCGCAGCTTCGAATCGAAGCTGTCAAGAAGCAGCCCGTCGAGTTCTCTATCGAATCCAAGTCGAAGATCACCACTTCTCGAGAGATGCTGATCGACGGCGAAGAGCCTGATTTCGGCGGTTTTGGTAGCCGAGGCGGCTTCGGCGGCAGCAACAGCCCCACCACCACCAAACAAACGATCGTCTTCGAGCAGGGTCCGGCCAACGCAAACTGGCGTAACTACCTCAAGGCAGAAGCGTCCGTCGTCCGGCCCGGCCGCGATGGCGAAGACCAGATCGATGAAACCACCAGCGGCCTTGTCGGCAAGAGAGTCTTCGTCCGCGAAGACGACGGCGGCACGGTCCTCCTCGATGGAGCGGAGGACGGCGAGCCCCTACCACAGAATCTCAGCGATGGCGTCCCTGTGCAGATCAACCTCAGTGGCTTGACGCCTCGCGAACCCGTTGCTGTGAAGGACGAATTCGATATCAGCAAGACCCTGCGCACGGCCCTGAAGTCTCTCGTGCACCCCATTTCTCCCGCAAGGGAAGAGCGCGATAGTGGTGCCGAAGGCGAACGCGGCGGCTTGCGCAGTCGTGGCGGCGAGCGTGGCGAACGCGGCGGCGAGCGCGGTGGCGAACGCGGTGGCGAACGCGGTGGCGAACGCGGTGGCGAACGCGGTGGCGAGCGCGGTGGCGAGCGCGGCGGCTTCGGCGGTAGCGAACGCGGTGGACGCGGTAGCTTCAGCAGTCGCTTTTCCCGCCGTGCGCGCACCGTCGAAGATGCTGCGCTGAAGCTTCTCCTCAACGACAAGCTCGGCTGCAAGGCCACCGGACGACTCGTTTCCCTTGATAATCGCGATGGGCAGCAGATCGCAACCATCGAAGTCACCGCCAAGATAGACGGCAAGGGTAGCCCCACCGACCTGGGCATGAGCCGTGGATTTGGCGGCTGGAGCCGCGGGGGTCGCGGTGGTGCTGGTGATGACAATCAACAGGACAACAACAAGGCCACGGCGGATGTCGCCTTCAAGGGAACTCTCGTCATCAACTGCAGTTCCCACACGCTCCACAGCCTCAACCTCAACGGTACCGTCGCGAGTTGGAGCCGTACAGTCCGTGACCTGGGCGACCGGGGCGAGTTCGAGACCACCTCCACAACCGAGGGATCTTTCTCGCTGAAGGTCAACTGCCGGACCATCGACGACTGATCCAGCATCGTCTCCGGGAGCACCTCTGCACCCGGCAAGACCAGCAACCAGCCCGCGTCACGACACCGTGCCGCGGGCTGGTTGTATGTTCATGAGCACTCGCATTGTGATCGAGTTCCTTCAGATGCGGTCATCGAAGGAAACGCGGTCAAGTCCGGCTGGACTACCCGCGCAGCGAGAGATCCGCGATCAGGGGTAAATGATCGGATGCTCGTGTCGCCACCTTGAGGCGCGAGCGAGAGATCTGGGTCATATCGATAGCACCGCGCACGTAGATTGCATCGAGCGCGCGCAAGGGAGCGCAGGCAGGGAATGTCTTTCGCGGACGCAACGCACCTCGAAATCCAGCTGGCGTGAGATGTTTCCTGCCGAGCGTCCCCCAGACATCGTTGAAATCCCCGGCGACAATGATCGGTGTCTCATGATGCAAACGCGCAAAGGGATGACTGTCGAGAAAGCGGGCCATCTGGGTATCTCTCTCGGAACCAGATAGCCCCAGATGCAGACAGAAAGCATGCAATGTCCGCGTGCTCGCATCATCATCATGGATGCGAATTCGCGCGTGCAGAACGCTACGTTTCTTGCGCCCGGAAATACTCAAGTCGATATTCTGAGTCTCCACGATCGGCCATCGTGACAGGATCGCATTGCCATATTCGCCGCCTCGACGAAAACGGTGATTGGGAAACCACACTCGGTTCCGAAAACCCAATTCATCGCCAAGAAGATCGATCTGCCGGTCCCACCGGGAGCGGCCAGCCGTGTTCGCAACCTCTTGCAGCAAGGCAAGGTCGGGAGCGTGTCCAGCAATCGTCTCTATCACACGCGATGGCTGATAACGGCGATCAACCCCGCCGATGCACTTGTGGACGTTGTAGCTGATGACCCGGAGCTTCATATGACAAACCTCGCCAACACTCGACGGATGATGATGTGTAGCCTTTTGTCAGCGCGATGAAAGCAGCAAGCGAATCGGGCCGGCTTGGCCGTCTTTGATCTCGAGCTCGAGCGGCGCATCAGAAGCAGCAACCAATTCCTCGTGCCAGATCAACACTCGGTAGCGGCCATCGGGAACATCACCGATAACGAAACGGCCCCGCTCGTCAGACTTGCCGAAGTAGGGCGTGTCCACAACCTTGATGTGTCCCGACATCCAGGGGTGGAAGTTACAGCCAATCGAAATCGCCCTGGCCTTATCTCCTGCCGCAAGCGTCCACTTTTCGCCAGCCGGCATATCACGCTGGTCGACAGTGTGAGCATCGTGCCGAAGATGCACATTGTGCAGGATACGATCGGAGTTCAAGAAACGAACCGAGCTGCCGACAGGAACCACTGCAACGTGGGGAGCGTAGATCGAACCCTCCTGATCGACATCCACCGTCACGGGAGGCTTCGCCGCGAGCGCCGCAGACGCAGCAACAGACTCGAGCGTGATCACAGCATCAGCAATCCGACCATCCGCAGTCGCAATGACACGAGGTGGATTCATCTGTGCCATGACCGCTGCCCGACGCTTCTTCAGAAACTTCGCCGGCACCTGACCGTCGTAAGCAACCACGCCGTAAGCAGAGTTTCCGGGCGGACCCTCGGGCCAGTCCTCAACCGTCACAACCTCACCGCCCGAACAGCCAGCGAGAAGAACCCCTATCACCAGCGTGGGCCAGAGCATGCCCGTCACTTGCATCGAGGAAGCTCCGGGGGAAAGCTCTTTGCCGACGGCTCCAACCAGCAATTGCCTTGGCCCTGACCATTCCAGATCAAGTCGAGACCGGCTGGGATCTTCTGAACTCCCAGACGCTCGTGGGGACGGGTTCCATTGCCGGCATAAAGATTGTTTTCGATCCTGCTGCCATCCGAATGAGGCTCGACATCGAGTTCACCCGGCAAGTTCATGTCGCCAAGCGACATCGTCGCAATGCCGAACGAGTCGTTGTCCCAGATCTCGTTGCCGATGACGTGCGTCCGGTCCGCCGCGATGATGATCACGCCGCTGCCATGCGGCACCTGACCGACCACGCTGCCCTTCGCGCCCCAGTTGGGAAGGTTGTTCGCCCATACCCGGTTGCCGCGAACCACCGTGTCTTCACCCTTCTTCACCTGCAGGTTAGGCAAGACGAACACCAGGATACCGGCGGTGTTGTGGTGGCAGGAATTATTAACGACAACCGCATGGCTCGAATTTTCGATCTCCAGGCCAGCAACATTGGCAAAGCACTCATTGTTCCGGACCACGGCTCCGTCTGACTGGCCAACGTAGATCCCCGCATCACTGCAACGAGAGACCACACAGCCCTCGATCAAGATGTTTCTGCAACCAACCGGATAGAGACCGTAGAGACCGACCTTATCTGCCACCAGATCGCGCAAGACCACACCATTGCAATCGTTGACTACCACGCCATTGCCCTGGTAATGGACCATGCGCAACCCCTCTACAACGATGTTGTCGCAACTGCGCACCTGCACGGCGTCGGGCCGCAACTCGATCTTTCCAGCTTCGCCACGCTCAATCCGCGTACCATCCAGAACCGGCCGGCGGCCATCTTGCACCATCCCCATGAGAGTGATGTTCGAAGTCTCGACCAGAACCGTTTCGCGATAGATCCCTGGCTCGATACCTATGACATCACCTTCCACCGCCCGGTCCACGGCATCCTGAATCTTCTCGCCAGCCTTGACCAGGATCGTCGGCTCATGCCTTGCGCTCATGCTCGCCACGGCACCGGGCTCCGGCAATGCTCCATGAGAACCAGATCCGGAAGAACCGCCGCCGCAGCTCACAGTCAGGACCATCGGGACAAAGAGAGTGAAGGGACGCAACAGAGAACAACTCATCATCAAGGCAATCTATCCGTGGAACATGTAAGGGGCGCGACCACCGGCAAGCCCGATGGAACGCGATGAGGAATACGAGGCCGTCGCGACTCGTCGGTCAGGCTCTCCAAGAAGTTGACGAGATCCGCACGATCACCGTCACCGATCTCGAAGGGTTGGATGAAATCATCGACGAACAGGCCTTCGGCCAGACGCTCTCGGCCCCGCCCGGATGCGTAAAAATCGATAACATCCTCGAGCGTCGCAAGTGACCCATCATGCATGTAAGGCCTCGTCAACGCGATGTTGCGCAGGCCCGGCACCTTGAAGGCGCCGCGAAAGAACGGGTGATCAACCAGAGCACCTCGCCCGGGGTCGAAGGCCTCGCCAGGCTGATCGGGCAAGCCGGTGACCTTGAATTCCGGCACCTGGAAACCGGGAGGGACATGACACTCCGAACAGCGGGTCATCGGCGACAGAAAGAGCTTCCAGCCACGGCGAGCCGAAGGACTCAGCGCCTCGATCTCGCCCCCGAGGTAACGATCGAAGGGAGTGCCGTCCGCCCTCAGGCTACGCTCGAAGCTTGCCAGAGCGACCACGAGATTCTCCATCGACACGGCCTCCTCGCCGGGGAAGGACCGGGCAAATCGATGCCTGTACTCACCGATCGCCGCCAGTTCGGAGATCAATTGCTCTGGATCGGATGCCATCTCCTGAGGATGCCCGAGCACCTCTCGCGCTTGCGCCTCCAGATTCGGCGCTCTCCCATCCCAAAAGAGATTGTGAGACTCACCCACACTCCACAAACTGGGCGTGTGGCGGCGCAAGACAACACCACCGTGGCGCTCCGGACCAAAGCCGATCCCGCCGTGCCCCATGGCTCGCCCACGACCATCGGCAAACCCGAGATCGGGGTGATGACAGTGGGCACAAGACAGATCGTTTGATCCCGAAAGAACCGGGTCGAAAAACAAGAGCTTCCCCAGTTCGACCCGCTCCGCCGCCGACGAGGACTCGGTCCAGGTCATTCCGACAGCAGCGACGAGAGCGGTTGCGGTCAGGAGAAAAGAAAGCTTGTGGGGTCGCATCAGGCCATCATCAGGGGACTGCCGACTCTATCCGATGGCGCGGAGCAAGAAATGGTCTGGCCAAAACTCATGGTTCGCCCCCCCTCCATCACCCCCTCCACCTCCCCGAGGCAGACTGTAACTCGTATACTGTCGGCGTCGCCCCCACTCATCATAGAAGAGCCAAATGTTCCACCTCCTCCCCACCCGCAAAGCTTTCGCTCCTTTCGCATGTTTGCTCCTCGCCTCCCTGCCAGCCGCTCAAGACAAGAACTGGATCAGCAATGGTGATTTCGCCAAGGGATTGACCGGTTGGACGGCAGGAGGCATCGGCGCTTCACCTGCTATCGAAAAGTTCTCGGTGAACGGCTTCCGGGACAACGATTGCTTCGGCATCAATGCCGGCAATTTGATCAACGGGCCGAAAGGACCCTACATCCTCTCTCAGAAGGTGATCCTCGCTGCAGGTCGGAGCTACTCCATCTACGCCGACATCGCCTGCGAGACCATCAGCGCGAATGCCTCGGGCGGCATCATCTGGATCAAGGTGGCCGGGACGGAGGTCGTCCGCCACGACTATGGCAACGTCCCATCCCAGCAGATACTGCGCGATGTCCTCTGCTCCTCGTTCCAGACCAAAACATCGGGACTGCTGCTGGTCGAGGTCGGCTTCGAGCGGGCCTTTGCCGCGCTCAAAGGGCGTACTCCGCGAGTGCGGATTGACAACATCGAACTCCGCTTCTCGACCGGGCCAACCTTTTGCATGAGGGGTCCCCGCAAACCGGGCAACACCGTCACCGTCGACGTCGCCGGTCGCCCGGGAATCTACGCATCCTTCGTCGCCGTCAAGCGCGTCTTCCCAGGCCTGCGCATCGGAGCTCTCGCGGGCACCCTTTACCTCGACCCTGCGACGGCTTTGCTGTTCTCCCAGGGCCAACTCGATGCCCAAGGCGAGGCCACGATCAAGTTCACCATCCCGAACAATCCCGTCTTGGCCGGCGCCTCCTTGTGGTGGCAAGCCTTCGATCTGGTCAAAGACAAGGGACGCTTCGGTGTCGATTACCACTACGGCATACAAAAGTGAACGACTGCTGAAGCAGCAGTCGTTCTCGACAACAGGCTAGGCGAGAATCTCCGGCACCACCTTGGCCGGGAGGACACCGGTCAAGCGCACATCGAGTCCTTGGTGCTTGGTCGACAGTCGCTCGTTATCGATGCCCAGGCAGTGGAGGATCGTCGCGTTCAGGTCGCTGATGTGCACCGGATCCTTGGCGATGTTGTAGCTGAAGTCATCCGTCTCGCCATGGACGACACCCGGCTTGATACCACCGCCCGCCAGCCAGGATGTGAAGCAGCGGGGATGGTGATCGCGGCCATAGTTGGTCGGTGTCAGCTTGCCCTGGCAATAGATCGTGCGGCCGAATTCGCCGCCCCAGATCACCAGCGTATCATCGAGCATACCGCGCTGTTTCAGGTCCTGGATCAGCGCCGTCACCGGTTGATCGATATCACGGCACTGGTTGGCCAGATCTTTTGGCAAACCGCCATGCTGATCCCAGCCACGATGGAAAACCTGCACGAAACGCACGCCGCGCTCCGCCATACGCCGCGCCAGCAGGCAACTCGCGGCGAAGGTCCCGGGCTTCTTCACATCGGGCCCGTACATGTCGAGAATATGATCAGGCTCATTACCAAGGTCCGCCAAATCCGGCACGGAACTCTGCATGCGGAAGGCCATCTCATACTGCGAGATCCGAGCCTGCGTCTCCGGATCTCCTTGTGACACATACTGCCGCTCATTCATCTTCTTGAGCGCATCCAGCATCCGGCGGCGGGTCTTGGCGTCGACACCCTGGGGATTGCTCAAGAACAAAACCGGATCACCCTTGGCTCGCAAGGCAACGCCCTGGTGCTCGCTCGCCAAGACGCCACTGCCCCAAAGACGGTTGTAGAGAGCCTGAGCCTGCTTGCGGCCGGTCCATCTCGGGGTCATCACCACGAAGGAGGGGAGGTTGTCGCACTCCGATCCGAGCCCGTAGCTGAGCCATGACCCCAGGCTCGGCCAGCCGGGGAGCTCCCGTCCCGTGCAGATATAGGTGATCGCCGGATCGTGGTTGATCGCCTCGGTATACAAGGATTTGACGATGGCCAGATCCTTGACCATCGATGCCGTGTGCGGGAGAAGTTCGCTGACCCAGGCTCCGTCACCACCATTGTCGTGCTTTTTGAAATCGAAGATCGAGGGTGCGATCGGAAACCGAGCCTGCTTCGAGGTCATGGTCGTCAGACGCTGCCCCTTGCGGATCGACTCGGGAAGATCCTTGTCGAACCACTCTTTCATCTTGGGTTTGTAGTCGAAGGTGTCGAGTTGGGATGGCGCTCCGGCCATGAACAACCAGATCGCACGCTTGGCGCGTGGTGCGAAATGAGGCGCGCCCATTCCTGCCGCGCTCACTCCCGGTAGCGATGCTGCGGCAGCTCCCCGCGCGCCCGTCACCGACGCCAGGGCCGCAGCGCCGAGACCCGATGCGGCACGCCCAAAAAAGTGGCGGCGGGTCTGCAGCAATGCATGCTCGGTGATTGGATCCATGACCATCAACCTTTCGTGACGACCTCGTCGAGATTCAACAACAGATTCGCCACCATCGTCCACGCCGCCAGCTCCGCGATGTCAAGAGACGGTTCCGCCTTCAACTCTCCGATCGCAATCAGCGCTTGCGCGGACTTCAGATCTCCCCTGTAAACCGCAAGCTGTTCCGACAAGAATTGCTCGAGGTCGGCGAGGTCTTCGGCTGAGGGCGGATGCCCGGTGGCCAGACGGAACGACCAGATCAAGCGATCTCGCGCACTGGTCCCGCCTTCTCTCAAGACACGCTGCGCGAAATGGCGAGCGGCCTCGACGTACTGCGGGTCATTCATCATCAAGAGCGCCTGCAGCGGCGTGTTGGTCCGTTCGCGGCGAACGCTACAGACCTCGCGACTGGGCGCATCCATCGTGCTCATCTGCGGCGGCGGCGCCGTGCGCTTCCAGAAGGTATACAAGCTGCGCCGGTGGACTTTTTCGGACCCCTTGTCGGGCTTGAACCGCACCGTATTGGAACCCGAGTATCCGACGGCGAACCAGAGGCCATCGGGCTGCGGAGGCTTGACCCCTGGCCCACCGATCTTGCGCACCAAAAGACCGCTCAATGCCAGGGCCTGATCGCGCAGCATCTCGGCATCGAGCCGAAAACGCGGCCCGCGCGCGAGGAGGCGGTTTTCGGGGTCGCGGGCGGCGAGAGAAGCTTCTACCCGCGACGATTGGCGATAGGCCGACGACATGACCATCCGCTTGATGGTCATCTTGACATCCCAGCCATCGGCAATGAATTGGGTCGCCAGCCAGTCCAGGAGTAGAGGATGACTGGGGAGCTCCCCCTGATTGCCAAAATCCTCACTGGTCTTGACGAGTCCGACTCCGAACAGTTGTTGCCAGTAACGATTGACAGTGACCCTGGCGGTCAAGGGGTGTGCCGGATCCAAAAGCCACTTGGCCAGCCCCATCCGATCGCGCGGCAAGCCGTCGGCCATCGGTGGCAGGAAGGCCGGGGTCAGGCGCTCGACCTGGGGGCCGCGAGCATCGTATTGGCCGCGCTTGAGGAGATAAGCCGGTCGAGGCTTCGCCAGTTCCTTCATGACCAGCGTCGTCGGCGTCGCCTTCTCGAAATCAGTGACCTTCTTCTTGGCGGCCGCCAATTCGGCTTCGAGCGGGTCGAAAGCCTGGCGTGTACCGCCGTAGACATGGCGGAGGTAGTGATTCCTCAAGGCGATGATCTGCTTCTTCGATCTCTTCTTCGCATCGACGCCCAGGGCTGCCCTCACCGTCTTTGGCAGGGCCCCATCTCCCTTCGAACGCTGCTCCCAGGCCAGCTGCGATTGGAGGTGCCGGTCGTCAGGAATCCCCCAGGTCTTCACGCCCGCCCGATCCCAGTAGACGGTCCCACCAACCTGTGTGAAGGCCCACCCATTGAGTTGGTCGCCCGGCTTCAAGGCGACCTTGTCCAGGTCGACCTCGAGCCTGACCCAGCGGCCCTTCGCGGGCAAGGGGCCAGCTGCATGATCAGCGCCGCCCTTGCGTCCCGCGCCATGCGCCGGCGCGCCCCAGCGCGCGCGATGTTCCCACTTGCCATTGTTGAACTGAAGTTGCACCGAAAGCGGAGGGTCCTTCGGATCCAGCCAGACATGCGCAAAGAGCCGGTCACCCCGCTGCAGCTTCAGCGGCCGCGCACCCGTGAAATAGTCCTGGTTGAGGCCGCCTCCGCCCTTGCGCTTGAGGCTGCGGAGTCCGCTATGCACCGGGTGCCCCTCGCCACCACCCCATTGCCATGTCCTGCC
>CAZIVO010000032.1:0-19392 GCA_964542765.1 uncultured candidatus Brocadiaceae bacterium | reverse complement strand
TCCGCCCAAGACCGCCGCGCTGGGGACATCATCGTCGATCCAAACGAAGTCCTGGGGCTCTTGAGGCAAGGTCGACTCGATGCCAACCGTGTCCCAGTAGGCCGTGCCGTCGAACTGCGTGAAAGCCACGCCGTGCACGACCATGCCCGGCCGCAGACCGATGCGAGCAACGTCAACTGCCAGCCGAATCCACTTCCCGGTCGCCGGCAACGGACCCATACGAACGTGCTCGGTGGTGCCCGGCTTGCCGTACTTGATCAGATCCTCGCCCCAAAGGGCTCGATGGCCCCATCCCGCGTCACCATCGCTATTGAACTGCAGCATGATCTCGCGAGGCGGCTGTTTCGGATCCAGATACACCCATGCGAAGAGTCGATCACCACTGCCGATGCGCAGCTTGGTCGCGGCATTCCGGAAATAATGCTGCTGGTTGCCCTTGCTGCTTCGCTTCATCGAGCGCTTGCCAGAGTGGACCGGATGTGCTGGCGCCGTGCCCCAGACAAGGCCATCACCTTCGGCCTTGGCCCCTTGGGGAAACTCATCATCCACCCACACAATCGTCCGGCGCTCGCGACCGGCAGCCGCCACCAGTTCCGGCGGCGGCTCCTTGTACTGGACGCTCGCGAGTTCGGCAGTGATGCGGGTGTTGATCTCCCCCACCGCA
Source organism: uncultured candidatus Brocadiaceae bacterium (assembly GCA_964542765.1). GTDB lineage: Bacteria > Planctomycetota > UBA1135 > UBA1135 > UBA2386 > CAZIVO01. The sequence goes on along the minus strand of CAZIVO010000032.1, from coordinate 18,728 downwards.
TCCGAAAGTTCGCTCATCCTCGAGTTGTGCTCTTCGGTCGGGACCTTGACGACGGGTGCGTGCACCTTGTTGTTGCCGTCCATCGCCTTGCCATCGAGATTGTTGAAAAACGCGAACAGCTGATAGAACTCGGCCTGCGTGATCGGATCGAACTTGTGGTCGTGGCACACGGCGCAACCCACCGTCAAACCCATGAAGACCGTGCCAGTGGTACTGACGCGATCGACGACATTGCGGACATAAACCTCCTCGTTGATGGAGCCACCCTCGTTGGTGGTGACATGGCAACGGTTGAAGCCCGAAGCAATCTGGTTCTCGAGGGTGGCGTTGGGCAGAAGGTCGCCGGCAATCTGTTCGATCGTGAACTGATCGAAGGGCATGTTCTGGTTGAACGCCCCGATGACCCAGTCGCGGTATGGCCACATCTCCCGATAGTTGTCGAGATGCAAGCCGTGCGTATCCCCGTAGCGCGCGGCATCGAGCCAGAAGCGCGACATGTGCTCACCGTATCGATCGCAGGCAAGCAAGCGATCCACAAGTCTCTCATAGGATCCGGGCGCATCATCGCTGACGAAGGCGTCGATCTCCTCGAGTGTCGGCGGCAAGCCAGTGAGATCGAGGGTAACCCTTCGAATGAGCGTGAGCTTGTCGGCCTCCGGAGAAGCGGAAAGCCCTTCCCTGCGAAGTCGAGCCAAGACGAAACCGTCGATGTCGTTGTGGGCACGATCCGAAGCCATCACGCTCGGCACTGCCGGCCGGATAGGAGGCGAAAAAGCCCAGTGTTCACTCCATGGCGCACCCTGATCGATCCAGTCGACGAGGGTCTGCCGCTGCTCGGCATCCAGCTTGCGGCCCGAATCCGGCGGCGGCATCTGCACCTTCGGGTCCGAACTGGTGATCCGTCGGACCAGCTCGCTCTGGTCCACCTTGCCAGGCACGATCGCGAAACCGCCGTCCTTCAAGGCACCAAACGCAGCCTCACGCAGATCGAATCGCAGACCGGCCTTGCGATGCTCCTCATCGGGGCCGTGACACTGGAAACATTCCGACGAGAAAATCGAGCGGGCGTCCCTCGCCAGCTGGTCATCTTGAGCCGTGATGCACGGCCCCGCGAAGGCGATGACCGCCAGAAGTGACCAAAAAGATGTGCTGTGTGATGGCATGGGCCATGCCCCCCGACGGATGGACAGGGGCAAGAACTTGCGACTCGGACAGAGTACCACAGGCTATTCGAAGGACCAGTGCCCGACAGGCAAGGGTCATGACTTCCAGCAAGATTGACGCTGACGGTACAAAGTCAGGCCACAGCCGGAATCACTTCACCAGGCGATAGACTTCTAATTTGCGCGAGATAACCGCCCTGGAAAAGCCGCCAGCGCGCCCGCGGCGGCCACCGAAACCACTGCCGCTGAAGCCTCCCGGCGAGCCCTTGCCAAAATTTCGAGGATCCTGGCGCAGCGCACCCGCTTCTTCAGGCTTCGGGCCCGGGATCTCGGAGGTCGCCGGGCGCGCGCTTGGAGCGCCCACGCCTGTGGCTCCGGGCTTGGTGCTATCGGATCGCTCTCCCTCGGCTGCGCCATCCTCATCAGGCGATGGCCGAGGTGTGACCTCGAACTCGCCCACCTTCTCGAACTGCGCGGCGCCATAAGTGCGTTCGGTGAAGTCGGCAACTCCTCTTTCACTACCGATCCAGTAGGTGTCATTCGCCTCGCCTGCCCAATCATGAAGATCAGCAAGCACTTCGATATACCGCTCGTCATCAGCCATATCGCGGTACTTCGCGCGCAGTTGATCGGCCTTGCCTACCTGCCTCGGGTTCGGCGCATCCTCACCACTTCCAAAACGGTTGGTGCGACCACCGAGGCCCCGGCCGCCACGGTCGGCTCCCCGGGCCACATCGATCTGGGCAAGTTTCCAGCGGCCCAGGTAGTGGAGCATTTCATTCATCCTGCGGTCAGCGATCACCACGCTGCCGGCGGGCACGAGTTCTTCCACCTTCTTCGCCGATTCGGCAGCGGCGAAGGTCCTGTCGGCGTGACTGGCCATCCTGTCACGGGACTCCACGATCCCGCCACCGAGATGGAGCGCCGTCAGAACGATCACGCCGGCAGCAGCAATCCCCCGCGGCCTGATCATGCTGAACACCCACATCGCCGGGAGCAGGTAGAGCGGCAAGGTCGGCAAGAAGAACCGCAGAGAACCCATCCCGAAGTAGTACGCCGTGTAAACCCCGGTGACCGCCACAATCACGAGCAACAGACAGATTCCCAGCGGTCGGCTGTCACGCTTGCAGATCATGCCGACGAGACCGACAAGGCCCAGCGCGAAGAACAGCCCCGCCCCGCCGGTCATCAGAGAATCAACGTTTACGGCAAAGTGCTGCTGGAACCAATCCCAGCTGAAACTCGTCTGTTCGTTGGTCAGGGCATAACCGGTCTTCATGGGTGACCCGAAGGCCAGCATGTTGTGCGCCAGCAATGCGCCAATCGGAATGGCAGCACCTACCCCGGCAAGAAAGAGATCCTTGAGGCGAGAGCGGTCACGCAAGACGTTCCATACCAAAAACACACCGATCCCCAGTACAGCCACGGCCTCCGCGTAACGGATGGTCGGAACCACGCCGAGCAGGAACCCCGCACCCAATATCTTCCACCCCGCAGGCGAGCGTGCCCAGGCATCGAGAAGCCAGAGGCCGGCCACCAAAAAGAAGGTCGCCGAGGTGTGTGCAAAGGCAAGGTGAGCGTGAACATTGGCATGGGGATGTGCCGCGTATACCAGGGCAGCCATCAGCGCGAGCCAGCTGCCCACCCAGGGACGGCATAACAGGAACAAGAACAGCAAGGTCAAGGTCGCCAGCACGGAGTCCAGGTAGAAGGGAGCATCCGGCCCTCCGGCCCACCAAGCGGCGGCGAGCAACGTCGGCAAGCCGGCGGGATAGCGGCTGTAGTAACGACCCTTCTCCGTCTCCAGCCAGTGCACGCCAATGTGCTGCAGCGGGGATTCGGGCGTGAAGCCGGTCTTGGCCTGAGTGGCGATCATCCGGCCCTGCGCGTAGTAACCATCCGCATCGGGGCTGGCGTGGCCATGCTCGATATAACCCAGATGCCAGTAGAAGTGCCCCGCCAGCAGACCGACGAGAAGGATCACCGCGAGGAATCCCCAGGTTCCGCGACGCGGGCTCGCCACCTCATCCTTCGCCGGGGACTCCTCCACGGGAATTTCGCCGGAGGTTATATTTGTCATGTCTTTCCTCGATGGAGCACGAGTCCTTCCCAAACATCCCGAGATCTCGCTGTGCTCCACGCTCGATCCCGCTCACCCCGTCACGCCTGACGATACGCCCGCGCCAACCGTCCGCACCCGACATGATAGAAGATCCCGGGTTCACCTTGGCAACAGATCATCAAGTTCTGCCGGAATCTCGCACTCTCGACTCTGAAATCCGGCGTGACCCGCCCCCATCGGAAAATCGTAATCGCGCTCGTGTCAACCGGATGCTCGGCCAGCTCTCCGCCTGGGCCAAGCGCACCAGCCGGCAACCGAACAACATCCCCGATACGAAAGATCCGATGATCATTCTCGACCACTGCGCCCAACCACACGATGTCAGCGCCGGGGAAGCCCTGGCCGGCAGCGAGCGGTAACACCGCTCGCCCCGACACCCCTTCCTACTTGAGATCAGCGAGGATCTTGTCGAGCAACCGCGGCACGTAGTTCTTACTACGGCGGGCTATCTTGCTGGAGGCCCGCGGCAAGGCCGCAAGGCGATCTTTCACTGCGCCTGCCGGGGCGCCGATGGCCTCGATGGCATTGAGGGCCGCCATCGCCACGTAAACCGAACGCTCCTCGATGTTGGCCGCAGCGACCAGAGTATCCAGCGAAGAGGCCAGATCGGCACGGTCACCGAAACGTGCCAGAGTTTCGGCGGCCACCACCCGCACGCTCCAGGCGGCATCGGCACCGTGCCCGCGGAGCGCGGTCAATCCTGGTGTGCCGCCACCGTTGCGCATCAGCAAGCCCATCGCTCCCCAGTAGCGCACAGCACTGTCCTTGTTCTTCAGCGCGGCGATCAAGGCCGGAGTCACCTCCGGATCGAGGGATGACGCCGCAGCAGCGGTCTTGAAGATCCTGCGGAAGGGAAATTTCGACCGGTCGCGAGCCATCTCGTAGGGCGTCGAATCCTCCGAGCGGGAATGGATCTCATCCTCCGGCAGGAAACCAACATCCTTGATCTCGAGAAGCCAGTCCCGCAACGCGCCCCGGAAGCGTTCCACGGTCGCGCGATGGTCAGAAGATCCGGCGAGATTGTTCACCTCATCACGATCCTCGTGAAGATCGTAAAGTTCCTCGGCCGGCTTCTTCTTCCAGAAGGCTGCCTGTGCAGGCGTCGCATTCCCGCCATCGAAGCTGGCCTTCCATACCCTGGTCGTCGGCGTCTGGAACATGTAGGAAACGTGCTGCCCGTAGACCTCATGCGGATGGAAGTTGCGGATGTAGATGAAGCGCTCATCGCGCGCCACCCGAATCATGTCGTAGCGCTCATCCATGCGTCCGCGGAAGCCGAACTGATAGCGCTGCGGCGGCGCTTCGTGTGCACCCATGAAGGCATGACCCTGAAAATGGGCCGGCGGCTCAACTCCTGCGAGGCTCAACAGCGTCGGCGCCAGATCGATGAAGCCAACCCGACGATTGGTCTCGCCACCGGCGCTGTAGTCCTTCGGCCGAAGATTCGCATACTTCTGCGGCACGTGGATGATCAAGGGCACGTGCAAGCCTGAGTTGTAGGGCCAACGCTTGCTGCGCGGCATGCCCGAACCATGGTCGCCGTAATAGAAGATGATCGTGTTCTCGGCGAGACCGGCCTGCTCCAGTTCCTTCAGACGCTTGCCCACGGTTGCATCCATCTCGCTCATCTTGTCGTAGTACTGAGCCCAATCCTGGCGGACCTCGGGCGTGTCGGGATGGTAGGCCGGCACCCGGACCTTGGATGGGTCATGAACCGCCTTGTGCGGACGCTTGCGAAGCTGACTCTCGTGCGAGGTCGTGATATTGAAGATGGCGAAGAAGGGCTGGTCGGAACCACGATTCTTCCAGTGAGCCTTCTTTCCCGACTCGTCCCATACCTTGCCCGGTTTCTCGAGGTTGTAATCTTCCTTGCTGCAGTTGGTGCAGTAGTAGCCAGCCTCGCGAAGGTACTGAGGATACATCGAAAACGCGGCGGGCAACCGGGTCATGCTGCGCATGTGCTCGGCGCCGGTGCTCGGCGGATAGAGCCCTGAAATAATCGTTGTCCGGGCCGGCGCGCAGACCGGCGCCGTCGACCAGCAGTTGCGATAGAGAAGACCCTTGGTGGCGAGGCCATCGATGTTCGGCGTGTCGGCGTAGTCATCGCCGTAGCAGCCGAGCTGCGGGCCATTGTCCTCGCTGGTGATCCAGAGGATGTTCGGGCGGACAGCGCCCTGCGCTGCAGCAGCGCAAACCAGACCGAAAAGAAAGACCGCGGGAAAGGCAAATCGGCGTGACATGTTACGGCGTCCTCAAATGGGGGTTCTCGAGCGCCTCACAGTGTAGACGCCCTCGGATCAGCCACGCAAGGTCGCAAACAGCTCGAGAACTGTCCCGTTTTCCCCTATCCGGACCCGGCGCAAGCAACCATCTCATACAATCAAGCAAACCCGACATGCATCACATCAAGATCAGCATCCTTCTCCTGGCCGGCGCCTTCACCACGGCCTCTTGGGTCCAGGCGCAACGCATCATCGGCTACTACCCATCGTGGGGAATCTACGCACGCAACTATCACGTGCCGGACATCCCCGCCGAGAAGATCACCCACATCAACTATGCCTTCGCCAAGATCTCGGGCGGCAAGATCGCTCTGGGTGATCATTACGCCGATGTCGACAAGTTCTATCCCGGCGACTCATGGAACGCGGGCGCCCTGCGCGGCTCCTTCAACCGATTGCTGGTTCTGAAAAAGAAGCATCCCCATGTCAAAACGCTCATCTCCATCGGCGGATGGACCTGGTCGAGCCCCTTCTCCGACGCCGTCTTGACGAGCGCATCGCGAAACACCTTCGCCTCTTCCTGCGTCGACTTCATCGTCAAGTATGGCTTCGATGGGGTCGATCTGGACTGGGAGTATCCGGTCGCCGGCGGCCTGGCGAGCAACAAGACCCGGCCCGAGGACAAGCAGAATTACACCCTCTTCCTGCAGGAATTGCGCAGACAGCTGGACGCGAAAACCAAGACCACCAACAAGAGCTACCTGCTGACGATCGCCTACTCGGCCAGCCCGACCTGCATCGCCAATATCGAGATCGCCAAGGTCCACCCGATCCTCGACTGGATCAACATCATGGCCTACGACCTGCATGGACCATGGAAGGGTGCCGGCGATCCGGTCACCAACTTCAACGCTCCCCTGTATCCGGTTGCCAGCGACCCGACGCCCGAACCCTACAAGTCGACCTTCAACGCTTGGGCAGCCACCGAACTCTATCTCAAGCTCGGCGTCCCCCCGGAAAAGCTGAACATGGGGCTCGCCTTCTATGGCAGGGGTTATGGCGGCGTCCAGGGAAACGCAACCGGCCTGTATGCAAGCTACACCGGTCCGGCTCCCGTGGGCACGTGGGAGCGCGGCGTGTTCGACTACGACGATCTCGCCAAGAACTATGTCGGCAAGAACGGTTTCACCAGCTACCGGCATCCGCAGGCTCGCGTGCCCTGGGTCCACCATTCGACGCGCAAGATCATGATCGGCTATGACGATCCCCGCTCGATCCGCGAGAAAACATGGTTCATCAAGTCGACCGGTATCGGTGGCGCCATGTTCTGGGAGTTCAGCGGCGACCGGCAGGCCGTCTTGCTCGATGAGATCAAGCGCGAGCTTCATGAAGCCCCTGCTCTGGTCGCGACCACGCGCCGGATATCGACGAGCAAGCCAGCTCGCATCGATCTCGGCCTCGTCGCCGGCAAGACCCGGGCCAAGCGGCAATATGTCGTCGCCGGTTCCTTCGCCGGAAATCATCCGGGGATCGTCCTGCCCGGTGGCACGCTGCCCTTGAATCCCGACCCCTTCCTGACGGTGAGTCTGACCCTGGCGAACACGCCGATCTTCGCCAACACCTTCGCATCGCTCGACGCTTCGGGCCAGGCGAGTTGTGCTCTGGATTTCAGCAGCCTCAAGACCCTGCCGCCAAGCCTCGCCGGGCACCGACTCAGTCTGGCGGCGTGGATCCTCAAAGGAGTCGGCGCCGCCGGGGAAGCCACCAACACCGTCGACCTTCTCTTCGTGAAGTGATCACGGCCTTCGGCCTCCAGACGACACCTTGGGGCGGATATCATCCCTGAAAACAGGCGCCCGAGAGAGGATCACTCCCGGGATGGAGGATTCCCCGCGCTGCATGTTAGCCTGCAGGATATGACCCGCCTGACGACGTCCCTCCTCCTCGCGACACTGCTCTGTGGACCGACCGCCCAGGAAGCCGCGCGGCCCAACATCCTGGTCATCATGGTCGACGACATGGGCTATTCCGATCTCGGCTGCTACGGCGGCGAGGTGGAGACTCCTCACATCGATCGACTCGCCGGCAAGGGGCTGCGCTTCTCGCAGTTCTATAACACTTCGCGGTGCTGCCCGACCCGAGCATCCTTGTTGACCGGCCTCTATCCACATCAGGCCGGCGTGGGCCGGATGACCTTCGATCAAGATCAGCCCGGCTACCGCGGTCACTTATCCGAAAAGGCTGTCACCATCGCCGAGGTTCTGAACACCGCTGGTTACCGCACGGCCATGGTCGGAAAATGGCACCTGTCCCTGACCGAGAACACTCCGCAGAACGCGTTATGGGTCAGCCACCGCCTCGACCTCGGCAGCTTTTCCGATCCCGACACCTATCCGGTCGGGCGAGGTTTTCAACAGCACTGGGGCACGATCTGGGGCGTCGTCAACTTCTTCGATCCCTTCAGCCTGGTGAAGGACCGTGAACCGGTCGCGAACGTTCCCGAAGACTTCTACTACACCGACGCCATCACCGATCACGCCATCAACTTCATCGAGGAATTCTCCCAAGGGGATGCGCCCTTCTTCTTGTATGTGGCGCATACGGCACCGCACTGGCCCCTGCACGCGCTACCCGAAGACATCGCGAAGTACCGTGACACCTACACGGTCGGCTGGGACGCCATCCGCGAAGCGCGCTACGACCGCATGGTCAAGATGGGTCTCATCGAAGCTGACACAGCGATCCTCTCGCAACGCATTCGCAAGGAAAGGAGTTGGGACAAGAATCCGAACAAGGACTGGGATGCTCGTGCAATGGCAGTCCACGCCGCGATGATCGACCGAGTCGATCAGGGGATCGGCCGGATCCTCGACAAGCTCGAGGCCTGCGGACGTCTGGAGAACAGCCTGATCTTGTTCCTGTCCGACAATGGTGCGAGCCCCGAAGACCTGACTCGCGGGGGCCCCGGTTTCGATCGGCCATCGCACACGCGTGACGGCAAAAAGATGATCTACGACAAGGAGAAGGCGACGATGCCCGGCGCCGAGCACACCTATGCATCGATCGGAGCGATGTGGGCGAACGCCGCCAACACTCCCTTCCGCTACTGGAAGAAGGAGCAATACGAAGGCGGCGTCTGCACACCCCTGATCGCTCACTGGCCCGCCGGCCTCAAGGCTGAAGAAGGCTCTATCACCCACCAGACAGGGCACGTGATCGACATCATGGCTACCTGTGTCGATCTCGCGAAGGTCGACTATCCAAACCGCTTCAACGATGAGGACATCCTGCCGATGGAGGGGCGGAGCCTGCTACCGATCCTCGAGGGTGATCAACGCAACGGGCATGATGCGATCTTCTTCGAACACTTCGGGAGTCGCGCCGTGCGCCAGGGAAGATGGAAACTGGTCGCGCTGAAAGGCAAGCCATGGGAGCTCTATGACCTGACCAGCGATCGCACCGAGATGCGCAACCTGGCGGCGCAAGATCCCGACAAGACGGCGACAATGGCCGCGCTCTGGCAAGACTGGGCAGGCCGGAGTCAGGTCCTGCCCCCACCCGGGGGCCGCAAGCAAGGTGGCCGTAAGGCCGGTGCAAAAAAGAAATCCCCCGCAGCCAATACGGGTAGCGAGGAGAACAGTCCCCTGAAAGGGTTATAATCTCCTCGCCATGCACGCCGGCAGCCCTCCCATCATGCTCGCCCTGCTGGCATTGACCGCCATCGCTCCGGTCAATGCACAGTGGAAGATCCCTATCCGTGGCGTCGCCGAATTCACCCGCGAGATCCCCAAGAACAGCCTGCTGCCTGCCGACACCAGAAACAAGAAAGAGAGGGGCACCGACGACCAAGCGCGGAGCATCTACCGCGCCATCTTTCGCGGACATGAAGTCCTGCCCTTCCTCTTCCATGGAGAACTCGACAAGGCACAGCAAACAGCAAGAATCCCGCCCATCCATATCCGCGAACTGGCCTGGTTTCTCGGAACAGATCTGCGCGAAGGGCGCTCACGGAGTAGCCAGACCCTCATCCCGCTGGCATGGAAATTCGGATCCCTCCAGATCAAGGCCAAGTTTGACAAGGCTACACCGGATGGCCAGCAGGAGATCACGGCCAAGATCACCAGCGCCACGCCAAAGTTCGCCGACAAGCGCTTCCTGCGATCGCATGTGTTACCGGACTACATCTACGACATCAGTGCCGAACTGAAGATCGAGCGCGTGATAGATCTCGACAAGGGCACCGTCACTCGCTTCGACGCCACCATGTCGGGCACGATCACCGGCAAGATAGGCGCCCTCGAGAACCGCAAGTTCAAGCTGCTACGACAAGAGTCCTGGAAACTAAAAGGGCTGCGCCACAACCGCGATACCGAATTCCGTACCGGAGTGGCCAAGGCCATCGAATCCGGCACCCAGGAACTCCTCAAAACGATCAAGAATCCCACGGCAACCCCCTACCAAAACCGTGTCCTAACCACGGGAGCGATCACGAGAGACAGCGGTCGACTGGCCCTGGCACTGCTGGCGATGATCAAGGGGGGGGTCGATCCGAAGGACAAACAGTTCCTGGCAGCGATGGACTCCTTGCGCAAGCGCAAGGTGCTCGACAGCTACTCTCTGGGGCTGGCCATCATGTGCATGGAAGCCTTCTACTCCCCCATGGACGAGGCCAGAGATCTTCGCTCCGGCCGCATCACCCGACCCCGCAAACGCAAGTTGCCCCCGGAAGATTTCAAGCTGATCAGCCGCTGGGCACAGGCTCTCAGGAACAACCGCGATACCAGCACCGATCCCGGCTACCTGGAACGCTTCAACTACACGAGAGGGCGGCGATTCGATAACTCGATCAACCAGTACGCACTCCTGGGCCTCTATTCAGCGCACCTGTGTGGTGTCGAAATCCCAGGAGGCTTCTGGGAGATGGCCCTCAATCACTGGCTGCTGGTGCAAGAACCCCAAAAGGGAAGCCCGAAGAGTGTCATCTCCCTCATCGACCACTCCGACTACGAGAGACTGCGCCTCAATCCCGATGCCACACGACCGCCACCGGTCCCTACAACCCATGGCGGTTGGGCCTACACGGTCACCAAGAATACGCGCAGCGGTGCCGACTATCCTCCAACCGGTGCCATGACTTGCGCGGGCCTCACCGGCATCACGATCTGCCAGGCTGGAATTCGTGACAACGATATCCTGAGGACCCTGAAGATGCGCGAGGCTGACGATGCCCTCATGCGAGGCTTCGCCTGGTTAGCCGATCACTTCACCGTGCGCTGGAATCCGGGCACACGTTCCAATCACTTCCTGTCCCACTGGTATTACTACCTCTACGGTGTCGAGCGATCCTGCGAGTTGAGCAGCATCCGCCTGTTCAATGACCGGGACTGGTACTTCGAGGGCTCGATGGCTCTCATGCACCTGAGGAAGAAGGCGGGCTACTGGGGGACCACGGGTTCCGTTCGTAGCGAAAACACTTCTTTCGCGGTTCTCTTCCTGCGCAAGGCTGTCCTGCCGGTCTACACGCGCCGCACCCAAAAATAATCCTGCTGCCGGCAGCGGATCATTTCGGCAGCTGGATATCCAGAAAGCCATCGCCGGGCCTGACCGAGGAAACCATTGTCGCGCCGAACAACCCGAGGACGCTCACCCTATAACTCGCCTCGGCGTCAAAGACCTTGGGTCTGAATTCGGTGCCGGAAATTCTGAGCGCATAGAGGAACTCCGCCGTTTTTTCATTGTGCACCTGCACGATCGCGTTCTCCTCGCCCTTGATCCGGATCGTCGGCAGCCAGGCGACCGCCTTGCGCCCGTAATTTTCGAGCATATTGACGGTCTTGGGCCATCCCGGGAACTGGTCGCCGGGCTCGGGATTTTCCGCATCGAACTGGAGACGCCAGCACTCCATGCGAACGTCACGCGTCTTCTTGTCGAAGTGCAGCAAACCATGGCCTGAGGCCTTGTCGTGAAGGGTGTTGAGCACGCCTGCGCGGTTCTTGGCCGCCGGGTTACCAACGGCATGCACTGTGATGAAGTTGCCAAAGCCATCGAAGTAGTCACCTGTATTCGGAAGACCCGAGGCTGGACGGTTCTTCACTGGCCTACCCTCCTCGTCAGGCCGCCAGGCACGCGGATAGCCGGCAGCGATGCTCGGCACACAAAAGGAATAGCCGGCGTCACCATGCGCATCGATCCCATGCTGAACGATCGAGGCAAGATGCTGATCGCCCGCAAAATGGAGACCGAAACCGCGACGGATTTCGCGCAGCGCGCGATTCCGACCTGACTGCGGCCAGCCGTTGGAGTCGAGATCGGCGACCAGGAACTGCTGGCCTCCACCGTGATAGTTGGCGACGTTCGCGAAGATCGTCTGCGAGCAGACAAGTTTCAGATCGGCGCCTCGCCAGTCTGCCGCCCACTTGCGAAGAAAGCGCAGTTGCCGATCGCCCAGCAAGGGGGCATCGGGAACATCCAGCTTGGAGACATCCATGTCACGGTCACTGACATGGTCAGGCCGTTTCGAACCCGATTCCACCAAGCCCTTGGGGCCCACCTTCCACTTGCGATCTTCGATGATGGCGAAGCTGATGCGGCCATAGACCATGTCGCCATAGGCGACCGCAATGCCCTGCTTGATCGGAGTCGGATCATGGGGGTCAGGCATGTGGGCGCACTGCGTACGCATCACCACATTGACGAAATCCGGATGCATCGCGAAGCCACCACGCTGATGCTCGCTCATCGTGATCGGGTTCCCGCCATTTCCCCAGATATTGCCCTGATACACATCATGATCGTCGGGCAGGATGATCGAGGGGCGGTCGCGCAGGAGATCGCGGAAGGCCCAGCCAAACAGGTACCACTTCCGCAAATAGGTCAGCACCGCCACATCGACGGGCGTGCGCTTGATGCCATAGCCACCGGCGCTCTCATAGAGCTGGTCGCCCGAGAAGAACAGAACATCAGGATCTTGGATGCCGACATTGCGAGCCAGAAGGTCGTTGGGAAAACCCGCATCGGTATTGCCCGTGAAGCCGGCGACGGTGACCACCCGCTTCTCTTTCGGGTCACGCCTGACAACACCGTCAAAGAGATGCGAGATGGATCCTCCAGCGCGATCGCCCAGCTCATAGGTCAACTGATATGGGATGTCGCGGGAGTCATCCCAGTTCGAAACCCTGAAACTTGCCGTCCGGGAAACAGGATCGAGAGCCGACTTTTGAACTTCCTTCCACCCCTGGTCCGTCTCGATCGAAAGCTGAACATCACTCCCATCGGCGTCGCCGACCGGCGGCAACTGCGCGGTCATCTTCATGACCTTGCGACTGAGACTGTGCTGAGCCCAAAGGATCGGGCCAAAGGCGTGATCCTCATGTGCGTCGACCCTGGTGCCCGAGATTTTCCATTGCCCGAACCAGTATCGGGCCTTGGCTGAGCCACCTTGGTTCTTCTTGCGCCCGGCACGTTTCTGATCGCCGAACCCGCCCGCGACCGAGAAGTTGTTCGCCAGAGCAAGGTTCCCACTCAAGGCATCGGTGGCGACCTCTTTGTTGACACTCGCCAGCAGCTCCCCACTCTTCACGTCGTGTGCCTCGAGCACAACATTCGCCCGCTTACCCCGGGGCTCCGCGCGCAAACGCAACTCAACTGCTGCCGCTGCTCTCAAGCTCTCCGCTTCGGACCCCGATCCCGGCGCGCCGATGAAAATCACACCGGCCGAGGTGATCCCGGCCGCCAGACCCGATCCCTTGATGAGGGCGCTGCGGTAATCACCGAGCTTGCTCTTCACTCCCAAAAGAAATCCTGCCGAGCCCGCTCCCTTGCCCCCGTCGAGGCGACCCAGTTGCACACTCATCGTCAAGGTGCCCCGGCGCGAAGCAACCTGACGCGTCAGCACATGCAGGTTCCGGTTCGCCCCTTCGCCAACGCATTCGAGCCGCCCATCGTGGACGCGCCAGTCCTCGATCGGATTGGCCCAGAACGCAGATCCCGCCCAGATGCGATCAGGTGACTGGCTCCAGGTGGAACGGAACTCTCCCGCGCTTTGCGGCGGTTGCTGGGGCGCAAAGAGGAGAGAAAAGCCGAGAAGAGCCGTGCCGAATGCTGCCATCATACTCCCTGTTCACTGCCGATCTCGCACCCCCGGAAGGCGCGAGGAGGACGTTCATTCATACGCGCCTTTTTTGATCAGGTCGCGCGCAATCACCAAGCGCTGGATCTCGCTGGTGCCTTCATACAGGCGGACCACGCGCGAATCGCGATACATCCGCTCGACCGCGTACTCCTTGGAATATCCGTAGCCGCCATGAATCTGCACGGCCTTGTCCACGCAGCGATCGAGGGCCTCGGAACAGAACAGCTTGACCATCGCGCTCTCACGGCTGAACTTCTGACCCTGGTCACACATCCAGGCCGCCCGATAGACCATGCTCTCCATCGCGTAGATGTCCACGGCCATGTCGGCGAGCATGTGCTGAATCGCCTGGAAGTCACGGATAGGCTTGCCAAAGGCCTCCCTCTCCTCGGCATAGCGGATCGAGATGTCCAGCGCTTCTTTGGAAGCCCCGACACAATTAGCGCCCAGCGTCAACCGGCCGCGGTCGAGGGTGGCCATCGCTACCTTGAACCCCTCGCCAACACCGCCGAGCACATTCTTCCCCGGAATGCGGCAGTGATCGAAACCAATCTCACAGGTCGTCGAGCCGCACTGGCCCATCTTCTCTTCAGGCTTGCCAACACGAAAACCTGACGTGTCGGAATCGACGATGAAAGCGGTGATACCGCCGCGCGTACCCTTCTCGCGGTCGGTGATGGCGAAGGTGATGATCACATCGGCGATATCGCCATTGGTGATCCATATCTTGGAGCCATCAAGAATCCAGTCATCGCCATCGGGCGTGGCCATGGTTTTCATGCGCCCGGCATCGGACCCCGAGTCAGCCTCGGTCAAGGCATAAGCCCCCAACTTTCGCCCCTCGGACATCGCCGACAAGTATTCACTCTTTTGCTGATCGGATCCGAAAAGGTGAATCGCAGATCCTCCGATCGACATGTGCCCACCGCAAACGACCGCGGTCGAAAAACATCCCCTCGTCACCTCCTCCATGAAGATCGCCAGGCCCATCTCGCCCATGCCCCCACCACCGTATTCCTCGGGGAAGGACAGGCCGAGGAGACCCATTTCCTTGATCTGGCTCAGGATCTGATCGGGGATCTTCTTGGTGCGGTCGATCTCGGCAGCAAGGGGTTTGAGTTGCTCGCAAACCCAGCTGCGGACCGTTTCCCGCAACATCTGCTGCTCTTCGGTATAGGTAAAATCCATATGTGGGAATGATCTCGCTTCCGGTTTTCCAAGGATCCTCCGGTTCGAGGTCATCTCGATCAAGACAAGCTCGCCGATCTGCCGATGAAAAGCCCACCTCATGGGCCACATCCTGTTCGCAGCGCCTGATCTCGCACAGCACCATCTGCATGAGCGGCTGGCGCGCATGCTCCACGCACGCGACCACCGTGTCACGGTGTTCACGCAAGATCCCGTGGCATTCCAGTTCTTCTCCGCTCAGGGGTTCCAGGTGTCGAGATCCGGCGAGAAGAAGGCATCGCCGACCTTCGTACCCATCGAAGAATTCGCGGCTCGGGACTGCCTTCTCGCGGGGCATCCACAAGCGTCACCGGCGATGATCCGTCGTGCCAGCAAGCCCCTGCTCCGCGCCCTGGCATCGCTACAACAGATCTTCGAGATCTCGCCCCCCGATCTCGTGATGTTCCACCAGGGCCGTTCGGGCCTCCATCAGCTCATTCACTTCCTCGCTCGTCAGCATGGATGTCCCACCCTTCACGCCGGCGAAGGCCTCCTTCCTGCAACCATCCAGTGGGACCAGGATGGCATCGACGGTGATTCCTCTCTCGCACGTCGCGCGTCATCGCAGTACGAAAACAAACTCTCTGACGATATCTTCCTGGCGGCCGCACTCTCCTCCTGGCTCGCGAGCTCCACGCCACCCCCACTGGCCTACAGACCCCTGACCATTCCCAGGCTGGGAAGCCGCGCAGGTCTTTTGCTTGCCGCTCTTTCCCGACTCGATCTTCCCGTCGCCAGACGAGCTCTGCTGGGATGGCGCGAGGCCATACCAGAACGTCATCTGCCGCCATCGGCCTGTCTCGATATTCCCGGACAGCCCTACCTCGCCGTCCTCCTCCAGCGCGCCGATGATCCCCGCATCCTTCTGGACTCCCCTCCCGGCTCCTGCCCCGATCAACTGGCTCTGGCCACGGTCCACGCCGCACAACAACTCGGATCAAAGATGCCCGTTGTCGGAATCATGCCCCCAGATGGACTCCCGCGACGCTCCATGCGCCTCCTGGAGAAGTGCGGAGTTCTCCTCCACGATGCAGCGACAGCTCCCCACATCCTCGCCACGGCGCTGGCCGTCACGACCGTCAATGCGGGCCTCGGCATCGGTGCGGTGCTTGCCGGAACCCCGCTTTTGAACACGGGCCGCAGCCCCTGGGCAATTCCTGGCATCTCTCACCCAACCTCGATCGATAACCTCGCGCAGGATCTTCCCGCCGCCCTCGGTCATGACCCGTCAGCGCTCCGCGAAAGCTTTCTGACGAGAATTCTCCTGCACGACCACGTCTGGTGCTCGATGACCCACCCGGATCAAAATGGCATCAGTGGAATCGTGGCCGGGATCGAGCAACGATTGACCGGCGGCCCCTCCACCCCGGCCGCCTATCGACCAGGGCCGGTATGGCCTCTCCAGGCCGAAACCTTGAAGGGGATCTGGTAAACCCCTCGCCTCGCGGCTGATCGCCAGGATCAACCGCTCTGCGAAATTTCCAATCCGGTCGCCGAAGCCCATGCCTGGGTTCTACCGTCATCAAAGACCACCTGGAGATGGCCTTCCGCAGAGACCCCGGTCACGGTCACGTGAGAAACCTTCCCATCGCGACGCGCCTCAACACGGCGACCGATCATGTCGCTACGAGTCTCCCACATGGCCACCAGGTCGGCGCCTTCATCATACAGACCCTCAAGCCGGTTCATCAGGAGCGCGAAGAGCGACGGCAAGTCAAAGCGTTGACCCGTGGCAAGGCGCATGGAAACAGCGATGTCGGAGATGGGGTCGGGCAAGCGCTCATGGTTAACATTGATGCCAACCCCGACCACCCAACCCATGGCTCCACCGGGTTGCAACTGTGACTCCACCAGAACCCCACACAGCTTGCGCCCTTCGACCATCACGTCGTTGGGCCACTTCAGACTGGTAGCAATCCCATACTCCTCACGCAACAGATCGACGAGGGCGATACCGGGAAGGAAGGACAGGGGATGGCGCTTGATCGGTTCCTGCAAGACCAGAGAGAACCATAATCCGTCAGGGTCATCAGATAACCACGAACGTCCCCCGGTCCCCTTCCCGTGCGCCTGCCGCCGCGCAACGAAGGCCGTGCCCTCGGGCACGATGACTTCTCGCATCGCCGCGACGGCACTCGCATTGGTCGAATCAACGAGGTCACGCAAGACCAGGCTGCGGCCGAATCGCTCGGTCTTCAGCCCCCTCGTCCATGGTTCCAAATTCAGCCCCACAGCCCCTCTATCCTCCTGCTCCGGGTTCAGGCAACAGACCCTCGCCTCTTCAGGTGCGATGAAAAGCCGGCCCCCCAAGGCAAAGCACGCGATAGCGAATCATCGACTGCACATTACCCAACCAGTCGAGCACCGTCACGGGCAACTGACAACCCTACGTGAAGATCACGATCACCGGATAATCATCTCAGCCGAGCGGATCGATCACCCTCAGCTCAGGACCCTGAGCTGGGATGGCCTCTCTTCCTCACCTGACCAGCTACCCCGCGGACGGCTCAGGCCTCGGACGATATCTCCGAGATTTTTCCTTCGACCGACTCTTCAACCTTCTGGCGAGGCTTGCGCTGACCGAGAAGTTCCTTGGTCAGGAGATCCTCAAGTTCGGCATCACGGGTCTTCTCGATCTGATTCAAGGAAGACTGGAGACGCTCGGCGTCCTCACGGTTTTGGCACAGCATGCGCTGAGCCTGCGCCGTCGAATCGTAGAAGTGCGCGCCACCCATGACGGGACAAAGCATGTAGCTGTCAGCCGTCTTGATCGCTGCGCCTTCAGGAACCTCCAACCAATCGCCACGGCAGAGCACATTCTTTTGCTCCGACATACGGTCACGCGGTTGCGGTTCGATCGGACGGTCATCGTCGAGGAGATATGTCGGAGTCACGTCATAGTGCTTCGACAAAGCAAGGAGCATGGGCAGAGTCGGGAGCGAACGCCCTTGCTCAAGATGTGACATGGTCGCTGGACGCACACCAAGGGCCTTCGCGGTGACGCCTTGCGGTTCGCGCTTGTAGCGAGTTCTGAGAAAAAAGAGCTTCTGGTGCAGACGCCTCATGGTGTCAGTTCCGTGGGGGTAGGGACAGGATTTGTCAGAGGTGAAGGAGTGAAGGAGCCATGGGTCCATGGCTGGGCAGGGAGGAGCCCATGAACGTAGCAATTTTTGAAGGACTCGGGAAGGTCCCCGGAAATCACTTTCTCTCGAGAGATATTCATTTTCGGCTAACCATAATGATTTCGAAGCCTGTGACTAGCCCCAAATAGCCGATAACACCGCTATTCCGGGTCTAATCGCCAGATCGTGCTCAACCAATCTTTCGGCTGAGCGTAATCCAAAATCTTTTTCTGACTCCCTTCCAGCACCCTTTCTAGGGCCATGATCGACCACCCACGCACTCTCGCCATGACACCGCCGCTTCAGACAAGGAAATGACCACCCGAGCCCCGAAGGGACCCATCGCCGTCCTGAACACGGCAGAGAGCGAAAGGCCCAGGGAACTGGCAAGCGTTCTCGGTTTGCCGCTGGTGGAAAAAGGGGACTCGCTCGAGGCCGCGTGCTTGCTCGCCTGGGCCAACGAACGGTTCGAGTTCCAGTGGACACGCCCGGATGCCCCGGGACCGATCTGCGTCGACTTTCTGGCGGGAGCAACCATGCGAAGATGGAACAATACCGCGCAGTTGCGTCGACAGCCCATGGCCAGAGCACTCGGAATCCCCAAGGGTGCTCGCAACATCATCGACGCCACGGCAGGGCTCGGTCGCGACAGCTTCACTCTCGCCGCCATGGATTGTCATGTCCTGGCCATCGAGCGAAATCCGGTGATCGCTGCGTTGCTCGAAGATGGTCTACTCCGCG
>CAZIVO010000031.1:0-31510 GCA_964542765.1 uncultured candidatus Brocadiaceae bacterium | reverse complement strand
ATGCGCAACTTCGAGATCATGGTGGCCAACCGCGACCAGCGTATCTGGGCACTGGCTCGAGGAGAGACTCCTCCCGTGGCGATCGACGACTCGAATGTGCCACCTTTGCCCAGGACCACGCAGAGCCGGGGAGCCAACGAATGGATGAGTCCGGCCGACGAGGCCAAGGCCTTCACTGTGGACCCGCGCTTCACGGTGAACCTTTTTGCCAGCGAGGAAGAGTTCCCCGACATCGCCTGTCCGATCCAGATGCGTTGGGATGCCAGGGGGCGGATGTGGGTCAGTTGTTCCACTACTTACCCGCACGTTTATCCCGGCAATGAGCCGGACGACAAGTTGGTGATTCTCGAAGATACCGATGGCGATGGGCGTGCTGACAAGTCCACTGTCTTCGCCGATGATCTGCACATCCCCCTGTCCTTCGAGTTCGGTGATGGCGGGGTCTACGTGTCCGAAGAGCCTCACCTCAGCTTCATCAAGGACACCGATGGAGACGGCAAGGCCGATCATCGCGAGAAGCTGCTAGCGGGGTTTGGTTGCGAGGATTCGCACCACGCGTTGCATGACTTCGCATGGTCGCCCGACGGCGATCTGATCTTACGTGAGTCCATTTTTCATCACACTCAGGTGGAGACTCCCTATGGTCCGATCAGGCAGCAGAACAGTGGTTGGTTCCGCTTCGAGCCACAATGGCATCGTTTGACCAGCTTCGGGACTTACCCCAGCACCAATCCATGGGGTGTCACCTTCGATGATTGGGGGCAACACGTGGCCAGCCACCCTATTTACGCTCAGGCCTTTCATGCGCTCGATCCCCAGTACCCTGAACAGCATCCCCGGCCAACCGGCTTGCGGGCCTATTCGGGGACCTGCGGCCAGGAGTTTGTGGACTTTCCCTCCTGGCCCGAGGAGATGCAGGGTGGCTTCATCAAGGTTCGATACAAGCCCAGCAATCGTGTCGAGATCCATCGTTGGGTCGAGAGTGATCATGGCTACGACGAGGAATATGTCAGCGATCTGATCTTCTCCAAGAACCTGAGTTTCATCCCCGTGGATCTTCGCTACGGCCCTCGTGGGGCCATGTATGTCTGTGATTGGTACAACCCGATCAAGGGGCATGCGCAGTATTCCCTGCGCGATGAGCGGCGCGATCGTGGCAGCGGTCGTATATGGAGAATAGCTCCCAAGGATGTGGAGTTACAGCAGCCGCCACGCATTGCAGGAGCTTCCCTCGGGGGGCTTCTCGATGTCCTCAAGCGTCGCGAGTATCGCTACCGCTACTGGGCCAAGCGCGAGTTACGCGAGCGCGATCCGGCCACCGTGGCGTTGGCGCTCGACAACTGGATGAAGAGGCTCGACCCCAAGGGTCCGAGGTTCCGCCACCATCAAATGGAGGGACTCTGGCTTTATCGCGGTATCGATGTCGTGAGAACCGATCTGCTGATCGAACTCTTGAATTGCGAGGATCACCATGCACGGGCGGCGGCCACGCATCAGTTGCGTTACTGGCACGGCGAACTGGACGATGGCGATGAGTTGCTCCGTGCGCGAGCCAATGATCCCAGTGGTCTCGTGCGGATGGAAGCTGCGATTGCCACCAGCTATGTCGGTACAAAGGCTGCGTTCGAGGCGCTTCTCGACACCATGAAGCATCCTTACTCAGGTCACCTCAGTTATGCCATCCGGACAGCACTCGGCTCCCGAGCCTTGCTATCGCACTGGAAGGGCAATGGCAAACTCGCGGTCGACCGACCGGAGCTGGGAACTTTTCTGGCAACCTTCGAGCGCAGCCAGATCAAGTCCACGAGGAATATCTCCGCCAGGGATGCGGAGTTCGATACCAAGAAGAATCTCAAGGTCGTGAAGATCTCGTCGATCAAGGAGCGCATGCTGTTCGATGTGACGCGCTTCGAGGTTGCGCCGGGCCAGCCGGTTCGTATCGAATTCACCAATCCCGATGCGACGGCGCACAACATCGTCATCGTGGCTCCCGGCGCCGATGCGGAGGTGGGAATGGCCGCCACCGAGATGGCCAAGGACCCGCAGGAAGTCAAGCGTGGTCAGTACGTGCCAAAGTCGACGAAGGTCCTCTTCCATACCGGTATGGTGCCCCCGGACAGCACCGAGGCACTGCGGTTCACGGCGCCGAAGAAGACGGGCGAGTATCCATACATCTGCACCTTCCCTGGCCACTGGGTCATCATGCGTGGTGTGATGGTGGTGAAGTGACTCTGGCACTGCGAACTCTGGAACATCGTTACCGGTCCGAGATGAGGTTGTCATGACGGATATATCGATCCGGGCGATGGATCCCGAGGATTGGGCAGAGGTCGGCGCGCTGATTCGTGATTCGCTCAACGCCTGGTACGAGAGCCACGCCTTGGGCACTCGCTTCCCGCCGGATTCCGATGTGACCCAGTGGTTTTGCAAGATCTACGAGGCCATGGATCCAGGTTGCTGTGTTCTGGCGCAGGATATCGCCAGCGGGGATCTGCTTGCCTCGTGTTTCTACCATCCGCGGCCGACGCATGTTTCGCTTGGTATCATGAACGTGCATCCAAAGGCTTTCGGCCGAGGTTGTGCCGGACAACTCCTGGAATGGGTTACTGAGTTTGCGGCGCGACGCGATCAACCGGTGCGTTTGGTTTCGAGCGCGTTGAATCTCGACTCTTATTCGCTCTACACTCGTGCTGGATTTGTTCCTTACGGGCTTTTCCAAACCATGTCCCTGGCGATTCCGGCGGAGGGCTTCAAGCCATCGGGCATCGACGGTGATGGGATCCGCGCAGCGTGCCTCGATGACGTGCCGGCGGTGGTTGCTCTGGAAGGAGAGATCAGCGGTATCGAGAGGTCTCAGGACTATCGGCATTTCCTCGCCAACGATCACGGGATCTGGCACATGAGCGTGCACGAGGATGAGGCGGGGGCGATCGATGGGTGTCTGGTTGCGGTCGTCAGCCCGGCGAGCCGGATGCTGGGGCCGGGAATCGCACGCAACGAGTCGATTGCGGCGGCCCTGATCGCGGCCGAACTCGACCGGCACAGGGGGTATCGGCCTGTCTGGCTGGTGCCCGCGGATGCTCCGGGGCTGGTCAGGCAGATGTATGCCTGGGGTGCTCGTAATGTCGAGATGCACGTGGCCCAGGTGCTTGGCGAGGCGCAACCTCCGGCGGGCATCGTCATGCCGACCTTCATGCCCGAGACCGGCTAGGCTCCGGCTCGATGGCCGGGTAGCCATCGGAGCGACCTTTGGACAAGCTTGTTCCAGGTGAGGCCTTGGTGCTTCACAATGGTCGCCATCATGACAGCCCCCTATCAGCCTTGTCCCGAGCATCGCTTCACCTTTGGCCTGTGGACGGTCGGCAATCCAGGAGCTGACCCCTTTGGTCCGCGCGTGCGCGAATCTCGTTCGCCCGTGCAGTTGATCGAACTTCTGGCGCGGGTCGGTGCCTACGGCGTCAATTTCCACGACAACGATTTGGTGCCGATCGACGCGACCGCCACGCAACGCGATGCGATTGTTGCCGAATACAAGGAGGCCATGGAGGCCAATGGTCTGGTCACGCCCATGGCCACGACCAATTTGTTCAGCGACCCTGCCTTCAGGGACGGAGCCTTCACCTCTACCGATCCCGAGGTGCGTGCCTACGCGTTGCAAAAAACGATGCGCGCCATCGATCTCGGCGTCGAGGTGGGTGCCGGGATCTTCGTCTTGTGGGGCGGTCGCGAAGGTGTCGAGACCGATGCTGCCAAGGATCCGATCGAGGCCATGGCCTGGTATCGCGAAGGCCTCGACTACCTTTGCGAATATGTTCGGGATCAGGGTTACGACATGCGTTTTGCGCTGGAGGCGAAACCCAACGAGCCGCGTAGCGATATCTACCTGCCCACGACCGGTGCTTGCCTCGCTTTCATCGAGACCCTGGCCCGTCCGGACATGGTCGGTGTCAATCCGGAAGTGGCTCATGAGCAGATGGCGGGCCTCAACTTCAGCCACGCTGTTGCTCAGGCCCTGGCTGCCGACAAGTTGTTCCATATCGATCTCAACGATCAGAACTGGGCTCGCTTCGACCAGGACCTTCGCTTTGGCTCTCAAAATCCAAAGGCGTCCTTCTTCCTGGTGAAACTGCTCGAGGATGTGGGCTACGAGGGCAGCCGCCATTTCGATGCGCACGCTTACCGGACCGAGGACTGGGATGGGGTCGAGGACTTTGCACGTGGTTGCATGAGGACCTACCTGATCCTGAAGGAAAAGGTCCGGGCCTGGAATGAGGATGCCGAGATTCGCGAGATCCTGGCCGATGCGCGGCAAGATCGCAGCGACGCCGTGCGGCACCTGGGCGTCTATGATTCGGCGCGGGCGGCAAGCCTGAAGGCTCACTCCTTCGATCGAGTCGAGTTGGGCGGGCGTGGTCGAGCTTGCGAGCGACTGGATCAGTTGACGATGGATATCCTCTACGGGGTGCGCTGATGTTCGGTCGACTCAAGCTGGCAACCGTCTTGCGGTGAGGTGAGAAGATGAATCGTTTGCTCGAACTGACCATCATTGTCTGCTCGATCTGTGCACTTGCGTCGGCGCAAGACAGTGGGGGAGGTCTCGCCGAGTCTCTGGTCAAAAAGGTGGATGGTGTGATCAGGGCGAAGATGGAGCGAGATGGTATCCCCGGACTCTCGGCGGCCATCGGTCGCGGTGGTGAGTTGATCTGGACGCGAGGCTATGGTTTCGCGGACCTCGAAAACCAGGTCGCTGCGACCGAGAAGACGGTTTATCGCCTCGCTTCGATCAGCAAGCCCATGACCTCTGTCTGTGTCATGCAACTCGTCGAACAGGGCAAGATCGATCTGGATGCCGAGGTGCAGGAACTTCTACCGAGTTTCCCCGCGAAACGCTGGCCGCTGACGGCGCGTCACTTGCTGGGTCATCTCGGCGGCGTCCGTCACTACAAGAATCCGCAGGAGTTGGCGAGCGCTGTGCACTATTTGGATCTGACGAAGCCACTGTCGATCTTCAAGGATGATCCTCTGCTGTTCGAGCCGGGCACGAGATATTCCTATACCACGTATGGATTCAACCTTCTGGGCAGTCTTGTCGAGGCGGCCTCCGGCCAGAACTTCCCGCGCTATCTCGCCGAGCATGTGTTCGGCCCAGCCGGCATGAAGACCACGCGGGAGGATGATGCCTGGGCGATCATCCCGCATCGAGCGCAGGGTTATCGCAAGGGTGCCGACGGCGAACTCATGAATTCGAAGATGGTTGACACCAGTAACAAAATTCCGGGAGGCGGCTTGTGTGGAACGCCTGGGGATCTGGTGCGCTTCGCTTTTGCGGTCAAGGACGGGACCCTTTTGAAGCCTGCAACGGTTCGTGCGATGTGGACGGCGCAGAAGACGAGCGATGGCAAGCCCACTCATTACGGGTTTGGATGGCGGGTAGGAGCGGTCGGTGGGCGTCGGCATGTGGGGCACAGTGGTGCCCAGCCGAGGGTGCGCACTCAGTTGCTGTTCTTTCCCGACGAGAACATCGCCGTGGCCTTGATGTGTAACATGGAGGGGACGAAGCTCACGGATACGGCTGCTCGGGTCGCTGCCATCCTGTTCGATTGAGCTTGGTCATGCCGACCGTTCGTTGCTTCGCCGCGCTCCGCTTCCCCGATCAGGTGAACGAAATCCTGGAGCGTGCGGCGGGTCGTCTCGCTCGAAGCGGCGCTGCCGTTCGCTGGGTGCGATCCCGCAATCTACACGTGACGGTGAAGTTTTTCGGCGATGTAGCTCCCAGCCGCTTGCAGGATATCTGCTTGGCATTGCGTGAGATTTCCTTCGAACCTTTTGGTCTGTCCATCCGTGGCCTGGGTCGTTTTCCTGCTCATGGGCGAGCTCGTGTCATCTGGGCGGGCCTCGATGGCGATCTCGCGCGGCTCGAGTCCCTGGTTGCGCGGATCGAGGACGCGCTCGAAGCGGTGGGTGTCGAGCGTGATCAGCGGCCCTTTCGAGCGCATCTCACCCTCGGTCGCGTCAAGGATGCGCGCGGCGCGGCAGAACTGCAGAAAGAACTCGACCGTGCCACCCTCGAGAGCGAGGCTGTCACGGTGGATCACCTCATTCTCTATCGGAGCTTGCTGACCGCAGACGGTCCTGTCTACGAGGAGATCGAGCGTTTTGGTGCGCGGAACTGAAGGCTCGTATTGCTCGGAGTCTCTTCACGTTTTCGAGCCACTGCCGAGAGCTTCGGGATTCACTCAAAACAGCGAGCGATGCTTGTTCTGGCGAGGTGCGAAACCCCCTTCAGATATTGACCCGATACGGTTGCCCGTCGATGGTCACGGTCTGGCTGCCGGTACGGTACTTCCATGCGGGAACCTTGAGCCCGGCGGACCAGGTTGATAGCGCCCCGTCGAGCCACTTGAGGATGGCGGGCTGCTGCGTTGCGAGATTCTTGGTCTCGCCGATATCTGTCGACAGGTCGTAGAGCCACGCGCTGCCCTGGACAGACCGGATCAATTTCCACTTCCCACTCCGGACGGCGCGGGTCTCGGGTCCATTGCGCCAGAACAGGAATTCGTGGGGAGGGCCTTGCCGTGTCTGCTTGAGATAGGGCACGAGGTCGATGCCGTCGATGGCCGCGGTCGGCAGCTTGGCATTGGTCGCGGCGACCACCGTCGGCAGCAGATCGAGTGAGTGGACCGGCTCCCGGTAGACCGTGTCCTTTGCGAGGACTCTCGGCCACTGCATGAGGAGCGGGATGCGGGTGCCACCTTCGAAGAGGTAGAGCTTGCCGAGCCGCAGCGGCGCATTGACGCCTATCTTTTTCTGGAAGGAGTTGGTGCCGCCGTTGTCACTCACAAAGATGACCAGTGTGTCTTGTTCGAGATGACGGTCGCGCAGTGCGGAGAGGATCGTGCCAACAGCGGTGTCCAGGGCACTGGTCATGGCGAGATAGTACCGCGTGTCCATGTCGGCGATGTGGGCGAAGCACTGGAGATACTTGTTTGTGGCTTCGAGCGGGGTGTGTACCGCATTGAACGATACGTTGAGGAAGAAGCGCTCGCTCTTGTGCTTGTCGATGAACGCTACCGCTTCGCGGGCGAAGGCATCGGTCAGATAGGTGTTTTCCACCACGGGCTTGTCGTTGCGGAAGATCGAGCTTTCGATCGGATTGCCACGCGTGGGGCAGGGCATGTAGCACGAGGCTCCTCCCGGAAAGCCGAAGAACTCCTCGAAGCCACGGCCGTTGGGGAGGAATTGTTTCTGCACTCCGAGGTGCCACTTGCCCACCAAGCCGGTCTTGTAGCTGGCGCTCTGCATGAGATCGCCCAGGGTCTTTTCCTTGGGATCGATGCCGATCGGGTTGTTGATCGTGCGGCTCAGAGTTCCCGCGTTGAACTCGAAACCGAAGCGCTGCTGGTAGCGTCCCGTGAGCATCCCGGCGCGCGAGGGGCTGCAGGAACCGGCGGTGACGTAGGCATCCGTGAACCGGACTCCGTTCTTGGCGATCGAGTCGATGTTCGGCGTCGCCAGCGCCTTGCCTCCATAGCTGCTGAGGGTGCCGTAGCCAAGGTCATCGGCGACGATCAGGACGATGTTGGGTCGAGGCTCGGCGCTTTCGAACGTCAACTTGATCGCGTTTGACAGGGCGGGGTTGGCTGATTTCCGTACATCGAGAGCTTGTAGTGCGATCTTTGCACCGATGAATTTGGTCTCGTTCGGGATGTCGAGGAACTGCCGATCGGTTCCGGTGGCCGGAACCGTGCCGCTGTAGATCGAGATCAAGCTTTGGTGATCGAGGCGCAGGATGCCGCTGATTCCGGGGATCTTGATCGAGACCAGAGGTGGGATGGCGGCGTGGGTGACGTAGAGGTTACCCGGGGTCGATGTGAAGTAGACGGGCAACAATTGACCGACGACCGGGCGAGATGTTCCGAGCGTCTGCGCGAGTGCCGGACTCGAGATGCCGAGGAGAAGCAGAAGGGTGATGGGATGTATCGGAGATTTCATGATCGCCAGGGAACGTATTTTACCCTTTTTTACATGCCCGTGTTAAGCGAGAGGAGATGCGGTGCATTCCGCAACGATCATGCCGGACAAGAGGTCCGCCCACTGCTGGGTGTCTTTGTGTCGATCCGGAAGTTGACTGTAATTCGAGACCGGATGACGGTCTTCTCACTTGTTTGCCACGAAGGTGCATCCCTGGGTCAGCGAGAATCCGAAGAACGAGCTGGCCGGCTAGTTCTTCTCCAGCATCCAGATATTGCGGTACACGACCGGATTGCCGTGTCCTTGTAGATAGACGAAGCCTTCCTTCTTGCCGCCACGGGTCGTCTTGGGCAGTTCGATGTCGTTGTGGATGACCACCCCGTTGTGCTTGATCGTGACCCGGGGATTCACCTTCTTTCCGTCCTCGACGGTACCGCTGGTGAAATCGATGTCGTAGGTCTGCCAGGCCAGCGGCGGATAGCACATATTGACGGCCGGTTCACGGATCGAGTAGATGCCGCCGCACTCGTTGTTCTTGCCCTCGAGGCCGAACGAGTCGAGGACCTGGCATTCGTAGATGCCTTGGACGTAGACACCGCTGTTGCCGCGGCCCTGGCCACGGGCGTCCGGTTTGAAGGGCGTGCGGAACTCGAGGTGCAGATGGTAGTTCTTCATCGTCTTGTTGGCCGAGGTGCCTGCCATCAGGTGCTTGTTCTCGTCCATGCGGCCGCCATCGAAGTGTTCTACAGAAGTGCCGTCGAACAGTGCCAGCGCTCCCGCGGGCGGCTTGGCACCGAGGGTAGGACTCTTGCGTTCGGTGCGTTTCAATCGGCCGAGTGATTCACCGCCGGCGCCGGTCAAGATCAACTTGCCGTCCTCGATGGTTGCGGTCCAGGCAGCTGTCTTGAAGGTGGTGACGCCATCTTTGGTTTCGCCGTTGGCCTTCTCGCGCTTGTCACCCTTCTTCCAGCCCGCGCCCGGCAGACCACCGGCATGGAGAACCAGCTGGAACTTGCCCTGACCCAGTGCGATCACCTGGGCTCCGGACCCTTTCTTGCCGCGTTTTTTTGCAGCGTGGACATATTCACCCTGCACTGTGAAATCCGGGCCCGCCTTGGCCGGGTCGGTGGCCAGGATTTTCTTGGCTGGCTTCGGGCGCTGGCCAGTGGGTTTCTGGGCTGCCGCGGAGACGCACAAGGCGAGGACGAGAACGAATGAGAAGTTGCTTGAGATGGTCATGGGAATCGCGGGCTCCATGAGAGGAATGCGTGAGAGGGTTGCAGGTATTGTAGGGACGGCATCTTCATTTGCTCGGGACAGGTTGTCGCAGCGAAGAGATCAGTCTACGAGGAGATCGATCCCTTCAGGCCGCAGACTCCTCACGCTCGGCGCTGGCGAGCACATCGTTGAGGATGTCGATGCTGTCTCCGTGCTTCCAAACTTCCCGAAGGGCCCCGCGAGTGAACTTGCCGACAGTCACCAGGTTGCCCCCTCGGTGTCGAACAGCCCGGCGATTTGCCGGGCCGTTCCTTGTCATTCGCCGGGGCGAGGTTCTCTGACCTAGGCGCCCATTTCGGCGAGCAGTTCATCGACGGCCTCATCCATCTTCTCGCCGCGGGGACCCTTGAAGCGGATCACGCCTTTTTCGTCGAGGATGTAGATTGTCGGCCAGCCGCGCACGTTCCACCTTGCTGGGATCGCGCCACCGGTGCCCTTGGGGCCACACCAGAAGCTGCGCCAGGTGATGTTTTCTTCCTTCATGCGCACCTTGAGTTGCGCCTTGTCACGATCACTGTTGACACCGATCAGGGCGAAGGGCTTGTCTGCGAGTCTTTTCACGAGCGACCGCTCGTGTGGGTACATGGCCCGGCAGGGGGGTCACCAATCCCCCCAGAAGTCGAGGACCACCACTTTCCCGCGATAGTCCGACAGCTTGAAGGAAACTCCGTCGATATCCTCGCCGACGATATCGGGTGCGGTCATGCCGATCTGCAGGCGCTCCTGCGCGAATTTTGGACCCGCCAGGCGATAGCCCAGGATGGAATCGGGATCGGCGAGCGTCTCGGCCTTCGCCAGATCCGCGGTCGCCTGTGCCTTCTGCTCGGCAGTGGCGCTGCGATTACGCTGCGTATCCGAGGCGCGGTTGTATAGCGCCCAGGCCTGCACCATCTTGTGTGGGCTCGACTCGATGAGTTCGGCATAGAGGGAGTCTGTGCCTTGTCGTCCGAGGTTGCCCATCGTGGCTCTGGAGAGTTCGGCCAGATTGATCAGCTTGGCGCTGCCGATGTGGTTCTCCAGGATCGCATCCAGCGCATACCTCGCCGCCTCGGTTTGGCCGTGGCGATTGAGGAGGATCCAGGTCAGGTAGTCGATGGCACCGTCGGTTCCGGCATGCTTCTCTGCACCGGCCTGGAAGCGCGGCACGAAGGTTGCCATGTCTACGGGTGTGATATTCCGTCGGAGATCGGTCAGCGCTTGCCGATCGCGGGCCTGCAAGGCCTCCTTGTATTCAGGCGTGGAAGCCAGCGCCCGCAGGTCGGCAGTGAACTTGGCGCGCGCGGCGTCAACTTCCGCAACCAGCGCTGCGTATCCGGTGGCCTCGTCCTGTGCCCGCACTGTTGGCAAGGCCATGAGTGCGAGGAGGGGCAAGAGTCGTAGGTTCATGGTTTTGTCTCTCTCTGGGGTGAAGGCCGAGGTCAGCACGGCAGTGGAACCTGGGCTGGGGTTCCAGATCATGGCGAGTTTCTTTGATTGTGCAACTGGATCACGGCAATCGCCGCTATTTCCTGGTAGCGACGGCTTTCCGGGACAGAACCCGTAGAAAGGCCACCAGATTCCGAGCCTCCTCATCCGTCAAGGTTAGCGCTTCCAGAAGCGTCGAAAGGCCGGGATTGCGGTTGCCGCCACGGCGGTAGAACTCGACCACCTCTTCGAGGGTGGGGAGGCTGCCATCGTGCATGTAGGGCGCCGTCCGGGTCAGGCCGCGCAGGGTAGGCACCTTGAATTTTCCCCGATCTTCGGGCTTGCCGGTGACGGCTGCTCGTCCCGGTTCAGCCTGTCCGTCGGTGACTCCCACGCCGGTGTTGTGAAACTCCTCATCGGTGAAATTTGGTCGCGAGTGACATCGCCAGCATCCCCCCTTGCTCTCCCAGATCCACATGCCGGCTCGCTCCGATCGGCTAAGGGCTTCGCGATCCCCGAGCAGGAATCGGTCGAACGGGCTATCGCCGATCAGCAGGCCGCGCACGAAGCTCGCGAGAGCGCGAGAGAGATCGCGACGGGTGGGGTCGCTGCCATAGATCCGCTGGAAATGGTTCTGGTAGGTCGGTTGCGATCGCAGGCGTTGCACTGCCTCATCGATCGCCAGCCCCATCTCGTTGGGGTCTTTGATCGGCAGCAAGACCTGTTCTTCGAGAGTGGGGGTTGCGCCATCCCAGCGATGGCTCTTGCCGAAGGCTCGGTTCAACAGGGTCGGCGCATGGCGCAGTGCGCGCTTGCCCTGAACTCCGGGCGGGAAGCGCTCGGGGCTGGCGAAGCCTCGATCAGGCCTGTGGCACGACGCGCAGGATACGGTTCGATCGATCGACAAGATGGGATCGGCGAAGAGTTGCCGACCGAGGACGAAGGCGTCTTCGGTCAGGGGGTTGTCGGCAGGAGAAGGTAGCTTGCTCGGCAGCCCCAGGGGGACCACGCTGGGAAAGGGTGTCTTTCCTGTTTCCTGGCACGGTGCGATCCCGGCCAGGAGCAGCAGGCTGGTGATCATGATCCTCATGGCGATGACTTGCTTGCGAGGGTGTCGGCGATGGTTTCGATCGTGGAAAGGGACTGGCGGGAGATTTCGTCATGGTCCAGGACGACTCCGAACTCGTCCTGGATAGCCAGCACCAGATGGAACTTGTTGACGGAGTCGAACCAGCCGCTGGCGAAGAGGTCTTCTGCCGGACCGAACTCCCGGATGCGGCCGGTGATCTGGCAGGCGACCTGCGAGACCAGATCGGCGACGCGTTCGACGAATTCGCTGGGTGCGTTGCTGGTCATTGCGGCCGATCCTAAACCCGCGGGCTTGGATTCGCAGCCACCTTGCGCCAACCTGTGGGGTATGGACCCTCAAACCCGTGACGAACTCGTTGAGCAGGCTCGTGCTGCAGCCGGGCAGGCCTATGCGCCAGCCTCTTCTTTCCCCGTGGGGGCCGCTCTTCTGGGTGAGGACGGCCAGATCTTCCTCGGTTGCAATGTAGAGAATTCCAGCTTCGGCTTGACCATCTGCGCCGAGCGGGGAGCGGTGTGCCAGGCGGTCGTCGCCGGGAATCGTGCATACGAGGCGATTGCGATCTACACCCGGGGGGGCACTCCGGGTTATCCTTGTGGGGCCTGCCGTCAGGTGCTGGCGGAGTTTTCTCCGGGCATGCAGATCATCCTCGTCGGGGACGGTGACGAGGTCGTCGAGACGACGCTCGACCGGTTGCTGCCACACAGCTTTCGCTTCGAATATCCACAATGAGTTCTTCCAAGCTCGTGCCCACTGAATTGCGAGTGCCGCCGATCGATCAGGTCGCGGTGGATTCACGCGTTGCAGAACTGGCGACTCGCTCCATCAAGAAGGAAGCCAAGCGGCAAGGTCTTCTCATGGCCGTGCGCATGACGGATCTGACGACTCTCGAAGGCCAGGACTCGCCCGGTAAGGTGCGCAACCTGTGTCAGAAGGCCATGCATCCCCTGGCCGGGCGTACGGATATCCCCTCGGTCGCTGCGATCTGCGTTTATCCCGATCTCGTGGCCGTGGCGGCGAAGGCCCTCGCCGGCAGTGGCGTTGCGGTCGCGTCGGTCGCGACCGGTTTTCCTTCCGGCCGCACTTCGATGGATCTGAAGATCGAGGAGACCCGGCGCGCTGTCGAGGCGGGAGCTTCGGAGATCGACATGGTGATCGATCGCGGCGCTTTCCTTGTCGGTGAGTATGGCAAGGTCTTCGACGAGATCTGTCAGGTGAAGGAAGCTTGTGGGGAGGCCCACCTCAAGGTCATCCTCGAGACGGGGGAGCTTGCGACCTATGACAATGTGCGCCGTGCTTGCCGGGTTGCCCTGCTTGCCGGAGCGGATTTCCTCAAGACCAGCACGGGCAAGATCAAACCGGCATCGACGCGCCCTATTATTCTCGTGATGCTTGAGAGCGTGCGGGATCACTACCTCGAGACGGGCCGGGTCGTCGGCGTCAAGGCAGCCGGCGGTATCAAGAATGCCAAGGACGCATTGCGTTATCTGGTGATCGTCAACGAGACGGTCGGTGACCTGTGGATGTCACCGGAGTATTTTCGCTTTGGTGCGAGTTCGCTGCTCAATGACGTGCTCATGCAACTCGTGCGCTTGGATACGGGCGTCTACCAACGCCCCGAGGACTTCAGCAAGGACTGAGACTGACCATGACACAGAAGTCAAAAAAGGCAGTGGCATCCAAGGGGCGGCGCAAGCTTCCCTTCGGTGGCTGGGCCTATGCCGATGCACCTCAGGATGCCGACCACTTCGAGATCGATGACGAGTATGGCCTGTTCATCGATGGGAAATTCGTCGAGCCTCGGAGCGAGGAAACCTTCGAGACCATCAACCCTGCTACCGAGGAGATTCTGGCAAGGGTGTCGCATGCTGGTGACAAGGATATTGACCGTGCGGTGCGGGCGGCACGCCGGGCCCAGGAGAAGGTATGGGGTCCGATGCCTGGCAAGGAGCGTGCGCGTTACATCTATCGTCTCGCTCGGATCCTTCTGGAGCGCGCGCGTGAGTTTGCCTGCTTGGAGACGCTCGACGGTGGCAAACCGATCCGCGAGTCGCGCGACGTTGACGTCCCGCTGGCCGCCGCGCATCTTTTCTATCACGGTGGCTGGGCGGACAAACTCGAGCTGGCTTTTCCTGGAGCGAAGCCCGGCCCCATCGGCGTGGTCGGTCAGGTGATCCCCTGGAACTTCCCTTTGTTGATGGCGGCATGGAAGTTGGCGCCGGCTCTTGCGTGTGGCAATACGGTGGTGCTCAAACCTGCCGAGACAACGCCGCTGACGGCGCTCCACCTGGCGGAAGTCTGCCAGCAGGCGGGCCTGCCCAAGGGTGTTGTCAATATCGTTACCGGCGATGGGCATACCGGCGCGGCGCTGGTCGGGCACAAGGGCGTCGACAAGGTCGCCTTCACCGGCAGCACCGGGGTGGGCAAGGCCATCCAGAGGCAGCTGGCCGGCACCGGTAAGCACCTGACGCTGGAGCTCGGTGGCAAGGCTGCTCATATCATCATGGAGGACGCAGCCATCGACCAGGCAGTCGAGGGCATCGTCCGTGGGATCTTCTTCAATCAGGGACATGTTTGCTGCGCGGGTTCCCGCCTGCTGGTGCAAGAGAGTGTTCATGACATCGTCATCGACAAGCTCGCGCGCCGGATCGAACGCATCAGGGTTGGTGATCCCATGGATAAGAACACGGACATGGGGGCGATCAACAGCGACAGCCAGCTGGCGCGGATCACCGAACTGGTCGAGAGCGGCAAGGCCGAGGGAGGCGCGCTGCATCAGTCGAGTTGTTCCTTGCCGGATCGCGGTTTCTGGTTCCCTCCGAGCTTCTTCACGGGCGTTAGCCAGACCAACCGCATCGTGCGCGAGGAGGTGTTCGGCCCGGTTTTGACGGTCATGACCTTCCGCACTCCCGAGGAGGCAGTCGAAAAGGCGAACAACACGGAATATGGCCTGTCGGCCGGCATCTGGACCGACAAGGGCTCTCGCATCCTGTGGATGGCCGCGCGGATGCGTGCCGGAGTTGTCTGGAATAACACCTTCAATCGATTCGACGCGGGCAGCCCGTTCGGAGGGTTCGGCGAGAGTGGTTTCGGTCGCGAAGGCGGGCGCCAGGGGTTGCGCGCTTACTTGCATTTCGATGGCGAACTGAGTGGAGGCTGATTCGATGGCCAGAGTCAATGTCCGCAAGACCTACAAGCTCTTCATCGGGGGAGCCTTCCCGCGTAGCGAGTCAGGGCGCAGCTTCCGGCCCGAAGGGCTCGATGATTGCAACGTTGCGCGCGCGAGCCGAAAGGATCTTCGCGAGGCGGTGGTTGCGGCGCGTTCGGCCCTGGCTGGATGGAGTGGTAAGACCGCCTACAACCGGGGTCAAATCATCTATCGCCTGGCCGAGATCATGGAGACGCGCAAGACATCCCTGATCGACGAATTGAGGGCTGGTAGTGGCATGACGGCAGCCGCAGCCGGCAAGGAGGTCGAGATGGCGATCGATCTCGTGACCTGGTATGCAGGATTGCCCGACAAGTTGCAGAGTTTGTTGGGTTCGCAGAACGATGTTAGCGGACCATTTTTCAACTTCACAACGGTGGAACCGACGGGCGTGATCTGTGCGGTCGCGCCCGAGCAGCCGGGTTTGCTCGGACTGGTCGGCCTGCTTTGCCCGATCCTTGCGGGTGGCAACACGGTGGTCGCGCTGGTCAGCGAGGCAGCGCCGCTGGCGGGACTCGCGTTGGGTGAATTGTTGGCGGTCAGCGATGTGCCGGCGGGCACGGTCAATCTCCTCGGCGGTTTTCGCGACGAACTGGTGTCGCAGATGTCATCGCATCGTGATGTTGATGGCTTGCTGATCGCGGGTTCACCGGACCAAGCTGCCAGCGCGGCGGCGGCTGACAGTGTCAAGCGTGTGCGATACGCGGACCTCGACGATGGCGAGTGGCGTCGTCCCGGTCGTCTCGCAAGCCTCCTGTGGGTGGAGCCCTTCGTGGAGGTCAAGACTTTCTGGCACCCGGTGTCGATGTGAAACGCCACCCTGGCGAGCTGATCAGGAAAAAGCGCGAGGGGGGCGAATTCACCGGGGAGGAGATTCGCGATCTCGTATCCGGCGTTGTCGACGGCTCCTTCGGGGATGCCCAGCTCGGCGCCTTCTTGATGGCTGTCTGCTGCCGTGGCATGACGGTGGATGAGACCTCCGACTTGACTCTGGCGATGCGCGATTCGGGGACGGTCCTGGACCTGACCGAGATCGCCGGCGTCAAGGTCGACAAGCACTCGACCGGCGGGGTTGGCGACAAGGTCAGCCTGCTGCTGGCACCGCTGGTGGCCGCCGCCGGTATACCCGTGCCGATGATTTCCGGTCGCGGCCTCGGCCATACCGGTGGGACGATCGACAAGCTGCAGTCGATTCCTGGTTATCGAACGGATCTGTCTCTGAATGAGTTTCGGTCGGTTCTCGGTGATTGTGGCTTCGTGATGGCGGCTGCTACCGGCGAGATCGCTCCGGCCGATAGGCGTATGTATGCGATTCGAGATGTGACCGGGACGGTGGAGAGTATCCCCTTGATCACCGCATCGATCCTTTCGAAGAAGTTGGCCGAAGGCATCGATGCTCTGGTCATGGATGTGAAGTGTGGCCGCGCGGCCTTCATGAAGACGCGGACGGATGCTGAAACCTTGATGAAGAGCATCGTTTCCACCGGCAAGGCAGCCGGCAAGCGTGTTACGGCGTTGCTGACGAACATGGACACGCCGCTCGGTCGTGCGGTTGGCAATGCCCTGGAACTCCGCGAGATTGTTGATTGCCTCCGTGGTGAGGGTCCACAGGACTTGCTTGAGATATCCATGGAACTCTCGGCCGAGATGCTGGTTCTCGGCGAGGTGGCCAAGACAGTTCCCGAAGCTCGCGAGATCCTCGATCGCTTGCTGAGCAGTGGTGAGGTGGAAGCTTGCTGGCGACGGAACATCGAACGGCAGGGCGGCGATCCGCATTTCCTCGACAACCCGAACGTTCTGCCGATGGCTTCGGTCCAGCGAGAGCTCGTGAGTTCGTCCGACGGTTTCGTTGCTGATATCGACCCGCTTGCCGTGGGTGATTGTGCAATGAATCTGGGTGCCGGGCGTCAGCAACCGGACGATCAGGTGGACCCTGGCGTTGGCGTGGTGTTCGAGGTGGATCTTGGTGATCAGGTCTCCAGCGGCCAGCCACTGGCGGTCATTCATGCGGCATCCGATGACGATGCCGGGCGAGCGATCGCGGAGTTGACGGATGCGATCAAGATTTCAGACGAATCGGTGAAGCCTGGCCCACTGATCCTTGGGAGGATGGCATGAGTGGGGTTGGGCGGTGACTCGGGTCGAGGGCAAGCGGGTTCTGGTAACCGGGGCAGCTCAGGGGATTGGCAAGGCTGTTGCCTGTGAACTGGCGCGGGCCGGCGCCGAACTGGTGTTGACCGATCTCCAATCATCCAAGCTCGATGAAGTTGCCGATGAGATCGGTGGCCGCTCATCTCGATATGTTCTGGATGTAACCGATCCTGATGCGATTGCCGGGGTCCGCAAGCGCGTCATCGAGGATGGAGGACCGATCGATATCCTCATCAATAATGCCGGGGTGGTTACCGGTGGAGCTTTCCTCGATGTTCCGCTCGCCGATCATGCGAAGACCTATGAGGTGAACACCTTCGGCGTGGTTGCCATGACGCATGCTTTTCTGGGCGATCTGATCGGGCGGCCTCAGTCGCATCTTGTCAATGTCGCCAGTGCTGCGGCCTATATTGGCTTGCCGTGGGGCTCGGTCTATGCATCGAGCAAGTGGGCGGCACTCGGTTTCTCGGAGTCGATTCGCCTCGAACTGGCCGAACTCGGCCATCGCCATGTGCAGGTCTCATCGATCTGCCCGAGCTTCGTGGATACAGGGATGTTCGATGGGGTATCAACGCCGTCCGGGACTCGCTCCTTGTCCTCCGAGCAACTCGGGCGCTTGATATTGCGGGCGATCGTTGGCAACGTCAGGTGCGTTCGCACGCCCTTCTTGATCAAGATCTCCCCCTTCTTGCAGGGGGTCTTGCCAGGGCCGATCTTCGACCGTGTGGCGCGTGGATTCGGTGTTTATCGGAGCATGAAGAGCTGGAAGGGCCACGACGGCTCCAGATGACGGCTCCAGATCGTGATGGCATGTAGCCGTGATGAACTGATCGGCGGATATCGAGATGGCGAGCATCTTCTTTGCTGTCTTATCGACCGTCTGTGTTGAGCTATGACGGCATTGCTTGGAGAATCCACGCCATGTCCCACCGTCCTCTAGCATCGCTGATTGGCACGTTCTTGATCCTTTCCGGTGTCGCCAGCGGTCAAACGCTTCATTCGTTTGCCCGGTCGCAACTCACCGATGTCTATTTCAGCGAAGGTGTGGGCATCGGCGATTTGAACGGCGATGGCACTGCCGATGTTGTCTATGGCCCGCACTGGTATGCCGGTCCCGACTTCAAGGCACAGCATGAGATCTATCCGCCGGTTCCGCAGAACCGTGACGGTTACGCCGATCACTTCTTTGCATGGGTGCATGACTTCAATGCGGATGGTCGCGGGGACGTTTTCGTCGTCGGATTTCCAGGGACGCCAGCTCATGTCTATGAAAATCCAGGAGCAGATGGATTTGACCAGCACTGGACCAAGCACCAGGTCTTCAACTGGGTCTCGAACGAGTCGCCGCACTTCGTCGATCTCGTCGGCGATGGTGACCCGGAACTCGTGTGCACGCGCGGTGGTAGTTTTGGTTACACGACCATCGATCCTCAGGCACCTTTCGGCGAATGGGTATTCCACAAGATTTCGCCGCGTATGGCATCGGAGCGGTTCGGCCATGGTCTGGGTGTCGGCGATATCGACGGTGACGGGCGCAAGGATGTGATCCACAAGGATGGGTGGTTCCAGCAACCGGAATCACTCGAGGGGGATCCGATGTGGCAGCGCCATGAATACCGGTTCACGGCTCGCGGAGGTGCCGAGATGCTGGTCTATGATGTCGACGGTGATGGCGACAATGATGTGATCACCAGCTTGGCTGCACACGAATACGGTCTGGCCTGGTTCGAGCAGTCGCGCGCCGGAGATGAGATCGACTTCACCCAGCATCTGATCATGGGCGGTAAGCCTGCGGAGAACCGCTATGGCGTCGTCTTCAGCGAGTTGCACACGCTGGGGCTTGCTGACATGGATGGCGATGGACTCAAGGATATCGTCACCGGCAAGACCTACTGGTCGCACCATCGTCAGAGTCCGGGCTGGGACGATGGTGCCGTGGTCTATTGGTTTCGCCTCGTGAGGGGCGATGACGGTGTTGATTGGGTGCCCTATCAGGCCGATGGCGAGGCCGGTGTCGGTCGTCAAGTCGTTGTTGGTGATCTGAATGGTGACGGTCTGCCCGACATCGCTACCGGTGGAATGCAAGGTGCGCACGTCATGATCCAGAGTCGCCGGGTCGTCAGCGACAAGGAGTGGAAAACTGCCCAGCCGAAGATCTACGAGGGGCCGAAAGACCGTGGACTCATCGCGGGTTTTCCGCCCGAAGGTTGGCCGTCAGGCATCGAGCCAGTGGACCAGGATGGCCAATCTCTCAATCTGGGTTTCGAGTCGGGGACGCTTCAGGGGTGGACGGCGGTGGGCAAAGCTTTCGACGGTCAGCCGGTGCTTGGTGACACGGTCAAGCCGCGCCGCAAGGAGAGCAGCAGTCGGCACATCGGCAACTACTGGATCGGCAGCTATGAACAGGTGGGGGATACCCCCAAGGGGAGCTTGATCTCGTCAGCCTTCAAGGTCACGCATCCCTACGCAAGCTTCCTGGTCGGTGGCGGCAAGAGCGAGAAGACCCGCGTCGAGATGATCGATGTGGCCATGGGCAAACCATTCCTCAAGATCATGGGCGACAACCGTGAGGATTTGCGTCCGGTGATCTTGGATCTTCGCCACAAGAAAGGAAGGCTGCTCCGTATCCGGATTGTCGATGAGGAATCTTCGGCATGGGGCCACATCAACTTTGATGATTTTCGGTTCCACGGTCGGCGGCCGAGATTTCCTGGCAAGCAGCATCCGATCGAAGAGCCACCGCTCGACGCTTTCGAACATGCGGGACTCGATCCAGAGGCCGCTGCCGCGGCGATGACCGTGCCCGACGGATTCAGCGTGACGCTGTCGGCCAGCGAGCCGGATGTCAAGCAACCGATTGCGATGGCAATCGACCACCGCGGCAGGTTGTGGGTCGCGGAGTCCTACTCCTATCCCGTGCGCGTTGCTGCCGACAAGGCCAGGGACAGGGTCCTCGTGTTCGAGGACGTCGATGGAGACGGCAAATTTGACTCCCGCAAGGTCTTTGCGGAAAAGCTTAATCTGATCAGTGGTCTGGAGGTTGGATTTGGTGGGGTGTGGGTTGGTGCTGCACCTCACTTCATGTTCATCCCCGATCGCGATGGCGATGATGTTCCCGATTCTGAACCCGTTGTGTTGCTCGATGGCTGGGGATACCAGGACACCCACGAGACTCTCAATGCTTTCATCTGGGGTCCCGATGGCTGGCTGTATGGCTGTCATGGTGTCTTCACTCACTCGCGAGTAGGCAAGCCGGGCACTCCCGAGGATCAGCGGGTGAAGCTGAATGCGGCGGTATGGCGTTACCACCCCACGAGGCACGAGTTCGAGGTGTTCATGCATGGAGCTTCGAACCAGTGGGGTATCGATTGGAATGATCACGGACAGGCCTTCATCACGGCATGCGTGATTCCCCATCTCTATCACGTGGTCCAGGGGGGGCGTTATCAGCGGCAGGCAGGTAACCACTTCAATGCCAACACCTATGACGACATCAAGACCATTGCTGATCACATGCACTGGGGCGGGACGACTCCCTTCTCGGGCACGGGGCGGTCATCGAGTTCCGGAGGAGGCCATGCGCATGTCGGTGCGATGATCTACCTGGGTGGAACATGGCCGGACAAGTTCCGGGGACTCATGTTCATGAACAACATTCACGGGGCGCGGATCAATGTCGACTCCCTGACCCCCAAGGGGTCGAGCTTCAACGGTGGTCACTGGGGAGACTTCCTGTTCGCGAACGATGTGTGGTCCCAGATCGTCAGCCTTCGTTATGGCCCTGATGGCAATGTCTGGATGATCGATTGGTATGACGAGAACCAGTGCCACCGGAGAGATCCAACGGTGCACGACCGTAGCAACGGCCGCATCTTCAAGCTTTCGTATGGTGAAAACCGCAATCTGTCCGTCGATCTGAACAAGCTTGATGACAGCAAGCTTGTCAGCTACCAGACCCACTCCAACGACTGGTTCGTCCGCCACTCTCGGCGCTTGCTGCAGGAACGCGCGGCTGCCGGCGAGCTCGAGGAAGGCACGCGTGTTGCGCTGGAAGATATTCTGCGGACGTCACCCGCGACGCCGATCATGTTGCGAGCGCTCTGGGCCTTGCACGTGACAGGGGGTGTTCCACTTCCGGTGGCTGCGCGAATGCTGCGTAGCAAGTCTGACTACGTGCGCGCTTGGAGTATTCAGTTGCTGTGCGAGCAATCAGTCCCGGATGATCGAGTCCTTGATCGATTCGAGACCATGGCGGCGGAGGATGGATCGCCCGTTGTGCGACTCTACCTCGCTTGTGCCTTGCAGAGGCTGCCCCTCGATCGTCGCTGGGAGATCGCCGAGCGATTGGCCAGGCACGCTGAAGATGCGACCGATCACAACATCCCCTTCGTCCTGTGGTATGGCATCGAGCCGCTGGTTTCCGCGGATCTGGCGCGGGCCATGCGGCTTGCGCAGGTGACGAAGATTCCTTTGCTCGCGCGTTTCATCACCCGGCGAGCGGCGTCCATGGCGAATGGTCTCGATGCGGTGGTGTCGTCGATCGGCCAGGTCGAGGATGCAGCCATGCAGCGTTCGATGCTCACCGAGGTTGTGACGGCCTTGCGCGGTCGAGCGCGACCGTCGATGCCGGCATCTTGGTCGAAGATCTACGGGAAGCTCGCTTCCAGCGAGGACAAGTTGGTGCGTGAGC
Source organism: uncultured candidatus Brocadiaceae bacterium (assembly GCA_964542765.1). GTDB lineage: Bacteria > Planctomycetota > UBA1135 > UBA1135 > UBA2386 > CAZIVO01. The sequence continues at coordinate 9,721 of CAZIVO010000031.1, read as the reverse complement.
GGGCGGAGTTTCTGGCGGTGCGGTTTGGCGATCGCCGTGTCTTCCCGGTCATGCGAGAAACCCTGATCGACTCCGAAACGTCCCTGGCAGATCGCCGCCACGCACTCACGGTGCTGGCAGAGGGTGGCGACCCTGATTTGCCCTCGATCTTGCATGACCTGATGACGACGCCGGGACTGAGGTTGACCGCGATCAGTGCTCTCGGTGGCTACGCTGATGCAGATACTCCCAAGGTGCTGATCGATCACTACGGCAATTTTGACCCGGCGCAGCAGCGGGCAGCCATTTCGGTGATGTCTTCGCGCGCGCCCTATGCACGCAGTTTGCTGGATGCGGTGGCGGAAGGTCGGATGCCGCGGGTGGTTCTGACAGCCTTCGTGATCCGACAGATGCGTCGGTTCAAAGATGCCGGCATCGATGCCAGGATTGCTGAAGTTTGGGGGGCGGTTCGCTCGACTTCTGCGTCCAAGGTGGCGGAGATTGTTCGCTACAAGAAGTTGCTCACTTCGGATTTCCTTGCCGCGGCCGATCTTCGCAATGGCCGCGTGATCTACAGTTCCACCTGCTTCGTTTGCCACAAGCTTTTTGGAACCGGCGGGGCGATCGGTCCCGAGATCACCGGGTCGAACCGTGCTGATCTCGATTACATTCTTGAGAATCTGATCGATCCGAACGCGCTTGTAGGCAAGGACCATCAGATGAGCGTCGTCGAGATGAAAGACGGCCGGGCCATCACTGGAAGGATTTCGGCGCAGAACGAGAGTGCTCTTACCATTCAGACACAGACCGAGCAGATCGTGGTGGATCGATCCGAAGTTGCTGCGCTGCAGACCCTGCCGATTTCCTTGATGCCCGAAGGTCAGTTGCAATCGCTCACCGATAAGGATGCTCGCGATCTCATCGCCTACTTGGCTTCACCGGCGCAGGTGCCGGAACCGGGGGAGAAGCCCAGGCTCGACCCGGCGACTCATCGTGTCTGGGGTGCAATCGAAGGTGAGGCGCTCAAGCGAGACGATCCGACCGGAGGGCGGGTCGTGAATCAAGCGCTCGACAGCAAGCGAAAGGTCAGTCGGTGGTCCGGTCGTTCGCACCTGTGGTGGAGCCGTGCCGTGGAAGGGTCGAGCCTCGATCTGGAGCTTCCGGTGACGAAGGCGGGTGTGTATCAACTTCACATGGGTCTTACCAAGGCTTCCAACTATGGCACGGTCCGGTTCCTTCTCGATGGGAAGCCACTCGGTGAGCCTGTCGATCTGCGTCACCCCGCAGTGATCCCTTTTGGTCCCTTGACCTTCGGCCCCCTGACGCTCGATCAGAGCGTGCATGGACTGCGGGTCGAATTCGTTCGCGGACAGGGCCGGCCCGGAGCGCGCTACGGGATGGGTATCGATTGGTTGCGCCTCGATCCTGTGCGCTGATCTTCTGTTATTGATCACCCCGCTCGAGCGAGTCAATCCCGAGATGTAGCACATCCCGGTTTGCTCCAATCTGGGCTGTTACCCGGGGCTCAGGTTTTGCGTATGGCTGGTGTATCTGGCCTGTGTTAGCCCGGTGGGAAGGCCCGGAGAGGCTACGCATCCTGGGGATGTCCGTGTCGTCAGGTTGTCACGAGGTTGAATAATGATCCGCAATGACGGTGGGATGACAGGGAGGATGACCCCGTATCCGTAATTTGATCGCCGTAATGGGAAGCAAGCTACTCCTCCTCGGCGCCGGTCATTGCTCTTTGCAGCTCGAGGACCTTCGGCGCTGGGTGTCACAGCAGACGGATGTGATCGCGAATTTGCACCGCATGCGCAAGGAGGGGAGTATCGCGGGGGGCGTTGTACTGGCCACCTGCAACAGGATGGAGATTCTGGTTGCGGAGTCGGTGGTCGATTCTGTGGCGACCATGAACTCGATTGTTCCTGATTGGCAAGGACCGGCACCTCGAGTGCTGAAGGATGAGTCAGCGGTCCGCTACCTCACGGCAATTGCCACGGGTCTGGAGTCCATGGCTATCGGTGAGGATCAAATTCTTGGCCAGGTGAAGCGCGCCTTTCAGATCGCCGAGGATCACGGGTTGTCGTCGGGCTCCTTGCGAACCTTGCAGGGGCGTTTGTTGCGATCTGCGCGAGAGATTCGTGAGAGGACCGGTTTTTCCCGGGCGCAGGTTTCTTTGGCGGATGTCGCGGCTCGCCATTTGCTTGCCAGAGGGCAGCGTTTTGCGGTGGTCGGAGCCGGGGAGACCGGTCGCCGGGCGGCCGAAACGCTGGTGCGGCACGGTGCCGAAGATGTTGTCATCGTCAATCGGACACTGGAGCGGGCATGCCGCCTTGCCGAGCACCTTGGTTGTCGGGCGATGTCGCTCCAGGAATTCTGCGAAGACACGCAGGAGTTGGATGGGTTGCTGATTGCGATCCATAGTCCGGAGTGGGTTATCGGGCCAGCTCAGATCGCCAGGGTCAAGATTGTCATCGATCTGAGCATGCCCTCGGTCGTGGCGCCGGAAGCAAAGAAACTCAAGGGTGATGATTGTCTGGGTCTCGATGATCTTGCCGACATAGCTCGGCAGGACAGTATCCATGGCCCCTCGACCCTGAAGACCGTCCGCAGTCTGGTCGACGCTCACGCAGGTGAGATTTTCAAGGGCACGGACCCTGCGCAGCGTAGTTTGAGCGGCGTCATCGAACTGCACGTCAAGCAAGCCATGTCCCTGCTCGATGAAGAGTTCTTACATGGGCTCAAGCATCTCGATCCGAAAGACTGCGAGAAGGTTCGCCTGGCAGTCATGCGCTCGGCGAAGCGAAACGCACACTTCCACATCCAAGATCTCAAGCAACTGACTGCTGGCGGGAGATAAGAGGTGATCCGTTTCGGCACTCGTGGAAGTCGGCTGGCGCGTGCTCAAACCGAGCAGGTTGCCCAAGAACTCGCTGAGCGAAGTGGTGAGGACTGGGATACGGTCGTCATCGAAACTCGTGGAGACCTGACCCTCGATGTTCCGCTTCCTGCGATCGGTGGTAAAGGTGTCTTCACGCAAGAACTGGAGCAGGCGTTGCGCGCTGGCGAGATCGATGCTGCCGTACACAGCTACAAGGATCTGCCTGTTGAATTGCCAGAAGATCTGGTGATAGGTGCGGTGCCGGCACGTGTTTCACCGGTCGATGTGTTGCTTCATACCCAGGGGGATGCGGGCGATCCCTCTTCTGATGTTGTCCTGGACAGTGGGACGGTTGTTGGTACTTCGTCGCCACGTCGTCGATGTGCTCTGCTCGCGCAGAGGACCGATCTCAAGACCGAGGATATTCGCGGCAACGTGCCCACCCGTATAGACAAGCTGCGCGAAGGAAAGTACGGCGCCATCATCTTGGCATCGGCTGGAATCGAGCGGCTGAACCTGACTCTCGACGATCTTCTATGTCACAGGTTGTCCCCGCGCGAGTTCACGCCTGCCCCAGGTCAGGGGGCGATCGCGGTTCAGTGCCGCCGAGATGATGCGCGTACTCGTGAGTTGTTCGCCAGCTTGCATCACGAGGAGACAGCACGTTGTGTCGATGCCGAGCGCGCCTTGCTCGCTCGCCTGGGCGGTGGTTGTTCGATGCCGTTGGGAGCCATGGTGCAGCGGGATGCGGATGGCCGCTTTCAGATCATCGCCAGTCTCTACTCGGAGGCTGGTTCTGGCCGTCCAGCGGCTCGGGTCTTCGTGGAGCGTGACGGAGAAGATCCGATGGCCCTCATCGAGGAGATCGCTTTGGTTCTCGGACCGCTGGTGGGAGAACCGCTGCAGGGAGCGCGGCTGCTCTTGCTACGCCCAGGAGGCGAAGCCGGTGATCTGGGCGCTGCCCTGGCCGTTGCCGGCGCGCTGGTGGCGACGGTAGCCTTGACCGAGATCGTGCCGCTTTCTGTCGATGTAGCGGAGTTCAAGGATCTTGCTCATACGGTTGCCTTCTCGTCGGTCCGCGCGGTCGATCGGTATTTTGATTTGGTCGGTGATACTGCCACCGAGCTCGGCTCGACGGCTTACTTTGCCGGTGGTCCGGCCACGGCGCGCGCGGTCATGTCGCACGGTCACTCCTGCCTGAGTCCTGCCGAAGGTGCTGGTGGCGAGGCTCTTGCCGAACTTGTAGCGGCGCACTGCTCGGCCGAAGATGGGCCGGTTGTTTTCCCTTGCGCGGCTCATCGGCATCCGGCATTCGAGCGGGCGATGGTGTCTTTCGGATATCAGGTAAGGGCCGTTCCGGTGTATGACTCCGGCGCGATCAAGCAGGTGAAACTTCCCGAGCAAGAGTTTGACGCGGTCATCTTCACGTCGCCGTCCGCCGCACGTGCTTTCAAGGAGGTCGGTCAGCAACTCAAGGGGCACTATCTGGGGCTCGGTCCGACCACTGCCGAAGCCATGACCGAGATGGAACTGCCTTTGGCCGGGGTTGCAAAGAGGCCTACGGCTTCATCACTGGTTTCTCTGATCAAGGAGCTCTGCGATGCGAATTAGACCCAGGAGGCTTCGCCGTTCGGCGGCTCTGCGCGATCTGGTCGCAGAGACGCACGTGCCGTCATCCTGCCTCGTCCAGCCGCATTTCGTTCTCCCTGTCGATGATGCTGTGGAGCCGCTGGGCAGCATGCCCGGTATCGATCGGTTGGGTGTCGAACCACTGTTGCGTCGTGTCGAGTCAGACCTGGAGTTGGGGATCCATACGGCGCTGTTGTTCGGAATTCCCGAGAGCAAGGACGCTGTAGGCAGCCCGGGCGAGGATCCAGAGGGCCCCGTGCACCGTGCAACTCGTGCTCTCAAGGAACATTTTGGACAAGATCTGACGGTCATCACCGATGTTTGCCTGTGTACCTACACCGACCATGGCCATTGCGGGCTTCTTCAAGATGGCGAAGTGGACAATGATTCTTCCTTGCCGCGGCTCGCGGCACAGGCGGTTTCTTTGGCGCAAGCCGGAGCTGATGTCATCGCGCCGTCGGACATGATGGATGGGAGGGTGCGTGCGATCCGTGATGCCCTCGACGGAGAGGGTTTCTCGAATCGGTCCATCTTGAGCTACGCAGTCAAGTATGCGTCGAGCTTCTACGGACCATTTCGCGAGGCGGCAGAATCAGCTCCCAAGGATGCTGGTCCTCGCGACCGCAAGAGCTATCAGATGGATCTCCGTAACGTTTGCGAGGCCGTTCGTGAGGCCTCGATCGATGTGGAAGAAGGGGCTGACATCTTGATGGTCAAACCGGCTCTGGCTTATCTCGACGTCATCGCTCGGGTCAAGGATGAGGTTTCCGTTCCGCTCGCTGCCTACTTGGTGAGCGGGGAATATGCTGCGATCGAGTTGATGGCGCGTGAGGGTCTCGCGGCCAAGTCAGCTCTGGTCCTCGAACATCTCCACGCAGTTCGTCGTGCCGGCGCTGACATCCTGATCACCTATCATGCGCGTGAGGCGCTGCGCGAGGCCTGGCTATGAGCGGTCACAGCATTTCGGAAGAACTGTTTGCTCGCGCCTCGCAAGCCTTGCCAGGTGGCGTTTCTTCTCCGGTGCGTGCGTTTCGAGCGGTCGGTGGTACTCCGGTATTCATCGATCGAGCCGAAGGCGCTCACTTCACCGATGTCGATGGTGCTGACTATCTCGATTTTGTGATGTCATGGGGGCCGATGATCCTGGGTCATGCCCATCCCCGAGTTCTCGAAGCGGTATACGAAGCGGCGGCGGCGGGCACCAGTTATGGCGCCCCTCATCGCGGCGAGCTCGAGTTGGCGCAGCGGGTGGCGGCGCAGTATCCGGGCGCTCAAAGGGTCCGATTCACATCTTCGGGGACAGAGGCGACGATGTCGGCGATCCGGCTGGCGCGAGGGGTGACCGGTCGCGACCGCATCGTCAAATTTTCCGGCTGCTACCATGGCCATGGCGATTGCTTGCTGGTGGCGGCTGGCTCGGGAGGAGCGACCTTCGGGACACCATCGTCGGCGGGGGTTCCTGGTGCGATTGCCGGGCTGACGACGGTCTTGCCCCTCGATGATCCTGAGCGCTTCTTGTCTTTCATGGAGAGCGAAGGGAATCAGGTGGCGGCGGTCATCGTCGAGCCGATTCCGGCGAACAACGGGTTGCTTTTGCAGCGTCCCGAATTCCTGAATGCCTTGCGTGAAGCCACCAGGCGGCATGGAGCGCTTTTGATCTTCGATGAGGTGATCAGCGGTTTCAGGGTGGCGCCGGGAGGTGCTGCAGAATTGTTCGGTATCGAACCGGATCTCGCGACCTTCGGTAAGGTGATCGGCGGTGGCTTTCCGGTGGGGGCATTCGCCGGTCCCGCACGTTACTTCGACCATCTCGCTCCCGAGGGCCCTGTCTATCAGGCCGGTACGCTGTCGGGTAATCCTGTGGCAATGGCCGCAGGTCTGGTGACCCTCGACATCCTCGAAGAGACTTCCGCTCACGCCCAGCTCGAAGAGTTGGGGAGGCATCTCGAGAAAGGCTTCGATGCGATGATGGCAGGCAAGCAGTATCCCGTTCGCCTGCAACGCCTGGGTTCACTCTTTTGGCTGAGTTTCTCGGAAGGCCCGGTTGCTCGCTGCGCAGAAGAGATTCCCGACGATATCGGAGCGCCATACGCGACCTTCTTCCACGCCTGCCTCGAAGCGGGCGTGTACCTTGCACCATCTGCCTACGAGATAGGATTCCTCTCGACGGCGCACACGGTTGAGGATGTCGATACCGCTCTGCGTGTGTTCGAAAGAGGATGTGCTCGAACCTTCGCACAGGAGGGGATTGATGCAGACTGAAATTCGTAGCCCATTCCTCGATGCTGCCCGGGGAGGGTGCCCCACGCGGCGGCCGGTATGGATCCTGCGTCAGGCGGGGCGTTATCTCCCCGAGTATCGAGAGATTCGTGAACGACTGAGCTTTCTCGAACTGTGTCACTCACCCGAATCTGCTGCCGAGGTGACCCTGCAGCCGGTCGATCGATTCGATCTGGATGCCGCCATCTTGTTCACGGATCTTCTGATTCCTCTGATTCCGATGGGCATGGATCTTCGTTACGAGCCGGGACCGGTACTGGAGAGGACGGTGGGGTCAATCGAGGATGTGCGCGCATTGCGAGTTCCTGCGCCCGAAGCGGATCTCGCGCCGATGCTGGCAACGGTCGAACTGGTTCGCAAACGCTTGTCGCAGGAAAAGGCTCTGATCGGCTTTGTTGGCGCCCCCTTCACGATGGCTTGCTACATGATTGAAGGGCGCGGCTCGAAGGCCTGGGACAAGACGCGCTCCATGATGCATCGCGATCCCGAGACCTTCACGGCTCTCCTGGATCGAATCGAGGAGTGCTTGACGCCCCTTGTAAGGGCGTTGGTTGCACACGGATGTGATGCGGTTCAGATCTTCGATTCCTGGGCGTCTGTTCTCGGCGCGGAGGACTACGCGAAGTTCTGCGCCGGTCGGACCGATGGCCTTCTGCGGACGGCGCGGGACGCTGGGGCGGTTGCCATCAACTACGTCAATGGCGCAGGACAGCACCTCGAATCGATTGCGCGATCCTGTGCTCATGTCGCCGCGGTCGATTGGCGGCGGTCGCTCGAGACGGTGCGAGCGGCGACACCCGATCATCTTACCCTGCAGGGCAACCTCGACCCGACTGCGCTGTTCGCATCGGAGGAGACCTTGCGGGCGCGTGTCCGCTCTGTCTGTGAAGCGGCCGGTGATCGGCCGCATATCTTCAATCTCGGTCATGGCATCCTCCCCGATACGGATCCTCGCGCGGTGGAGATCCTGGTCGATGAATTACGGAGTCTGGATCGGGAATGAAGGTCTCACCAGAACTTCTCTACAAGTACGACCGCCCAGGTCCTCGCTATACCAGCTATCCGACCGCGCCGGTGTGGACAACGGAGTTTGGAGCGGCGGATCAGCTTGAGCGCTTGGTGGTGGCGGGGGCAACTGCCGATGAGCCCCTCGCGCTCTACGTTCACCTTCCCTTCTGCGAGAGCATGTGCTGGTATTGCGGCTGCAACGTGGTCATCTCCAAGGACAGAGCGAAGATCGCGGACTATGTCGATCGAGTCTTGCGGGAAGCTGCGCTGGTGCGCGACGCGATGGGCTCATCGCGGCCGGTAGTGCAGCATCACTGGGGCGGCGGCACGCCGACGGCCCTGTCTCCCGAAGAGATCACGAAGCTGTTTGCGGGATTGTGCGAGCTTTTCCCTCTTGCCGAAGCCGCCGAGGTCAGCATCGAGGTCGATCCGCGAGTGACCACGCAAGCGCACATCGAAGCTTTGGCCGCGGCCGGCTTCAACCGGATCAGCATGGGGGTTCAGGACTTCGAATCCGAGGTTCAAGAAGCGATTCACCGGGTGCAGAGCTACCGGGAGACTGCGGATCTGGTGACGAGTGCGCGGCGCCACGGCTTCGAGTCAGTCAGCCTCGATCTCGTGTATGGCTTGCCGCATCAGAGGACGGACAGTTTCAAAGTGACTCTCGACAAGGTTCTTGAGTTATCTCCCGATCGTCTGGCTTGTTATGGCTACGCACATGTCCCGTGGCTGAAAAAGCATCAGGCGGTGATCCCTGATGAGGCCCTTCCTCGAGGAGTCGACAAGTTGGCTCTTTATCTGGTCGCCATGGAGACTCTTGTATCTGCGGGATACGAGGCGATCGGGATGGACCATTTTGCCAAGCCTGAAGATGAATTGGCTCGCGGGATGAAAAATGGAACCCTGCACCGCAACTTCATGGGTTACACGACACGACCCGCAGAGGACATGATCTCCTTTGGCGTCACGGCGATCAGTGAGGTCGCCGGAGCGTTTGCTCAGAACGACAAGGGCTTGCTTTCTTGGAGTGATGCCATTGACGAGGGACGCTTGCCGGTCGAACGCGGTCTGCTGCGGTCAAGTGAGGACGAACTTCGTCGCCGCGTGATCCTCGATCTGATGTGTCGGTTCAAGGTCCGATTCGATGATCATGGAGGCTGCCAGGAGTTCGGGCAGCGCTACGCAGTGGAGCTTGAGAAACTCCAGCCCCATGTCCGAGATGGCTTGCTCGAGATCGACGCGGCCGAGTTACGGGTGACGTCGCTCGGCCGCCTATTTGTTCGCAACCTTGCGATGGAGTTTGATCCCTATCTTCGCCGGTCAGCTTCTGAAGGGCCGATGTTCTCGAGGACGGTTTAATGAAGGTCGCAGTACTGCTGTTCAATCTCGGTGGTCCTGAGAATCCTGAGGATGTCCGACCCTTTCTGGCCAACCTGTTCGCCGATCGCGATACGATCCGTTTCCCCGGTGGTCGCCTTGGCCAGCGCTTCTTCTCCTGGTTGGTGACGACCTTACGAACCCCTGGCGCAAAGGCGAATTACCAGAAGATTGGCGGCAGCCCGCTGGTGCGGTGGACGCGTACACAGGGTGAAGGGATGAGAGAGCGGGTAGAGCGTGACACGGATATCAGCCTTCTCGCCTTGCCCTGCATGCGGTACTGGCATCCGATGACCGATGAGGCCTTCGCCACTGCCCTTGACTGGGGCGCAGACCACATCGTCGCTTTTTCTCAGTACCCACATGCCTGCGCGGCTTCGTCCGGCAACAGCCTTCAAGAGATTCGCAGAGTCGCCAAGGACATCAACCTGTCCATTCCGATGACGGAGATCGAGTCCTGGCATGACCATCCCGGCTATGTGTCGGCGGTGGCAGAGTGTGTGGGAGAAGCTGCTGATCGTATGCGGTCGGAGGGGGTTGGTGAGGCCACCGTGCTCTATTCGGCTC